>NC_014315.1:1580000-1929714 GCF_000143085.1 Nitrosococcus watsonii C-113 | reverse complement strand
TGCCGCTAGGCTAGTCCTGAGTTCCGCATCGGATTTCCCCGGACCAGCAAAGCTAATAGTTTTGGGTGATATGCCTGCATCTAAGGCTATTTTAAGTTCCCCTATAGAAGCCACATCAAGCCCATCCACCAGCGGTGCTATATGGCCTGCCAAGGCTGGCATGGGGTTTGCCTTCAGCGCGTAATGAATGTAGATTTCGGACGGTAAATGAGCGCGCAGGTGTCGGATTCGCTCACTAATCAGACGACGCTCATAAGCATAAAAGGGAGTGCTGCCGACACGGGCCGCAAATTTCGTAAGAGGAACGCCTCCGACGAGGAGGCAGTCATCCTTTACTGGAAAATAATCCACGGGTGAATGGGGAAGAGGTTTGTTCATAGAGCATTTTATTCCTTGAATAGAGACTCAAATTTTGCTGCTAGGGCGCGTCGATCGATTTTGCCATTCGCGTTTCGAGGTAAGGCATCCGAAGCGATTATGGTAAGTGGGACCATAAAATTCGGGAGTTCGGCGCGACAGGCAACTAGTAAATCCTCGGGGTTAAAATCGGCGCTATCTAGTTTTACTATAGCAACTATCCCTTGGCCAAGTTTTGGATGAGGTATGCCGACGACAGCAGTCTCAGCCACAAAACCTGTTTGGTACAGTACCTCTTCCACTTCCGTGGGACTTACCCGGTAACCAGAGGTTTTGATCATCTCGTCTTGGCGGCCGATAAAGTAGAGAAAACCATCTTCATCCATGCGTACCGTGTCACCAGACCATACGGCGATCTCCGTAAGGGGGAGCTCAGGGAGTTGCCCCGGTGCAGGGCGGAAACGTTCCGCCGTTTTTTTAGGATCGTTCCAGTAACCCATGGCTACTAGGGCGCCACGATGAACCAATTCTCCTGGCTCTCCAGGCAGGCATAGACTACCATCCTTGCGGGCTACTTGGATTTCCACGTTGGGGATAGCTTTGCCAATGGAATCGGGGCGTTTATCAACTTCTTCAGGAGGAAGATAGGTGGAGCGGAATGCTTCTGTGAGTCCATACATCAGAAATACTTTGGTTTGAGGCAAAGATCGTCTCAAGGCCGCCGTGGCTGCTTTGGGCATTCGGCCCCCCGTATTGGCAATATACCGCAGGGTATTCACGGCTTCGGGGGGCCAGGCAAGGGAGGCAAGTTGGACCCAGAGAGGGGGTACGGCGGTTATCCCTGTGATCCCATGGCGGGCGATGCTTTTAATGACATCTTTTGGCAGTAGATATTCCATTAGTACTACGCTTGCACCGGTAGAAAAGGCAGTCGTGAGCTGACTAAAGCCGGCGTCGAAGCTTAAGGGTAGTACTGCGAGCAGGCGATCGTTGAAATTATTTTCCAGATATTGAGCTACGCTTTGTGCACCCGCGACTAAGTTTCGGTGGGAGAGTACCACGCCCTTAGGGCGTCCCGTGCTTCCAGAGGTGTAGAGGATGGCGGCCATATCGCTGTCAATGCGGCGATGTCCTAAAGACGGGGCACCGGCTCCCAATGATAGGAGACTCTCCCATGAGATAGCCGTTGGGTGGGTAAGATTCTTAGCTGCTTGGGTAGGCGCATCCACGATTACTAGGTTTCGCAAATCGTGGCATTCAGCAAGTTCATCTTGTAAAAGATCGGTGCGGTTATCAGCGGTGATAAGCACTCGGACATTGCAGTCGCGAAGGATATAGGCAACTTGCCGGGGTTTAAGCAATGGGTTGATAGGAACGAACACGCCGCCGGCGGCCGCGGCGCCAAAGAGAGTAACCACGGTCTCAGGACGTTTAGGCAAGTAGACGGCAATGCGCTCAGAGGGGGCAATTCCAAGGGCCAGAAGCCCGCGAGCACAGGCTTCAACCGCGCTACCGAGGGAGGCGTAACTTAAGGTTTGATCGCCATGGATCAGTGCTGGCTCGTCTGGGCGTTTGAAGGCATTATCGAGCACTAAAGAGTGCGCTAATAGGTTTGTGGAATGAATTCTTGACATAAAACTCTATCCGTGCCAGTTTCAATAAGATTTGGCGTAAGAAAGCTAAAATTTCGATGGCTAGTGCCGAAAAAATGAAAACTACTTTTACAAAAACCACTCCAGTATAACTCGCTAATGCCGTTTCGCGATATCCTGATCACAGGGGTTATTTTTGCCTTGCTGCCTGTTTGTTTTTTACGTCCATGGATTGGTATTTTAGTATGGACATGGATAGGCATTATGAATCCTCATCGGTTGACGTGGGGGTTTGCCTGGAATATGCCCTTCGCGCAGATGGTGGCAATTGCGATATTAGGGGGGCTGCTGCTGGTGCGAGACAGGAAGCCTATTGCCTGGACACTGGAACTTCGACTCTTATTGGTGCTTTTTGGGTATATGACCTTTACCACATTTTTCGCTTGGGCACCTGAGGATGCTTGGCAACAATGGGATAAGGTGGCAAAAATTTTTTTAATGAGCTATGTAACGACGATGCTCATCTATGGCAAACAGAGGATTTATTGGCTGTTTCTAGTCGCAACTCTGAGCCTAGGTTTTTATGGCTTTAAAGGTGGTGTATTTACTATTTTTACAGGTGGACAGTACCATGTGATGGGGCCTGAAAACTCTTTCCTTACCGGGAATAATTTTTTAGGTTTAGCACTAGTGATGGGGTTACCCCTGCTTCTAGTTTTAGCGCGGCACGAAGAGCGAGTTTGGTTACGGAAGCTTTTATATACTACCTTTGCCCTTACTTTCATCGCTATACCGTTCACTTACTCGCGAGGTGCTATGTTAGGGTTAGCAGTGGTTTCTATGCTGTTATTTATGAAGTGGCGTAATAAAGCATTATTGGTTATTTTGCTTATCCCTATTGCTTTCGCTGCCCTAGCATTTGCCCCTGAAAAGCTCTTTAATCGGGCGGAGAGTATTCAAGATTACAAAATGGATGCCTCCGCGATGCAGCGTATCGCAGCATGGAATTTGGCATGGAATATTGCTGTGGATAGGCCGTTACGCGGTGGTGGATTCGACTACGAAGGCGATTCTGTACGGTGGTATACTTACCTGGATCCTGAATACTTCGATGTAATAAAAGGCAGGCATGTTGCTCATAGCATCTACTTTCAAATGCTAGGACAGCACGGTTTTGTGGGTTTTGGCCTATTTATGATAATCTTATTTTTAACTTACCAACGGCTAGGACGCCTTAACAAACAGACTTCGAAGTTTTCTGAATTGCAGTGGATAGGGCAATATGCCTGGGCATTGCAAGTAGGACTTGTTGGCTATGCCGTCAGTGGAGCTTTCTTGAATCTGGCCTATTTTGACCTTTATTATCTCTTTATTGTTTTAGCCGCATTGCTTTGGCGGGAGGTTTTGGCCGATGGGCGAATAACTAGCCGCCATTCATCTGCAGTCTTTGCAAATAATAAGAGGATACACTATGGGCAGTCTTCTCTGCGTGGCCAAGATAAATTATCTTCTTTAAGCAAGGAGGGACAGAAGAATGAACGTCTCCCTGAAAAATGGCCTGGAAGGCGTCTATGAAAAGTCAAGATGGGCTCGTCCGCGCACTTGCGAGAATCAAGTACCATTCCTTTCTTCTCAAGAAACAAGCTTATCAAACGCTTTTATCTTCGTCCCGCGAGGGTGCCAAGCAGATCTTCTTTATTGCAGGAGTCCAGAGATCAGGGACTAATATGCTGATGGATGTCCTTGAGCGAAGCTTTGAGACCATGGTTTACCATGAGCGTGACCCGCGTGCTTTTAATGGTTATGAGATGCGGCCACCGACTGTTATTCATAGCCTAGTAAGAACCGCTAGCGCAAAATATATAGTACTAAAAGCACTTTGTGAACTCCAGGAATTACGCTGTCTGATGGATACATTTAACCCATCAAAGGGGATATGGTTGGTGCGCCATTATGAGGATGTTGTAAATTCACACTTAGATCTTTGGACCGGCATGCCAGAGAGCATTCGACGTATTGCTGGAGATCGGAATGCCGCTGGATGGCGTGGACGGGGGATGTCGGATGAAACTCATGCCTTAGTCAGGTGTCTTTATCATCCTGAGATCAGCAATGCGTCAGCCTGCGCGCTCTTTTGGTATTTTCGTAATGTGCTTTTTTTCGAGCAGAACTTGGATCAGGACTCACGTGTACGTTTGGTAGGTTATGAGCAGCTTGTCCAACACCCTACCGAGGTATTTAATGAGTTGTTTACTTTTCTCGGAATCGCTTATAAACCGCATGTGAGCCGTAAAGTAGTTGCTAGTTCCGTGCGTCGAAGATCTCCTCCTAAGATTGATTCGGCTATTCGTCAAATATGTGATCAATTATTAGCCCGTATCGAGCGGGTGGCAGTATAACCAGTAGTGAATAGTTCTACCTCCACCATTAGGGCCAAATGGGGTAAAGGAAATGGTCCAACTGGACGAAAGAGGAGAAACGTCTATAAAACCACAGAATATTTTAAGCGTTTTCCTCTGGGGCGATTGGTTGAAGTATTATGGGCTATAGGGTAGGCGCTGTCGGTTTTTGCGGTGTAATTAGGGCTTTCCTTTGTAAAAGGACTTTATTTGCAGGGAGCGGACGCCCTGCTGCCCACATTATTACACAAAATTATGGTGTTTCTGGCGGACAAAGCCTACGATGCTGCAGCAACGCGTGCTGGTATTGCTCCAGGAAGCGGGGATTGAGGCCGCCATAGCTCCTAAAGCCAATAGAATTGAACAGAGAGAATACGATGAAGAGTACTCATCTTCAGCCAACGTAGAACTCTGATGGATTCCCACAAAGCTACGCCAAATTCTGTTCAGGCACATAATCGGGGAATGATGCCCAGGAGTAAATCAAGTCAGTACAGTTAATCGGGTAATCAGGTTGCCTGATGACGGCGGCAGCAAGGAACAAAATTGATAGGATGTTACGATCACGTACGGTGTTAGCTTGGAAATGGCGGTGCCCTTGGTTGCGCTTGGCATGGCAGCTAATCCACCATAGAGATAAGGTAGCCAGTGCACCCACCAAAAGGGGGAGGTTGAGTCGTTTGATATTCCTCGAACGAGGGATGGTAATACCGAATCGGTATATATCACTTTTCCAATCACGGCAACACTCCTCGGTCTGCATCCGTTTACCGTGAAGGGCTATAATGCTTTTGGGCGAAAACTCCTCTGGAGTGAGGTGGGTTGCGATTAACCTCGGGTCGCGTTGCTGTTTCTTAAAGACAGTTTCGATACTACTGTGTTTGCGGTGGTGTTCAACGCAGCGACAAGGATGGCGTCCAGAACAGCCTTTTTTGAACAGATGAAGATGGCAAAGATAGGGGCACTTATGAGAGAGTTCGGCTGGACTGAGATAAGTGGGCGTTTACGCGAGAGTAGTCGATATTTAATACTATTGCGAATTCGCCCAAGCCAATGCCAACTGAGATTTTCGGCAGCCTTGAATCGCGGACCACGAAATCGGTCACCCATGACGATAATCGGTGTACAATTTTCAGGGAGTTATGAATACGAGGGCTGTTATACTGAGTAGAGTGTAGATGGCCTCATAAATGGGAACCGAGCGCCCCTCGACAGCGATGGCAGCACGCAGCAGCATCAGCCGTTCGCGTTCGATGAGGTCGGACCAGTTAATAAGGATGATAGGGCGCTTATTGGAAGCGCAAAGGTAATAGCAAGGGCCTTGTAGATCCCTTTGCGCTCACTTTGAAGATGGATATTGGACAACAGGCAATCCATGCGTTTGTTGGTGACCAGGGGGGTAGATATTTAATACTGTAGAATTTTGGAAAGGCATTTTTGCATAAAAGTGGTACCGGTTTTGCGCATATCAACGTGGAAATAAAAATATACCTTGGAGTTCCAATAATTAGATGGGTCGTGTTTTTTTACCACTTCTCTGAAGCGATCGTGCTTGTCTTAGTATGTCGTTGAAGGGAAGGCCCCAGTGTGTAGTGTAGAACGGGTTGGTCATAAAGAAAGAGGGCTTTTTGTTGCCATAGACGTAATAGCAGCGACATGAATCTCTTTTTTAGAACGGTTGCAAGCTCTGAATTTGCGCCTGACAACAGAGGATTGTAATGCTTTTTCAATTGTATTATTAGTTATTTAATCAAATGTGATCTAGCTGTTGTAATGGCAGAAAAAAGAATATTTGTTTTTGATGGTTGATACGTTTGCAGATTGCCATTGTTTAGGGCTTATTAACCGCTTGTGTGCGTCTGGTTAACTCTAAATTATAGATGATTTACTTAGGATTTTGGGGTAGAGTCAATAAGCGTGAGTCCGGCCAATGGACTCCGACTCAGGTTATTAGCCCTTCGTTTGCAGACTTTGTAATCGGCTGAGTACTCTTCGCTGCTAGACTTATCGGTGGTGCTCAAAAAGTAATGCTTTGAATTTGTGAAAACAGAGCGACTCCGTTGTAATAGGAAGCAACCAATGAACAACTTGCGTTGCCCACGTTGCGAAATCGCATATTAAGAAAAACGGTCGCCCCCACTACGGTAAACAAAATTACGCCTCTCTGGTGCGTGGTTGACAGTTTGTGGCTGACGCCCATCGAATTGACGAGACCAGGCGCACCTTGGTCAAAAAATGACTGCTAGAGCGGCTGTCGTTGCGAGGTATTTGTCGGGTACTGGAGGTGAAGCTCGACGTGGTTGCTGCAGTTTATCGATGAGCTATACGCGCCCTTGACTGATGATCTAGGTGTTCAACCGCTCGGGCCATTGAACTCCTTTGTCTGGAAGTCCAAGCTGATGAATTGTGGAGCTTTGTCGGTTGTAAAGCGAATAAGCAATGGCTCTAGCTGGCGCTCGATCCATGCTCACGCCAAGTAGTGGCCTTCTATATCGGCGACTGCTCACAGGACAGTGCCCATCAGGTGTGGCTACGTCTTCCGACAAGCTATCGTCAACAAGCTACCTTTATCACTGACAATAATGGGGAGGCCTATCGGGGCATTATTCCTACAGCGCAGCATCAAATTTGTCCCAACGGCTCGGGGCAAACTAATGCCATCGAACGGTTTAACTGCACCTTGCCCCAGCGCGTCTCGCGCTTGGTTCGTCAAACCCTGTTATTTTCGAAAAAACTGGCTAATCATATCGGTGCAATCAAATTCTTTATTTGTCATTACAACCAAGAAGTCATACGATAATTCTGAGCAGCATTACTTTTTGAGCACTACCGACTTATCTTTGATTTTTTAAGGATCCGTAGTATAATTACCTATATTTTGCCTTCTATCTGGAATGTCCATTAAGATCATTAGCTGAGGAGTTTATCTTCACGATCATACTAACTCTGTTTGTTAGAATAGTGATTGTGCTAAAGCCTTTGCTAAATTGTTAATATAGAGTGATTTTTATAGGTAATTTATGAGGTAAGTCTTAGTAGGTGAAGTTCAATACGGAAGAAATATTTTGACCACATTTCTGTATTTGTTAGCCCGCTTATAGCCGTTACCTTTTTACTCCTCTTACTCCTCAAACTACCATCACCAATGATTTTATTATCATACTATTGGCAAGGCTATTATCGGTAGGGGCTTTGTAGAAGCTATTCATACATGTCTTCTTTCGCGTTAAGCACCATGATTAGAAGTTTTATGGCCTGGGGTGCAGATTTTGTCCTAGCACTCCTGCTATTCTGGCCCGCGGTATTTTCCCCTGGTATGTCCACGCTCCAAAATTTGTTTCATTGGCTAGTAAAATCCTAGTTAGTGCTCTCCTTGGCTATGTGGGAATCTTCTTAAGGTGAGCGCTTCCTTTCTTCCAGGTGGCTATTGAGAAAAAAAATGCTAGCGAGTAGGGTATGAGCTTTCGTTTTTGTTATCGTAAAAACACCTCGATTCCCCGATTGTCATGGTGTGCGAAAATTATTAAGGGGAATGATACGATATTTGTCGAGCACGGCTCCTGGGTAGAACAGATAGCTACTTTCTTTGTGGAGGGTGCTTGGCTGGGCGATTTTTCCAAGGGTGGATTGGGTGAGTCCGAAGTCTTGCTAGGATCGGGTGGTATGATTAGCGCCAGCGAAGTATTTTTTTTCCCCGCGACTTACCCTACCGAACGGCTGCACAGTATACGCAATGGAGATGTACTGTATATTTCTAACTCCTTCTGTTATCTGTTAGAGGCCAGCTCACACCAGCTATTAAGCAGTTATGGCTTCTACGAAACGGATTTTTTCTCAATTCTGCAAGGGTATAACAAAGCGGTAACTTCAATTCCCCTCGATGGAAAGCACCAGGCTACTCTTCACTATCATGATGGCATTGCGGTTGGCCATGACCTCATTCAACGGCGAATATCTCGTCCTACGCCTCCTGCATTTACCGATTATACGGAGTACATCGATTACCTCGCTAAATCTATTTGTGCTATTTATGATAATGCTACAGACCCTGCTCGAACTATTCGGTATACGCCGTTAAGCTCACTTTCAACGGGTTATGATTCGCCAGCGTGTACCGCGCTTGTTAAGTCAATTGGTTGCACGGAAGCAGTAACGTTTGCTGATTCGCGACACGGGCATATGGAGGATGCAACCGACATTGCCAAGGCACTTGAAATTACCTTACTGCCAATTGAACGGGAAGCCTATCTTGAGTTGGAACAATATCCCGAGGCTGAATTCATGGCTAGCGGAAACGGCGGCGACGATGTTGTTTATGCACCCTTGAGTACCGTACTTGAGAAGCGGATTTTCGTAAAGGGGGATTTCGGCGATGGTTTGTGGAAGGTCACTACTAAGAATGTCAACCACCACCGCTACGGGCGGTCCACAACCGGCGGCCTCGGTGGTTCCATGTCTGAGTTCCGGCTACGGGTAGGTTTCTTGAATTTACCTATTCCTTTGTTAACGATGTACAGGCGGCCTGAGCTTAATAAAATTTCATTATCCCATGAGATGGCTAAATTCCGCTTAGGTGGCTGGTATGACCGTCCTATTCCGCGGCGAATAGCTGAGGAAGCGGGGGTGGCGAGGGAATCTTTTGGTACCATCAAGAAAGCTGTGACCCAACCTACGTGGGTTGCCAGCAATATTTCGACAATGTTTACTAAAGAATCTTGGGATGATTTTCTACAGTTTCGAGAAAGGAAACTTAGCAACCAGCCTCATGAGCAAGCTATCACCCGGCACATGGCGGAGGAGGTGAGAGTTCGGCTATTTCGGAAGATACGGTACGGAACCTTGGGGTGGTATCTTTCCAAAGCCCGGCTTAGCTCGCTTATAGAGATATTAAATCTAGATGTCCCCCGCCCAGCATCGGGAACCTTTTCAGGTAGGGAGTATAGCTTGCTTTTTCATTGGGCTGTGGAAAAAATCCGTAAACGATACGCTTCTACAGAGCTGAAATCCGCTTCTAATTCTAATTGAGCAATCTCTATACTCTACCTATACTAGATTATGGCAACTCCCTGCAAGGGGAGTTGCCTGAAAGCTATACGAGATGCAGATTGAATTAACCATCTACTCGCCTGGTCTCTTCCTCTCTCACTTTTTAGTACTACTTGGGAGAAACTAGATAATAGCCGAAATGAGATGGGATGCATTCACTACTCTCATGATCATTGCACACTCTGCTTCGGATGGTCGTTGTAACTCGAAGGCGCCTATCCTTTCTAGGACGAAATCAACATCTACGACCTCTTCTAGTAGTTCACGGCTGTATTCTAATTGGGCAATGATTTGTTGCTGGTTTCTTTCTAGTGCTCGCGATCTATCAATTACGCGCGGCCGTTCTGATGGCGGTAGCGCGGTATCCGTTCTCCTGAGAAACCGGGTAAGCTTCCGAGAGGCTCGTTGAAACAGATCTCCTGCGGGTGATACTGGACGGTGGAAAAGATCGGGGAATAACTGGTGGTTTGCTCGCCTGTAAAGGCGTTGGCGTTCTAGATCAGATAGGGCCAGATTTGTCCATATTTTCCAGATGGCTGGATGATAGAAGAAGCACACGGGAAGCAGCGCCGCCCCTATATCATTAGGCTGTGAGGCTACCCAGCGGCGTTGACGGCAATAAAAATCAAGATGAAATGCCTGCTGGTGTGGGAAGGCAACCTCTAGTTTTTGGGTAATTTGCCGAAAGCTAGCGGCGAGGTTATTAGGGAGATCTCTGCGCCATTTTTTTCGGATTCCAGGCCACTCCTGCCATTCCCAACTTAAGCTCCAATGAGTCCAGTAATTGACCCAGTCGCTTCGGTTAAATTGCTGCGAGCTAAGGTGTTTTCCTGTTAATGCATCTCCCAAGTAGCCGATCACGACTGCATCTGCTTCGTTAGCTAACATGGTCCGCCAGCTATGTGCCCAGCCTGATTGCTGTAATGGACCGATAGTACCCAGCGTCTGGATATTTATTTCCCAGTCATCCCAAGAGGCATCTGGAATTTTAAAGAGATGAGTGCTATAACCAACACGCTGTGCGATGGACTGGGCTCCTATCACTTCGGTGCTGCCGGGCTGCCCGAAAGTGTAGAAAGACATCTCTACGCCGGCTCGCTGGAGATAAGCCAAGGCAGTTCGAGAGTCTAGGCCGGCCGATAAAGAAAGAGCAGTTCGGGCCGGTAGAACCTTCTTCCAAGAAAGAGCGGCTTCATAAAAGGCAGCTTGAACTTGAGTAATCTTCTCAGCTTCGGTCGCTCCGGCCATCTTATCGCCGTATTCAAGCTGATGGCTACGGATAATACGAAAATCGCCAGCATCCCATTGGTAAACGCAGCCCCCGGGAGCGAGCTTTATGCCAGGCGTGATGGTTTCTTCTCCTAGGTTGTAACCTAGGACCAGAGCGTGGCAAAGGGCTTTTGGGTCAATACCTTGGCTGCTGCTAACCGTTTTAGCAACAGCCCAAAAATTATCGGAAAATACCAGCCCACCGGAGGTTTCCGTAACATAGAGCCACTGTGCTCCGATAGGGTCTGAGGCCCACTGGATAGGTTTATTTATGTCATGGGGCACGGTTATAGCGATCCATCTTCCCGGTAGCGACCAAGCTAAAGGGAGATCTGGGGAAAGTGCATCGGTTTTTTCTAAATAGCTTACGTATTCTCTAATGGGGATATCGGCGAGGATGACAAGTTGGCCCGTTGAAAAGGGTATTATATTTATTCGAGGTCGACTGTTGGGAGTGCCTGCTATGGTCGTGATAGCCAGGCGAAAGTCAAACGTTCGGATTTGATCGGGCGTACCATCTCGATGGATCCGTTTAAAAAGTGCCGCCAATATTTGGCTAGCCTCATGCTTTGCTTGAAGAGACAGCACGCCAAAAATCATGAGAAATTAATAGCTCTTGCGCTTGTATACGATTGCCCATAACCGTGAAATAAGGGCTTTGGTGCTTCCGTGGATGAGAAAATTAATTAAATTTTTATTAGACGCTAGCCACCGTTCTGCTGAATAGAATGGTTTCCCAAAAATATGTATGCGTATTAATTTTGTCATTACTGAGTTTATCGCTAAAACCACTTGCCTTTATTAAGACGTGATTTAGTTTTTTTCTATCATCTTAGAGATAGTAAAGATTAATTTTTTAATATATGTAGATTAATATATTTCAATTCAGTTTAATTAATCATTAAATAAATTGCTAGTTTTTAGAGCGGATTGCTTTGGCTGGCGGTGAATAACCAATGCCTAAGTGGTGAATATTTCGCATTAATTAAAGCCGACACACAAGTAGGGTAAATAGATACTATGCATTTTAAATATCAATTAATGAGCGGCTGGCCCTGTCAAGCATGGCTTGCGGAATGTTACAAAGGTAATCAAGAAATTATTATTTACCATGGTTCACGGGTAGAGGTTACCCCGGATTTCTTTTGTGAAGCGGTATGGCCCGGATCATTTGAGGCAGGAGGATTTGATCAAACTGATGTAATTGCGGGAAGCGGAGGACGGATAAGGGATTCAGTCATGATATTCGTCTCGTCTGGATCGACGGTTGATCGTTTGAATATGTTAAGAAGGGATAGAAGCGTATGGTTGTCCAATTCACTTGTATGTTTGTTATCTGTAGTTGATGCTTATCTAGATCCAGCATATGGATTTTACTATAAAGATCTGTATTCAGTTGTTTACGGTATCGATAATTACAAGCGGCTTTTAACAACTTCTAAAGGAGATGTCGAGCTTGTTTATTTCGATAATGTGCGGTGGGATGGGAACATGGCTTCTGTCGTTCCTAAGCCTAGCGTAAATAGGGAGCTTGCTAATTTCGGACAATATCTGGGTTTTCTGGAAAGTACCATGGAGCAGCTGGCGGAAAATATTTGTTCTCCCACCCGTTCCAAACACCTGCGTATGTTAGGGACGTTGTCTACGGGATATGATTCGCCGACGCTAATGGCCTTGGCTAGTGGAGTTGGGTGCGATGAGGCGATTTGCTTTGATCGGACTCACCTCAACGAAGAGGATAGTGGGGAAGGCATAGCCAGTTATCTCGGTGTGCGCCCCATCGTTTTGTCAGGTACCGCATGGCGATGTTTGCAGAAACCGGAAATTCCTTTTATTGCCGCCAATAGCATGGGAGAGGAAGTACGCTTTAGTGCAGCGGCGGAGACTTTAGCGGGACGGGTTCTTATGACGGGTTATCATGGCGATAAAATGTGGGGCAAACGCACTAAGCATCTGGGCGCCAATATCGTTCGCGGTGATCCTTCTGGGCTGGGTTTAACTGAGTTTAGACTATGGGCTGGTTTTATTCATTGCCCAGTCCCGTTCTGGGCAGTTCGGTCTATAGAAGCGGTGAATAGGATCAGCAATGATCCCGAGATGAGTCAGTGGGATATCAGTGGTGAATACAGCCGTCCCATATGTCGGCGTATCGTCGAAAATAAAGGAGTCCCTCGAGAAGCCTTCGGTATGGAGAAGCGTATGGCGTCAGTAATAATTCATAATTACGATGAGTTTCTAACACCCTCTTCTTTGCAAGATTTTTTAATCTGGTTAAAGGAGCATCGATCGACATGGTGGAAGAGGGGAAAAGTACCTCCTCTCGCTAGTGCCAGTTTGGATCGGTGGTTTCATCAAACCGTCAATCGTTATGCCGAATGGGCCAAGCGGAAGCCGGCTATTTGGCGTACAGCAAGCTGGTTCGAGGGTAAGCCGACTTACCTCAGGCAATTTATCTTTCCTTGGGCTATAGCGCGAGCTAAGGACCGATACAGCAAGTTTACCATGCTTGAGCTGCGCAAGTAATTTAAGTACTCGGATTGCTAGACGATAACTTATGCTACGTTGAGGGTGTGGACACTGCCCGCGATCTCCCCATTTAGCAGATTATCGGGGATATTACTTAGACGTAGGCGGTAAGCAAAGCTGTCGCCATATTATGCCCCTTACTTGCAGCCTGGGGTAGAAAAGGACAAGAAAGAGAGTATGCTTGAAAGTAAGACTAAGCCCGGTGTTCGGTACTCAATAGTGGTTACCACCCTGAACCGCTATGTAACGTTGGTGATTTCCCTCGTTTCCACGATGGTGCTGGCGCGCCTGCTTACTCCGGCCGAGATCGGTATTTTTTCCATGGCGGTGGTTTTCGTGAATCTTGCTCATTCCATGCGTGACTTTGGCGTAGGCCGGTATATCGTGCAGGAGAAGGAGCTTACTATGGATCGTATCCGCTCCGCCTTTGGAATCACGCTGACGATAGCTTGGTCTATGGCCATCGTGCTAGCGATTGCTGCGCCTTGGATCGCTGATTTTTACGGGGACGAGCGGGTGACCGAAATTCTGCGAGTTCTTGCCATTAATTTCGTTTTAATTCCGTTCGGTTCTGTAGTTCTCTCGTACCTGAATCGGGAGATGCAGTTCGCCACCATTTTCCTGGTGGGTGTCACCAGTGAATTTGTCCGTGCAGCAAGCGGTATTTGGTTCGCATGGATAGGACTTGGTGCTATGAGCTTAGCCTGGAGCGCACTCCTTGGTGTAATTACCACGGTGCTGTTGGCGCGTCTTCTAGGGCCTAGCCACTTTATCTTGCGCCCAGGATTTTATGAGTGGCGAAGAGTTATGAGCTTTGGCGGTCGGGCTACGCTCTCAACCATTGCGTTCCAGCTTCAGCAGGGAACGCCCGAAGTGGTCATTGGTCGGTATTTGAGTGCCGCGGCAGTAGGTTTCTTTAGTAAGGCGCTTGGGGTTATTCGACTCTTCGATCGCACGGTGCTATCGGCCGTAAGTCCGGCAATATTGCCTCACATGGCAGCGAAACACCGTGCGGGAGAGAGCGTCGCAGATTTTTATGCCCATGGGCTTAGGCTAATTACGGTCCTCGCGTGGCCATGCTACGCTTTTGTTGCCATAACGGCATTCCCAATGGTGCGAATCCTCTTTGGTGATCAGTGGGATGCGGCAGTTCCTCTAGCTCGTATTCTGTCCATCTATGCGGCGGTTGATGCGCTTTTCGCCTTTACCGCTCAGGCTCTGGTTGCGGTTGGTGCGATACACTTATTAGTACGGTTAAGGGTGGCCACGCTGTTGGCAACGATTTTGGCGGTGATGTTAGCTATTCCTTATGGATTAGAAATTGTTGCTTTCGCCATGGTCTTTCCGGCCGTGGTGGGTTTACTTTATTCCTCTTTGCTGATGCGTTCCGCTATTGGCCTCAAAGGTAGGGTCTACATAAAAGCTACTGTTTCAAGCTTATTGGTCACTACTGCTACGATAGCATTTCCCTTGCTTTATCTAGGGATGTCGGCTGAGAGCGGACAGCCCCATTGGCAGGCTTTTATTGTTAGCGCCGTTGGAGCTGGGGTAGGCTGGCTGGTGGCTGTGCTTGCGCTTCGTCATCCCATCTGGGACGAATTGAGGTTATTATTTTCCCAGACTCGAAGTCGGTTGTGGCCAGTTAGTTAATAACTAGGGCGTGTTGTCAATATAGGGGTCTGATAATTTTCGGAATTCACACAGGGGGGCATATTTATGATTCGTTTAGTGGTTTTGAGGGGATTAAATTATGCGGTAAATCTGAATGATCAACGTCATACACATGCGCCATTTTTTCAATGGCCCATTGCAATAAATAATCATGCTCGGTGAGCGGATAAGTATAGCGAAATTCATCTAATAGACTAATTGTTCGTTTGACTATTCCTATTGTATACAACAAATTTCTTATCCGCCAAGGTAAGGGTGAATGTAGAAAACGCATTAATTTAAATGAACGATTATTGAGCAATGTATCTTTACAACTTAGATTTTTTAGCCAGATCTGGAAATCTGCATACGAATTCTGGCTAAGTAGTTGTTGCAGCGGCCTGCCATGCACTAATGATACGTTGGGAGTAGCGTTGAATGGCTGCCCAACCGCTTTCTTTTCTTGACCAAACATTTCTCTTGGCACACCCGCCTCTTCAACAACCCGCCTTGGAATCGGTCGATCATATGCGCCACCAACCGACCAAGGTTTCATTTCGGGTGAATTGGATATCTCCGATATTATCGTCTGACGGGTTGCACCAATACACGGTATCGGTAAATGAATAAAGCCAGTGCGAAGGCGGAATTCCAGCAAAGAAGAGCCACTGGTATCACCACGGATCATATCGCCGTCAGCTACTTTCTTTTTATTTCGTTGCCATACCTTATCACCATGGAACCCTGTAAAGAGCAATGAATTGGCCAGTTTGGGCTCAGCATCGGCAAGTATCACATCATTGCCGCCCGTTCCGGATGCAAGGAACTCAGCTTCTGGATAATCTGCTGATTTTAAATATTGATCTCTGCGAAACTCGCACACTATTAGCCCCAAACGATCGCCAATCGGTGCACCGCTATCGTCAAGGTTTGTAAATTCGTTTAAATCATCCCGTGCATTTGCGATAGTCAAGCAGGTTTTGCATCCGACCTTCTTGGCCAGAACGGCCGCAGCTGAAGAATCGTAGCCAGAAGAAATTGTCGACACAGGATGGTATTTTATTTTCCGTTTAGGGTCCCGGGCATTCTCTGCCAGCGCCGAAACAGTATTACTCAGAAAATCGCTAAAACTAGCAAAATCCTCGCCAATAACGGGAAGTTGTCTTGGGATAACTCGCACGTCCAAGTCGGTGCTAATTTCAAGATTAGCGATACGCGCAAGGTAGATTTTGCGTTTTGAAAGGGTTTTGATCCACTTACGCATTTTATTTTTGCCGCCAATGTAGCTGGACAAGTCCCTCACATAGAAAGGGTTGCAGGGATCTAACCGGTCTCCTAGTTGATTTAGTAAGAAAACCAGTGAATTAGATAGAATAATTGAATGTTTACATCTCGTGTAGTGGATACGATCCAGGCTGTGTGAGGGGGTCGAAACAATGAATGTCGAGCTACGTATACGCCCCCCTGTCCCCATGAAAGTATCTGTTCTATCAAAAGCGTAATCAATAAACGCACCACTCCAGGCACCTTCAACAAAACCCAAATCACTGATTTCGACATTAGCGCCATGCAGTAAAATGGCTTGGCCGTTTTTATACAAGAGCAAACACCATGCCAAAGGTGGCACCGAAACTTTACAACAAGTTAAATTCCAAGACATATAAGTTTGACTAAACTTTCAACCATCAGAGAAAATTCTTCTAGGTTAGTATTTGGAGTTTCATCGCGACTGATATCAATTTTGTTCCTGCAAAACTTCAATAGTCCGGCTAATTCGTGTTTCAATAGATCCTTCGCACTGGCTACGACTTATTGTGCAAATCCTCAATTTGATACCATTTTCGGCGCGCATTACTTTACTTCCCCTCCTCTCGAGGGCAGGTCACGCTCTTGGCAGCGGGGAAATCATAGCGCGAATTTAACGCTGAAACAACATTTAGCTTTGGCCCTCGCGCCTTGTGCGTAGCTACGCTATGCAAATCGGCTAGGGGGGTTATTTACACTCTATGGAACTTCAAAATCAGGGGTTTCTTCGCCAAATTTAACCAATTCAAGGGCATCACAAGCCGCTATTCAAGGGCATCACAAGCCGCTATGATAAAAGCGCTAAAATTTTACTCGGTGTTGTCTATAGTCATTCCAATTGAGACTGACTTATTCGTTAGATTTTAGACAGTGTGTTACATCGTTTATCGAAGAGGGTAAGCTAGAAAGAAGCGATGCGTAAAGAGCGTGTTACCTGGCTCGGTTACGCGGTTTTTTCAAGCGCCACGGTAAAGACAATATCGCATATATTCGATGAGTGCGGCTTTAAAAAACACAGCTATCGCCCGCATAATTTGGGCACCGCGTGGGCAAATTTATAGGGGAATATTGGGTAATAATTGCAAAAACGGCGAGATAAGTGGCTTGCACCCGTGGCGTTCAAAGGCTCATGCAACAACAACGCGTTGGTTAACACATGGATCAAGGATTGCTTGCTTAAAGATCTGAATAAGCTCAGTGTTATCGTTATGGATAATGCGCGCTTTTATATGCCAACATATTCTCTTAAGCTAGCGATCTCAATCAATTCTTTGCTTTGTTGAAAAAACAAAGACAGTACATTGGAATGACTATAGCTTGTTTCCGCCTTCATCTAGCTTAATTGACAATAGGCTCTAACCCCTTGAAAGGTGTCATGGACCGTGTTTAGTTGGCCCTTTTTTGCAGTTGGCGCTAAAAAATGTGGAGCGTTGCCCTATTTCCCACTACACTAGCCATCATCAGTCATCGTCTATGGAACGTAAAGCGACAAGAGGGGGGATAGGGCAGTGAAGTTTAGAATGCAAATGAACGCGGCGTTGCCGCGGCTAGCGTGGTGTGCTTATCTTAGGCAGGGCTCAGATATTGTGACTGTAGAGCACGGACCTTGGGTGGAGAGTCAAGTTAATTTTTTCTTTGAAGGCGGATGGGATGGACCTTACGATTGGCGTGGCTTGTTAGACGCCAAAGCAGTGTTGGGTTCCGGGGCAATTCTCTCCGATGATCAAGTAGTGTTCATCCCCAGTAGCCATACTCTGGAGCGCCTGCATTTCTGCCGGGATGGTGATTGTCTTTTTGTCTCCAATTCATTTATTTACCTGCTTGCGGTGCTTGACGATGCGATCGATCCGATGCACGTGGGGTATGAGTCGGAGTTTTTGTCGGTAGTAAAAGGCTATCACCGTGCCCGAAAGTGGGTTCCTACCGCGCAAGGCCGACGGATTCAGCTTCAGTACTACCGCCGATTCCGGATTGATCGCGACCTTCATATATATACGGACTGTCCACCCGCTCTTCCCCATTTTGGCACTTATGAGGATTATGCGGGCTATCTCGAAGGGATGGCGCAACAGGTAATGGATAATGCGAATGATCTTCGCCGTTCCATTACCTATAAGCCGCTTGCCACTGTTTCCACCGGCTATGATTCGCCGGCGTGCGCCGTCATCGCGCGTAAATGTGGTGGTACTGAAGCGGTAACTTTTTGCAGTGCCCGGATGGAGCTTAACGGCGATGTGGGTAATCCACAGAATGCTTGTGATGACGGCGGTCAAATCGGGCGGCAGCTTGGTTTCAATGTCATGAAATTTGACCGCTCTCTTTATTTTGAAAATGAAGCTATTCCCGAGGCCGAGTTTCTGGCTACGGGCAATGGCGGCGATGATGTAGTGATGTCGGTGCTGGCCGAACACCTCCCCGGCACGGTATTTTTCACTGGATTCCGAGGAGATACCATTTGGGACTTCGAACCACAAGCCATTGAGGATAGCACCCAATTCAAGAGCAAGGATCCTTCCGGGGCCTCATTGGGGGAATTCCGGTTGCGATTGGGGTTCATTCACGCACCGTTGCCGGTCTTGACGATGCCCCGCCACGACGAGATCCTGCGGATTTCCCAATCCCCTGAAATGGCTCCCTGGCGCCTTGGAGGTACTTACGATAGGCCGATTCCTCGGCGGCTGGCCGAATCGGCAGGCATTGAGCGGGAATCATTTGGACAGGAGAAAAAGGCGATTACTCAACCTTTTTGGGTGACCTTGGATAATGGGGCGATGTTTTCGGCAGGATCGCGACAGGTTCTTATGGCATTTTCGGAGGAACTTGAGTCTCGCAACCGGCGATCGATGCGCCACCGCCTGCGCCAAATGCAGGCTACTTTATATCATTGGATCGTGTGGCGGGGCAATAATTTGGGGTTGCCCCTGCGAATGCCTATTTCCCTTCGCCTATTAATTTCCCGAACGGGATACAAGTTTCATTGGGCTGTTGCGCAGGTGCAGGACCGCTATCGCCCTACTATGATTGGCCTGGGAGATCCAACCTCCATTCCGGCGATGGCGCCCGCCGCCTCTAAGATCGCCAGCCACGGTAGCAATTAAACTGTCATGTTTTGGAGACTGCGCCAGCGCGTTAGCCGGTTTTGCAAGGATTTTGTCGCGTTGCCGGGTGAGTTGTGGGAACATGGCAGGGCAGCGCGTAAGGCATCTGGGAAATCATTGTTGAGCCAGGCTATTGAGATGATTGCCTTGCGCTGGGGTAAGGGCCGCTTGGCTCCCTATGAGTATTACGAGTATTGTTTGTTCGATGATCGGCGCTTTAGTCCCGGGCAGAAGAGGGCCTTTCTTGGCCGACACATGACATATGATCTTTGGGAATTATTCGATTCCCACTTTTGGCATGCCATTGCGAACGATAAATTGGTGGCATACGGCCTGTTCGATGCCTTGCAATTGCCTTCGCCCAAACTGCATGCGCTTTTTCATCCGATCCGCCGCCATGGCCCCTTGACAGCGGTGCGCGATGGTATGCAGCTTGGGCAGTTTCTTCGCGAGCAGGCGCTATTTCCTTTGGTTGCCAAACCTGTGCTTGGAATGTGGGGTAAAAATGTATACGCCATCGAGCGGCTTGAGCGTGAAAGCGATGAGCTAGTGCTGACTAATGGACAGCGTATGGCTGTGACGGATTTTGTGGTTGCTCTCGAGCCCCTGGCGAAACAAGGGTGGATTTTTCAGGAGCTTTTGAAGCCACACCCCCTGTTATTGGAGTTGTGTGGTAGCCGCATTTGCAGTGTCCGCGTAGTGACTTTACTGGATCCAGAGCCTATTGTGATTAGCACTCTCTGGAAAGTCGCCGTGGGCAACGCAATGGCCGACAATTATTGGGAGCCTGGCAATTTAGTAGGGCCTATCGACCCTGAGACGGGAGTCGTGGGGAGGCTGTTTACGGGTTTGGGGTTACAGCGTCGGAATGTTTCCGAGCACCCGGATACGGGAAAACGGCTGGTAGGGATTACGCTACCCGATTGGGAGCAGGTGCTGGAACTCTGCCGGGAAGGCACGGCATCGTTGCCAGGCTTAAAGATGCAGGCGTGGGATATTGCGCTGACCGATCAGGGGCCGGTGATGCTTGAAGTCAATATCATCGGCGGGGTACGCTTGCCCCAGTTGGTGGTTGATGCAGGCATGAATCGAGGTCCATTGAGAGAGATGCTGCGCAAATATGGATATATGCCCTCCTAATGGACGGTAGGGAGGTTTTAAGGAACGCTATCAGATGACGATAGATGCTGAAGAAGTTTCTCGAACCTATGGCGAGTTGACCCGCGCTGTAAAGCCGGTGATAGAGGTATCTCTGTCACCAGCGCAATGCAGCGTTCTGGAATTAACACTCCAGGCTCCCACTATCAATATATTGTTGCGAGGCTTTTCACTCCAGGTGTCTGCGGAGGAACAACCTTTGCATATCCAGCAGCCTGGAACTTTGCGGATGAGTCCCTCGGCACTTGCACATCCTGCATTGGCAGTTTTTCATTTACGACAAGGGGTGGAACAACTTGCCTGGACGCAGGCGGCGCATACCTCCAGCCAAGCAGTTTCAGCGGCGTTGCTTGCATTGCATTCCAGCCTGCTTTTTCTTGAAAGTATGCCCTCAGAAGATCAAGACCAGGTGCTAGCCGCCGATCCCTCTTGGCTGGGAGAGGCATTCAGATCTTTGGCATCTTTGCGTGCCCAGCAAAGTTCGCCGCAAGCTATTATCGCAGGCTTGGCGCCCTTCCTCCGTTTTATTCATGCCTTTAACGATCTGCTTCCCTCCGTCGGTGAAGAAGATGAAATTGCCATTAGGCGTGTGGCGGAGTGCTTGGCGCTTGCGCAGCCCACCGAGCGCCTCTTGACCCTGGGGGGCGATGAACGACTCTTGGTCCATCCGGGTTCAGGACTTAATAAATATGGCTGCAGCCCCAGCCCGCGCCCCTGGGCCATTACGTTTTCAACCTGTACGGCATCATCGATTTCAGAAGCGGGATTTGCATATGCCGAAGCGCAGCGTCGTTGCCTGTTCCCATTGGCCTTAGCTGGTCAGTTGGTAAGCGGATTTGCTGAGGAGATGGAGCGGATAAGGCGGCACTTGGCTCAAGTATTACTGCTTGAGCAAGTGCCTGGCGCTAAAATTTTGTTGACACCTTCGGGTACGGATGCGGAATTGTTTGCAGTACATTGTGCCAGCGCAGTTGCCAAACGGCCCTTATTAAATATCCTTATTGCCCCACGAGAAATTGGTAGTGGCAGCCGCTATGCGGCTGCCGGTTGTCATTTCGACCACATTAGTCCACTGGGCGGCGCGGTTCAGCCTGGTACGGCAGTGGAGGGTCTCCACTGCGATCAGATTCAAGTGCAGGAGTTGGAATTGCGCGATGAGACGGGGCAGCCCTTGTCGAGCGGCGAAGTGGAAGACCGTTTGCATAAATGGGTGAGTTCGGGCATTAAAGCAGGCAGCTCAGCGCTTATTCATTTATTGGATTCCTCCAAAACAGGCTTAGGGGCACCTAGTCTCGAGTGTATTGCAAAATTGCAAGCAGTTTATGGCGAGCGAGTTGCGGTCATTGTAGATGCAGCCCAAATGCGGGTGAGTCGCGCTAATCTGGCTAGCTATCTGCGTCGGGGTTTCTACGTCATTGCGACTGGATCAAAATTTTTTACTGGCCCGCCATTTGCCGGGGCGCTCCTGATTCCCCCATCGGTAGCTAGTAGTATTGATGTGGACAGTCCCTTTCCTCAAGGTCTCAGCGGCTATGTGAGCCGCTGGGAGGTGCCGGAGGAGTGGCGGTGGCCCCAACAAGTACTGCATTTGGGTACCTCACCTAACTACGGATTGCTCCTGCGATGGCAGGCGGCACTATGGGAAATGGAAGCTTTTTTCGCTGCCAATTCAAGAAGCCGATACAGTATTTTCCGGGACTTTGCCGAAATGCTGCGCGACCGTATGGAGGGACGCTCATTTATCGAACCGCTACCGCCATCTGTTTATTGTCGCGCCAATGGGGAAGAGCGTGAATCATGGGACAGCGTACCTACCATTTTTACTTTCCTGATACGCCGAGCCTCGGCCCTATTAACTTATGATGAGGCGGTTATAGCCTACCATTGGCTTAACGCTGATTTGTCCGGTTGGCTTCCTGCTGGGAGTTCGGAGGCGGAACGGCGGCTCGCAGCGCAATGCTGTCATATTGGACAGCCCGTGCGAATCCGGTATGAAGAAGGGGATTGGCTTGGCGCGCTTAGAATTGCGCCAGGATCTCGATTGGTATCCCGGGTTTGCTTCGATCCTTCTATTGGCGAAAACCAAGCGCAGCGGCTAGCGCAACAAGTTGATGCAGCATGCATCGTGCTCGATAAACTGGAAATAATTTGCCGATACTGGCAAGAGTTTCTGCAAGCATCAGCGCACCTACCCCGCCCTTAGGGCGCCCGCGATAGGCATGAGCGGTAAGACTGTTTAATGTGTTGCTGCCATCCTGATCACTATAACAGGACTTTCCCTCTTCGCTTTGATGCAGTGTAACGCTGGACAGGGTAGGGGCGATATTATAAATTAGTCAGCATCATAAATTAACCAATAATAGATAATAATCATGCTGTATTTCTTACCATTTAGAAGGGAATCGAAGTACATGAAAAACTGCCTTAGCAGTAAAATCCGGCGCTGTTCTTTATTACTTGCCGCAGCTTTCTTGTTGTTTGAGTTTGCTGGTACCGCGGTAGGAGTCGATGCCCAGCAAGCCGAAATCGCTACTCAGAGGCTAAAACATAAAGCCAACATCGTGCTTGAAGAGACTTCTCAGGCCGATGCGTTCAGTGGTCAATTCGAGCCTCTGGATGCCTACCTAAGCCATGCGGGTACGGCGCTGAAGAGTATTGATGCGGCCAGCCGTTTCAACTTCTCTGCGGCGCTGCCGCAGGAAGGGTATTATCGTCTCTACGCGTGGTGGCCGGAAGAGCAAGCCAGCTCAGCGCAAACGATCTATGATATTAATCATCGAGATGGTTTTGCCGCAGTAGAAGCTGATCAGTCTATTGGTGGCGGGCTTTGGCATTATCTAGGCACCTATTTTTTCAACGACCAGCTTAGTGTTGCCGTTGCCAGCGGCGATGGACACGGTTTTACGGTCGATGCCCTGCGACTTGACTATATGGGTGTCAAGCGCCCCTCACCTACTATAACGACTAGCGCCCTCCCACTGGCTGATGCTGGTCAACCTTACAGGGCGCAGCTTGAAGCCCTAGACGGCAGCACTCCTTACCTTTGGTCGGTGAAGGGGAATCTTCCGGCGGGTTTAACGCTTGATCGCTTTAGCGGCGTAATTAGCGGGGCACCAAGGACGGCTGGCCATTATCCATTTACCATCCAGATGGTCGATAGCGATGATCGCTTAACCGCTCAGCCGCTAGCCATCGAAGTATTAGCCGCCGAAACTAATCCCACTGATGGGCCAAAAGCTGATGTAATGCCTGAGCATAGACCTGCTTCGAGCGTCCAGCGAAACGCGGCTGGAACTCCACCTGATCTCAGCGGGCTAATAACGCTTCTCGAGACTCTGCCAGAAGGAGATTGGGTTAAAGTTAATCTTAATCGCTTTGCCGATGTATGGACGCCGCCTGGGCTGCGCCCCCTCAAGGGGATGAGTAATCCGACTCCATCCAGGATCATCGGCGCCTGGAGTTCCTTTGCCTGGGACTCTAATCGAGGCGACCTCATCATTTATGGGGGCGGCCATGCTAATTATAATGGTAATGACGTTTATCGCTGGCGTGGCACCACGCGCCGGTGGGAACGTGCCTCCCTACCCAGCCAGATCACCGAGGATGATCTGGGGTTTATTATGCCGGTTGATGGCCCGGATGCGGCGCCACCCTCCGCGCATACCTACGATAACAATATCTTTTTACCAGTTGCTGATCGGTTTTTAACCTTTGGCGGCGCCGCTTCCCAACATGGCGGCCCTTATATGCGCCAGGTTAACGCCAGCACAGCTCGAGAAACAGGTCCCTATCTGTTTGATCCTTCCAGGGCGGACCCCAATAAAGTGGGCGGCACCACCGGTTCCCATGTGCAGCGCGAGGGTTCTCATCCAGAGATTGTGGGAGGCAATATGTGGGAGAATCGGGATATCTATGGCAATATTCCTGGCAATCCCTCGCTGCCGGCCTCTTTTGTTAATGGAGGTACTGCCTATGCGGTGGAGAACGGTGCCGATGTGGTTTATGTCGTTGGCAATTCCGGCAGCACCGCTCAAGCCCTTTATAAATATACTATGAAGGACATCAACGATCCTGCGCAAGACACCTGGAAGCAGATGGGCAGGTTTTGGGGAGGTATTAATGATCAAGGGGCCGCAGCCTATGATCCCGATCTAAATGTAGTCGTAAAAACGAGCGATAGGAAATTTACTTATTGGAATCTGAATACTGCTGGTCCGGAAAATAATAATATTATATTCACGCCTCATGATCCAAGTGGCCGATTCAAACTATCTCGCACTGACGGTATTGATTATGATCCGGTACGCGGCCAATATCTGATCTGGAAAGGTAACGGCAAAGTCTGGGCAATGCAGGCGCCTTCCTCGGTTTCCCCTCATGGCTGGACGGTTAGCAAGCAGCCTATACCGACATCCGCCGTTCCCGCAGGGGACGTAGAGACCGGAATATTAGGCAAGTGGAAATATATCGCCAGCCTGGACGCGTTTATGGGCCTGCAAGGTAATACCAATGGCGACGTTTGGTTGTATAAGCCGATGGCTTGGCAACATCCTGGAAACGGTGGAAGTGGAAACAACGGTGGTGGTGGCAATGCTGCGCCTAGCGTCAGCCTGAGCGCTCCGTCGGCGGGGGCGAGTTTTGCAGCGGGAGCGGATATTAGGCTCGTTGCCCAGGCTAGTGATTCTGACGGTGTGGTGAGCGCAGTTGCTTTTTACCAGGGTAATACGCTGCTTGGTCAGGATACAACCGCGCCTTATGAGTTTCTCTGGGGGGCTGTGCCTGCTGGCGACCACACTTTAACTGTGGTCGCCACCGATGACGACGGCGCCTCTACTACTTCCGCTCCGCTTTCTATCACCGTCACTGCTAGCAGCGGCGGTAATTCAACCATCATCTTTCAAGACGGTTTTGAAAATTACAGCGGCACTCGGGATACGTTCTTGTCTAATTATCGCCAGGGCAGTAATTATGGGACATGGAGTGTTATGAATGATGATGCGCCCCACTTTGTTCCACTGGTGCAATTTGCCATCTTTCAGTCCGAGGGTGGTTCAATTCCGGATGGGGCCACGATCCAGTCCGCCACCTTGGCGCTGTATAAATACTCGAGCTACAATTTTGTGTATCGCGCCCACCGGCTATTACGGGCGTGGGATGAAAATGAAGCCACCTGGAATAAGTCTCGTAGCGGCGTTTCGTGGGCTGAAAGCGGGGCGGGCAGCAGCGGCGTTGATTATAATGCTGTTGCGGATGGCCAAGCGGGGGTGGGTTGGGCGCCCCAGTGGCTTGAGATTGATGTTACCGCTGGCCTTCAAGCCATGAGTAATGGCCAGACCAACCATGGCTGGCGCCTGGTTCCCGTGAGTGGTAATGGTAATCTTAAACGCTTCCGCAGTAGTGATTATACGGCCAATCCCACACTCAGACCTAAACTTACCATCGTCTATACGCCTAGTGGAGCATGAAAGGAATCAAGCAGGATAGATGCAAATTTATTGCGCCACGATGCTAGCAAATAATAAATACTCTCTATTTTTCTTAGGTAACTGACTTATAAAGGGAGTCGTTAGATCTTTCTCTTCTACTCATGCATAATCTCCCTTTAGCAAGAGGGATTATGCATGATGTATTCCAATGAACAGGCCAAGCCGTTTTATTGGTTGCCGCTAGTTATTTACGGGGGATTGTTGGTCTACGGCACTCTTTATCCTTGGCACGATTGGCGAGTTCCATTGGAATCGGAGTGGCGGCCTATTTTTGAGCATGGCTCGAATGTCAGCTATTCAGATATTTTTACTAATATTGTTGTCTATATCCCCTTTGGTTTTCTGCTTGCCCGCGCCGCTATCTTCCGCTCCCCCATTGCCCAAATTTTTGCTGCCCTCATAGGGGGGGTCATGCTAAGTTTTCTACTCGAATCTTTACAGGTTTACCTACCCAGCCGAGTCTCTTCATTCCTAGACTTGGCGCTTAATGGCGCTGGAGCACTTGCAGGCGGGCTGCTCTTTATCGTGGTGCGCCCCCAAGGATGGGTTTATGAAAGTCTGCTTGCGTTGCGCCAAGCCTATATTCGCTCTGGAGCCCTGGCCAGCGCGAGCGTGTTTTTACTAGGGTTATGGGCACTTTCTCAAACCAGTCCCTGGGTTCCGTCGCTTGATATCTCTGGCTTGCGCCAGGAGTTAAAGCCACTTTGGTATGCCTTGACTCGGCAGATTCCGCTGGACTTCGGTCAGATAGCGGTATATGTTTTGACTGTTATGGCGCTGGGTACGGTGAGTACTATAGCCTTAAAATCGTGTAAATCAGTATTTTGGTGGTTTGCTGTATTCGTTGGCGCGGTGCTTCTTTTCAAAATACCTGTGGTAGGTCGCCCCCTTTCCGGCGAAGCCCTTGTAGGCGCGGGCATAGGAATAATTGGTTTTGCCTTATTACAGAAATTACCGCCAAAGGCTGCCGTTTTAAGCGGTATCGTTGCACTCCTTGGGGCGGTTATGATTGATGAGTTGCGCATAGGGACAACTTGGTTATTTTCTAGCTTCAATTGGATACCTTTTAAGGGTCACCTAACCGGCACGGTGATTGGTATCGCTGATACAATCATTGGCGCGTGGCCTTTTTTTGCTCTGAGCCTACTGGTGCTTCATTTGCGCCCCCAGCGGCCCAGAAGGGTGCTGGTTTGGGGTGGCATCGGGATATTGGTTGGGATGTTCGCCCTGGAATGGAATCAGCAATACCTTGCGGGCCGATATCCCGATATTACTGATGCCCTATTGGCGTTGCTTGCCTGGTGGTTGCCTTGGTTTTATATGCCGTTACGCCTAGAAGTCCGTAAACATTCTCGTTATTTTTGTAAAGATAGAATTTTGCCGAAAAACAACCCCCGAGAAGCCCAGTGAGTCTTTATCGTCAAATATGGTTACAGGCATGGAGATTGTCGCTAGCAACTGGCTTATTGTTTCTTATGGTAACCTCTTCTCGGGCAGGTTTGGTGGATACCATCGAGCATGTCAAACGAGCAGTGGTGGGGGTAGGTACTTATGCCTCCATTCGGGGCGTCCAAGCACACTATCGGGGAACAGGCTTTGTCGTTGCTGATGGTCGCCATGTGGTGACCAATGCCCATGTTTTGCCTTCTGAGCTTAATTCGGAGCGTAACGAATATATTGCGGTTTTTGTCGGCGTTAAAGGCCAGGTACGACGGGCGGAGAAAGTGGTGGTAGATGCCATTCATGATCTTGCCCTCCTGAAGATAGGAGGTTCCTCTTTATCCTTCCTTTCACTAGGCAACCCCTCGCAAGTTCGTGAAGGAGAGGGAGTTGCTTTTACCGGCTTTCCAATTGGCCCCGTGTTGGGACTCTATCCGGTGACCCACCGTGGTATTATCTCGGCCATTACTCCCGTTGCAACGGCAGGGCGAGCTAGCCAGGATCTTAATCCTCAGCGCATTCAACAGCTGCGCCGGCAACCTTTTAAAGTGTTTCAACTAGATGCTACCGCATATCCGGGTAATAGCGGTAGTCCCGTCTACGATCCGGATACGGGACGGGTGCTAGGTGTGGTCAATAAAGTTTTTGTTAAAGGCAGTAAGGAAAACGTTCTTAAACATCCCAGCGGAATTACGTATGCGATTCCAGCGAACTACGTCAAGGCCCTCCTTGGAAGAGCCGGGTTAAAACCGTAGCGGCAGGTGGAGCGCTGATAATTGAAGCCTCGTTTTCCCTTTTTCTAATATACTGCTTCTCAATTTGAAGAGCGGCTAATCAGCCAGTACGGAACGCATCTTTTTTATGGCGTTATTTTCCAGTTGGCGAATGCGTTCGGCAGAAATCTGGTATTCCGCTGCGAGTTCGTGTAAGGTGCTTTTGTTTTCTTGAAGCCAGCGGCGGTTAATGATAGTGCGGCTGCGCAAATCTAGTACTTCTAATGCCTGTCGTAACCGCTGGCCATAATAATTTTCCTGGTCTAGAAGCTCCATTTTCTGGGCTGGATCAGCAGATGGATCCGCAAGGTAAGCCATCGGCGCGGGGAGGCTATTTTCGCTTTCCTCGGTGTTAGTGCCATCGAAAGGAGTATCCTGGCTACTCAATCGAGCTTCCATCTCCATAACTTGTTTAGGGCTAATACCTAGATCTTGGGCAACTTCATTTACTTCTTTTCGATTAAGCCAGCCTAAGCGTTTTTTAGCGCTCCTCAGATTAAAGAACAGCTTGCGCTGGGCTTTGGTGGTTGCTACTTTGACGATACGCCAGTTACGAAGAATGAATTCATGGATTTCCGCCCGAATCCAATGGACAGCGAAAGATACCAAACGCACTCCTTGCTCTGGATCGAAGCGTTTGACCGCTTTCATGAGACCAATATTGCCTTCTTGAATTAAATCTGCCAGGGGAAGTCCATAACCGTTATATCCCCGCGCAATCCGGATGACAAAACGAAGATGGGAGAGGACCAATTGCCGAGCTGCCTCCAGATCATTATACTGCCTAAGCCGGAGGGCAAGTGATCGTTCTTGATCTGCGCTTAGCACGGGGATGCTGTGGGCATTTTGGCAATAGGTATTGAGGTTGCCAACGGCTAGAGGTACTAATGCCCAGTTATCATTGCGTACAGTCAGTTCCATAAATTCCTCTTAAGTAAAGAAGTTCCTTAATATTAGCACTCTTATAATAAGAGTGCTAATATTAAGGAAAGGTTCCCCCCGCCGGCGGTTCGATTAGTGCCACTTAGTATCCGTGAATAAACAAGATAGGTATAGCGGTCTAGTTAATGATATTTATTAATTTGGTTGCTCTGGTAAATTCTCAAATTCTTCGCCTTCTTTCGGAGGCAGCGGGGTAAGTAAGGCATCCACAAATTCTTCGGCGTTAAAGGGGCGTAGGTCATCAATGCCCTCGCCGACACCGATGAAACGGATGGGGATCCCCATTTTTTTAGCAATAGCAAAGATCACCCCTCCTTTGGCAGTACCGTCTAACTTGGTCAGGATAATCCCAGTAAGGCCAACGGCTTCATGGAATTGTTTAGCCTGATTCAGTGCATTTTGGCCTGTTCCAGCATCCACGGTCAGCATTATTTCATGGGGAGCGTGGGGATTAACTTTACCCATGACTCGTTTTATCTTCTTGAGTTCCTCCATAAGATTGATCTGGGTATGGAGCCGACCTGCGGTGTCCGCAATGAGCACATCAATTCCCCGGGCCTGGGCTGATTGCACAGCATCAAAGATTACTGAGGCGGAATCGGCTCCGCCGTGCTGGGCCATGACCGGAACTTGATTGCGTTCACCCCATACTTGCAATTGCTCCACTGCTGCAGCACGAAAGGTATCGCCAGCAGCGAGCATTACCGAGCGACCCTCAGCCTGGAATTTTTTCGCTAGCTTGCCAATAGTGGTAGTTTTACCGACTCCATTGACGCCTACCATGAGAATGACAAAGGGTTGAATGGCTGCTGGAATTATTAACGGTTGGTTGCAAGGCGTCAGTAAAGCTTGCATATTCTCTCGCAGGGCTGCCATCAAGGCTTCCGCATCTTGGAGTTGCTTGCGGGAGGTTCGAACGGTGAGATCTTTAATAATAGCCTGGGTGGCTTCTACTCCCACATCCGCAATAAGTAATTGAGCTTCAATCTCTTCTAGTAATTCATCATCAATGGATTTTTTGCCTAGCATCAGATCAGCAATACCGCCCGTCAGATTATTGCGGGTACGGCCGAGGCGCTCACGCAGGCGTTTGAATAAAGATTGTTTTTCCCTTGCTTGGGTGGTTGCCGGAGGAGGAGTTGCTTCTGAATTTTGTTCTGGGCTCTTTCGCTTACGCTTAAAGAAACTTACCATGGCTTTTATGACTCATTAGGTAATGTTTACGATTAAGTATCCTATCATTATTGTTAATTTTAAAAACCAATATCTATAGCGTTAATCAAGCAAGAAGGAAGACAATGACGCCATTCATACGCTCGCTAATAATTTTTTTGGCTCTGCTGCTGCCACTAGCGGTTATGGCCAAAGTACATGAATTTACCCTGGAGAATGGGCTAAAGCTCCTAGTTAAGGAAGATCCCCGAGCACCGGTGATGGTTTCCCAGGTGTGGTACAAGGTGGGCTCTAGCTATGAATATAATGGGATTACGGGTATTTCCCATATGCTGGAGCACATGATGTTTAAGGGTACCAAAAACCTGGAACCAAACCAGTTTTCGCAAATTATCTCCGCTAATGGCGGTGAGGAAAATGCCTTTACGGGGCGCGATTATACTGCCTATTTTGAGCAGATGGCCAATGATAGGGTAGAGGTCAGCTTCCGGCTGGAAGCCGATCGCATGCGCAATCTAGTGCTTATTCCCGAAGAATTACGGAAGGAGAAGCAAGTCGTGATGGAAGAGCGGCGCATGCGCACGGAGGATAATCCTAATGCCTTGACCTATGAGCGTTTTAACGCCACCGCTTTTCTCAGCGGCCCCTATCATCATCCTGTAATTGGTTGGATGAGCGATATTCAGCATTATGAACTCAAGGATTTGCAAGCTTGGTATCAAAAGTGGTATGCCCCTAACAATGCGACTGTAGTGGTGGTAGGAGATGTGGACCCTGAGACCGTCTATGCTTTGGCCAAAAAATATTTTGGCCCCCTGAAACCCGAAAAAATCACTTCTCCCAAACCCCAGCGGGAGATTTCCCAGACGGGTCAGCGGGAGATTTTCGTACGGGCACCAGCCGAACTACCTTATTTGCTGTTAGGGTGGAAGGTGCCGGTTATAAAGAACGCGGAAGAAGATTGGGAAGCCTATGCCCTGGAGGTGCTCGGTGGAATCTTGGATGGGGGGCGTAGCTCCCGTTTTTCCAAGGAACTGATTAGGGGGGGGCAAATTGCTACTAGTGTGGGTGCTAGCTATGATTTGTATGCTCGTGCCGAAGACCAATTTGTGATTGCTGGAGTACCGGCCCAGGGACGGACTATTGCCGAGTTGGAGGAGGCTATTTGGGCCCAGATTCAGCGCCTGCAAAAAGAACTCGTGAGCAAGGAGGAACTGGAGCGAATCAAAAACCAGGTAGTTGCCCATCAGGTTTTTGAACAGGACTCCATGTTTTTTCAGGCCATGCAGCTAGGGTTGTTGGAAACGGTTGGGCTAGACTGGCGGCTAGCGGATGCCTATGTGGATCAGGTGCGCGCCATTACCCCTGAACAAGTCCAGGCGGTTGCCCAGAAATATTTGTTGGAGACCAGGTTAACCCGGGCGGAATTAGTGCCTTTACCTATTGAGCCAGGAGAAAAAGCGCCTTCGACTCAGCCTGTGGAAGGAGGCCGCCATGTTTCGTAGTCTTGCAATTTTACTGCTATGGAGTATTGCTGCTATAAGTTTAGCGGCGCCTGATATTCAGCATTGGACGATGGTCAACGGAGCCCGGGTTTATTTTATCCAGGCCAAGGAATTGCCCATGGTGGATGTCCGCGTAGTCTTCGACGCAGGTGCGGCCCGGGATGGAAACCAACCTGGCTTGGCCCAACTGAGCAGCGCCCTTTTACCGGAAGGTGCGGGTGAGTTAGATGCCGATGCCATCGCCGAGCGATTTGATAATTTGGGCGCCCAGTTTGGTACCCAGGCCGAACGGGATATGGCGGTAGTCAGCCTGCGTAGCTTGACCGAGTCTAAAATTTTGCAGTCGGCATTGGAGACCATGGCCTTGGTTTTGAGGCAGCCTACTATGCCGGTAGCGGCTTTTGAGCGGGTACGTAAGCGAATGGAAACTGCTCTACAAAGGCAGTTGCAGTCGCCGAGCAGTCTTGCTAGCCGGGCTTTTTATCGCCGCCTTTATGGCGACTCCCCCTATGGGCATCTGCCTCTAGGAACCCAGGAAGGGTTGGCTAGCTTAACCCGGAAGGATGTTTTGGCCTTCCATCGGCGCTACTATGTGGCCAGCAATGCGGTAGTGGCGATTGTGGGTGCGCTAGAGCGATCCCAGGCCGAGCAGGTAGCCGAGCAGGTGATAGGCGATTTACCAATAGGAAAACCGGCGCCTGCACTACCACCCGTCCTTAACATCAGCAAGCCGGGAGTAGAGGCCATTCGTTACCCTTCTAGCCAGACGACCATCATCTCGGGAACGATAGGAGTGCGCCGAGGCGCTTCCGATTACTTTCCTCTCTATGTGGGTAATCATGTTCTAGGGGGCAGTGGTTTGGTTTCCCAAATTAGCGTGGAGCTTCGGGAGAAGCGGGGATTAACCTATAGCGCTAATAGCTACTTTAGCCCCATGCGGCGTCGAGGTCCCTATGTCATGGCATTGCAAACTCGCAACGAACAAGCCGAGGAAGCCTTAAAGGTGTTGCGCGAGACCTTGCGAGACTTTATCGCCGAAGGACCCAGCGAGGAGGAGCTTCGGTTAGCCAAGCAAAATATTACCGGCGGTTTTCCCCTGCGAATCGACAGCAATGGGGAGAAGGTTCAATATCTTGCCATGATTGGTTTCTATCAATTGCCACTGGATTATCTGGAGACCTTCATTTCCCAGGTGGAGGCGGTCACGGTTGCGCAGATTCGGGAGGCTTTTCAGAAACGGATCGATCTAGATAAGATGGTCACGGTTATGGTGGGCGGTGCTACCAAGGAGTAGAACTAAATCTCTCCGGCGCCAGGTTAGAATTATTGGCGGTCTCTGGCGCGGCCGGAAAGTCGATTTTCCGGCCCGCCCGGAATTGCGCCCCACGCCTGATCGGATTCGGGAAACTTTATTTAATTGGCTCCAGCCGGTCATCAGCGGCGCTCGTTGTTTGGATCTGTTTGCGGGTAGCGGGGTGCTCGGTTTGGAGGCTAGATCTCGGGGCGCGGCGGCGGTAGTCATGGTAGAGGAAGATTTGCGAGCGTATCAAGCAATCCAGGCCCAGATAGAATATTTTTCCGCCGAGAAGATAGAAGTTGTTGCCGGTGATGCGTTGGCTTATCTGCGTGGTTCCGCGCAAAGTTTTGATATTGCTTTTTTAGATCCTCCCTTTGAAAGTAGTTTGCTAGAGCCCTGTTGCGCCTATTTGGAGTATGGTGGCTGGTTGACCCCCGGTGCTTATATTTATCTGGAGGCTTGGAGGCGCAGCCCGTTACCGCCTTTGCCGGTCACCTGGACATTATTACATAGCAAGCAGGCGGGGGAGATAGGGTATTATCTGGCTCGTCGGACTTCTAATGCCCCTGGAGCGGAAGCCGAATAACTTTTTAGCAAAGCAAAGTGATGCCAAATATTACTGCTGTTTATCCGGGAACCTTTGATCCTATTACCCGGGGCCATAGCGATTTAGTGGAACGCGCCGCTCCTTTGTTTGGGCGGATTATTGTTGCTGTTGCCGCTAGCCCGGTTAAAGCCCCTTGTTTTTCATTAGAAGAACGAGTGTCCATGGCTGAGGAAGTCTTGGCGGGTTACCCTAATGTGGAAGTGCGCGGCTTTGGCGTTTTATTGGCCGATTTTGCCCGCAGTTGCGGTGCCCGTGTATTGCTGCGAGGGTTGCGGGCCGTCTCTGACTTTGAGTATGAATTTCAACTGGCCAATATGAATCGCCACTTGGTATCGGAAGTGGAGACCCTATTTTTAACCCCTGCTGAGCAGTACGCTTATATTTCGGCCAGTCTAGTGCGGGAGGTCGCTGCCTTGGGAGGCGATGTCTCGCCCTTTGTGCATCCCCGTGTACTGACTGCATTAGCTGAAAAATTGGGCTAGAATATTTATAATTGAGTATTTTAGTCAGGAATTAAAGATGGCTTTATTGATTACCGATGAGTGCATCAATTGTGATGTCTGCGAACCTGAGTGTCCCAATGGCGCTATCTCTCAGGGAGAAGAGATTTATGTTATTGAACCGAAGCTTTGCACGGAGTGTGTAGGGCATTTTGAAACTCCTCAGTGTGTCGAGGTCTGTCCTGTGGAATGTATCATTCCAGATGCAAATCGCAAGGAAACCCGAGAGGAATTGAAGGACAAGTATTACGCACTTATGGCCCAAGTGGAGTAATGAGAACCCATCAGGAAAAAAGTTAAATTAGCTTCCATGTCAACGCTTATTGATCTCATCCGCCATGGCGAGCCTGTGGGAGGGCACCGCTACCGAGGCCATAGGGATGATCCCCTGAGTGAAAAAGGTTGGTCACAGATGCGAGCGGCCGTTGGCGAAGGTTGCCCCTGGGATCGGATTATAAGCTCTCCCCTCAAACGGTGCGCGGAATTTGCCTATGAGCTTAGTCAGCGCCATGGGCGGCCTTTACAGCTAGATGAGCGTTTGCAAGAAATTAGCTTTGGGGCTTGGGAAGGTTCTACGGCTGCCGAAGTCAGAGAGCGTGAACCGGAGGCTTTCCGCCGCTTTTATGAAGATCCTGTTCGCCATACACCACCGGGCGCAGAATCTTTCCTGGATTTCCGTGATCGAGTTATTGCTGCTTGGGAGGAATTACTTAATCGCCATGGTGGCGAGCATGTACTGGTAGTTGCCCATGCTGGAACGATGCGGATGTTGATACGCCAGGTATTGGAGATGCCTTTGGAAACCGTTTTTCGAATCCATGTCCCTAATGCCGGCATCAGCCGGATTCAAGTAGGCGGAGAGGGGCCGCGAGAGCGCTTACAATTGCTGTTCCATGGGGCAAACTTACCTATTTAACGGGAAGCGATTTCATGCAAAGCAGCCACTTCTAAGCCTGCTTCTTCTGCCAGATGCAAGGCTCGTTCAAGGCGGGCAGGGGCTGATCGGCCAGTGCATTTATGGTGGGGGTCCGCCTCGATAGCAGCCACCAGTCCTTCCATAAGCCGTTCTCTGGGAAGAGGGGTTTTCGCTAGCCATTCCTGGAGGTCCAGGACATCCTTGGCCACTCGCTTAGCGAGTTCTTGGTGCTGCCCCCAGAGAGTGGCCACGTCGCCTCCGATGATAAGTCCCGCGATATTGGTGGTCAAGATATAGAGGTTTTTGCGCGCCAATTCGAACAGCAGTTCCGTTTCTGTGGTCAGGATATGAGTCGGAATGTCTAATGTTTGCAGGGACGAGGACAGCAAGTGCGCGCCAGGACCATAGGCGGGAGAGGGGAGTAAGATCTTAACGTCTTGTCCCTGCTTTTTTTCGAACCAAATCGAAGTAACAGTCAAATTAGAAAAATGATAGGGCTGCCAGTCTCTGGGTAATAACTCATTTTGCAGGAGCGCTAGATGATTTTGCCAGGAGGTAGGGATTTGCTGCAGGACCGGGTGCAAGTCTGCTTCCGCGACGGCGACTAAAATGAGCGCAGGATCCGGTACTTCCTGAGCGACTTCCTCCATCAGCAGATCCCGGGAAACCGGGTAGACAGGGTGCCCTGCGCGCAGAAATCCACGTGCAAATACCCCGCCTATCTCGCCGATACCAATAATCACAATAGCTGGCTTCACTCTCTTTCCCTCCATTTCTATCACATACACCCTCCATGATAAGGGTAGAGAGGGAATTAGTAAAAAATTCTGAATTGAAAAGGTAAAGAAAATCCACGAAGTTCAGAATATATAATTCATGAAGGGAAATAGATCTTATGCCAGCTTAGTATATTTATTTGCGCTAACCATTTCTCCATTGCTGACAATTGCTCAGGTTGGCCCGCCTATAGGCGGAAAACTAGATAGCCTGGTGGGGCCGGAGCTTGTCGATAAAACGGTAGAGCAGTTCCCCCTCCTAAGCCCTAGAGAGGAAAAAGAGGGGAAATCGGGTAAATTCTGGCAGTTCTTACTTAAAGAAGAGGACAGGCGCCGCGACATTTTGCCCAAAACGAAGCTACTTAAACCCAATGCCTTAATACTACGCCAAACTAAGCAACCTGCTATTCAGCAACACTTTGCCCTAGGCAATGACAGTGCTACGTTGACGCGTTTCGAAACCCATACAACGCCTGATTTTGGCCAATCTTTGGGAAGCTACCTTTCCTACCCATCCCTGCAAGGGGCAGTGTTTTCAGGAGAAATCTCAGATCTAGCCTCCACGCCAATCACATTCTCGAGCGTTTATCTAAAAGGTCAGCGCGGTCTAACTCCCCTATCGGAATTTGGGTTAAATTATGATTATGCTTGGAGTCTAAAGACCGATGCCAAGCTACTTTCGGAGCAGATTGATTTACATGGCGAGTATGCTTGGACTCACTATAATTATGATCCTTTCATAGCTACCTCGGCTCAAAACGATAATGCTTACAAATTACAATTGAGCTACCAACCCCTCCAAGCCGCCTCCTTTTTTGAATCGCCATTAAACGGGGTCATGGGAGTAAAACATAAACGGGTAGGCCTTTTCTTTCAAAGCCCTGTTGAAGCAACTTCAGAGCAGGGAATATCCAGATGGGAAGGCTTTACCCATCTGGATTGGCGGGGACTGGCATGGGATAATTCCATAATCCAGGAAGCGGGTAACGGAGAAAGATTTTTATCGCCACAGCGAACTTACACAACTCAATTGCAGGGATCGTACCGGTTTCAACGCTTTAAGCTGCCGTTGTGGTTGGGTTCTCCTAATCTTAATATGGCGCTTTCCAGAAATAAGATTGAGCAACAAAGACGGCAGCTTTCCAAAGCGGAATTTAAAGCCGATTTTTCCTACCAGAATTGGCATTGGAACTTAAGCCATAGCTTGAATTGGAATAAAATCGAAACCATGCCGACAGAGGCCCAATATTTTGCCACCTCTGCCGCGGAAGCCGGACTTAAGCTATTTAGTAACGGCAACTTGAGCTTAGATCCAATGCTTCGCTATCAATACCGAGGCGCTAATCTTGATGAGTTGCTGGTCGGAATCAAGAGTCATACTGTATTTGTTCCGGAGCTTCTTAAAGGGCAATTCCAGATAGCTGCCAAGCAGAATTGGGATAATAAGCAATCAAAGCGCACTTATACGACAAGTGGTAATTTGAATTGGCGGTTTGCTCATCAAAAACCCCTACTTCCCGCAATACATCTATTTCTTGAAGGGCGTTATCAAATTGACTTGAATCAAGTTGATTTTAATGAAGATTATCGAGTATTTTTGGGGCTCAGCTTTGACTAGCAAAAGTTTAATGGAGGAGCTCAGGACAATTCAAACCGCTAGGTAGCAGTGACTGGATTATTCTATCCACACAAAGCCCCGTCCTGGAGCTATTTTGGTTCATGCAACCCTTCTTTTATGATTCTCGCGCTCCCCCCATCCTTTGTGGAGGAGGGGAAATATTGACAGTGCTAACTCATTTCCCTAGATTACCTTCCTCATTATAGGTGCCCCGATCCTAATTAGAGGGGTTAAACGGGAAGTCGGTCGAAAGCCGACGCTGCCCCCGCAACGGTAGGCAAGGAAAGGTTGGTTATTAAGCCACTGCGGATTTCCGTGGGAAGGCTATCAGCCCAGCGGGTATTTTAATCGCCGCTTACTTGCAAGCCCGGAGACCGGCCTAGAGTGTCCCGTGGTGTTGCGGAGGGCGACAATACCGAGATTATCCTTTTTCTAGACCCTATGATGGGTGACGGAGCCTTATTGTCTTCCTCTGCAGCGTATTTGCAAATGACTGCCGTGCGGGTGCGCGCGGTCCCAGAGGAGGAGATTGTTGAAAATATTTTCAACGCTTGGATTAGGTGGCCTGATAGGGCTAGGGTCCGTTGTTTATGCCGGTGAGCAGCAGGCCCCAAAAACCCTAGCGCCGATGGTGGTGACGGCAACACGGACTCCAACGCCAGCGCAAGATGTAGGGAGTGATATAAGTGTCATTACCGCCGAAGATCTTGCCCAGCGGCAAAGAATGCCAGTATCCGAGGTATTGCGAGGCCTACCAGGAGTCGACGTTGTTCAAAGTGGCGGTTTAGGCCAGCAGACCTCGGTATTCCTGCGGGGGGCAAACGCCAACCATACCCTGGTGCTCATTGATGGGGTAGAAGCCAATGATCCCAGCAACCCCAGTGGTTCTTTCGATTTCGCCAATTTGCTAACGGATAATATCGAGCGCATTGAGATTCTGCGAGGGCCGCAAAGCACCCTTTATGGTTCCGATGCCATTGGCGGCGTTATCAATATCATTACTAAGAAGGGAAGGGGCAAGCCTCGCGTTACCGCTCGCGTCGAAGGTGGTTCTTTTAGTACCTTCAAGGCGACAGGGGGAGTACATGGCGGGAATGACCTTGTTAATTACAGCCTGACCGGGACTCGCCTTGAAAGCGCTGGCATCTCGGCAGCTGATTCTCGCCGGGGCAACCCGGAAAAAGATGGTGATCGGAATACAACCCTCACGGGGCGATTCGGGCTAACGCCTACGCCCAATTTTTCCCTTGATACTACCTTGCGCTATAACGGTAACCATACTGACATTGATGGATCGACGGTTGATAATAGGGGCCGTTTTGTACCCATAGATGATCCTAATTCGACTCTGGATAGCCAACAGTTGTTTCTCCGGGGTCAAGGACATCTCACTTTGTTTGATAATCTATGGGAACAAATACTTGGGGTTTCTTTTACCCACCATGATAGGGAAAATCAAAATCGGCCAGACCCTCAGAACCCTTTTCCTTTCCCAGGTTCTTTTAAGGGGGAGAAAATCAAAGTGGATTGGCAACATAACCTGCGTTTTTCTAAGGAACATACTCTGACCTTTGGATTCGCCTGGGAAGAGGCCAGCATGGAGGCCCAATCGCCGGGTTCAAACTTGCCCCGGAAGAGCGTTGACACCAAGGGATACTACTTGCAAGATCAATTGAGTTTTTGGGATAAGCTGTTTCTCACTGGGGGGATACGGTTAGATGATCATAGCATTTTTGGTTCTAAAATTACCGGCCGGACAACCGCCGCCCTCGTATTTGATGGATTGGGCCTCACGCTCAGGGGGAGCTACGGTACTGGTTTTAAAGCCCCTACTTTAACCCAGTTATTTGATGAGCGCTTCAATACCACTCAGGATGACCGCAATACTCCCCAGCTTGAATACAACAATCCAGATTTAAGCCCTGAAATGAGCCGTTCCTGGGACATCGGAGTAGAACAATCCTTTTGGAACGATGAGGGGGCAGTAGGGGTGACCTATTTCGACAATGAACTGACTGATTTAATCCAGTTTAGCCAGGTGGCTGCTGATAACTTCCAGCTTATTAATATTGATGCAGCCAAAATTAGGGGCTGGGAGATTTTTATGAATTTAACGCCCCTGGAAGAATTGACTTTGCGTGGGAACTATACTCAGATGCATACTCAAGATGAGAAAACCGGTCAGCCTTTGGTACGGCGTCCGGAACGCAAAGCAGGCTTTAACGCTAATTACCGCTTTTTGAGTAAGGGTAACCTCCATCTTCAGGTGGTTTATGTGGGGCATCGGCAAGATGTAGGGGGTATCCCTCTGCCTAGTTATACAGTAGTTAACGCTGCTATTTCCTATGAGGTCACTAACTATTTCCAATTATTTGCCCGAGCGAATAACCTGCTGGATAAACAATATCAGGAAGTGTTTGGATTCGGCACACCAGGTATCTCTGGCTTTGGTGGTATCGAGTTTTCTTTTTGATAGGTTTGATAGCGGGAATTGCTAGCTGCTTGGGTTAGCAGGGAAATACCTCAGATAAACTACTATGCTTCTGGATAAATAAAATTGCAGACTGGAATTATGCCGAACTTGAAACCATCCCTCTTATAGTTTAGGTGATTCATCGCGACTTTGAAGCAAATAAGCCATAATAATTTTCAAGAGACGCCCAGTTTTTTAAGGCACAACCAAACTAATTCGTAAATGCTTATAGTAATGAACGGTTTTGTGCGTATTGAGAAGCATGCCTCCAGCAACCTTTGATTACCTCCTTCAAGAGCTCTCCCGGGCGATCCAGGGAGAAGTACTGACTGATCGTTTGAGTCGGATGCTTTATGCCACCGATGCTTCTCCCTATCAGCAGCTTCCTTTGGGGGTAGTGCGGCCTCGCAGCGTTGAGGATTGTGTAACGCTGATACGATTTGCTAACAGTCACCGGATTGCCTTGATTCCCCGCGCTGCGGGCACCAGCTTGGCGGGTCAATGCGTGGGGGAGGGATTGGTGGTCGATGTTTCCCAGCATTGGACAAAAGTACTGGAAATTGATGCACCCCGTCGCTGGGCGCGAGTGCAGCCAGGAGTAGTTTTAGATGTCTTGAACCAACAGCTTCGGCCCTCGGGCCTAATGTTTGCGCCGGACCCTTCTACCGGCAGCCGTTGCCAGATAGGCGGGATGATGGGCAATAATGCGTGGGGCCTACATGGTCTCCACTATGGTACGACCCGGGACCATGTGCTAGAGGTTAAGGCGGTGCTAAGCGATGGCAGTATTGTGCGCTTTGGGCCGCTTAACCCTGGCGAATTGGATATTAAATTGACGCAGGATTCTCTGGAAGGAAATCTCTATCGGGCCGTGGTGGAAGCGGTGGCGGAGCAGCGGAAGATTATTTTGGAACGCTATCCCAGCAGCCGAGGGATTCCTTGTAACCAAGGCTATCCCCTGGATTTGTTAGCCCAGGGCCAACCTTGGGTGTCGCAGGGGCGTCTCTTCAATTTAGCGCCTTTTTTATGTGGCAGCGAGGGGACGCTGGCCCTAGTGACCGAAGCGACTTTGAAGCTGGTTCCCTTGCCTGGGGAGCGGATACTTGTAACGGCTCACTTTAACAGTCTGGATGAGGCTTTACGGGCGGTGGCTGGGATATTAGCGCATCAACCAGTCGCGGTAGAGTTGCTAGATAAAACGATAATCGGCTTAGCCCAAAATAATCCGGAGCAGGTAAAAAATTGTTCCTGGATAATAGACGATCCGGTAGCAATTTTGCTCATTGAACTAGAAGAGAAGGGGGACCCACTCCAAGGGCGGGGAGAGGCTTTAGTGGCGGATTTACGCACAAGCCATGGGTGTTATGCGGCCCCTGTTTTGGCATTTCCCGAACAGGCCTGGGCAGTGCGCCGCGCTGGCCTCGGACTGCTCATGGGGATGCCCGGCAGGCACAAGGCCGTTACTGGCATTGAGGATACCGCCGTTGCCGTGAGGGATCTTCCCGCCTATGTGGCCCGAGTGCAAACTTTAATGGCCCGCTATGGGGTTCATTGCGTGATATATGGATCTGCTGGACGGGGATTGCTCCACTTGCGGCCCGCGCTGGATCTGACTTTGGCGGAAGAGCGAGAGCGATTTTGCGCCATTATGGTTGAGATGGCAGAATTGGTGAAGGAATTTGGCGGAGCCTTTTCCGCAAAGCATGGTGATGGACGGCTGCGGGCTCCCTTTCTGGAAGCGGTATTAGGTCCGGAAATCGTTGCTCTATTAAGTCGTATTAAGCAGGCGGCTGATCCTCGTTCTTGCTTTAATCCTGGGAAAATTCTAGCGCCTCCTCCCTTGCTGGAATCGCTTCGTACCCAGAAGGAAGCGCCTATAGAATCCTCCTTAACCTTCTTCGATTGGCGTAAGGATCAAGGTTTACAGGGAGCTGCCGCTCGCTGCAATGGGGCGGGAGTTTGTCTCAAACAAGCTGGCCAGGGAACCATGTGTCCCTCCTATATGGCTGCCGGTGAGGAGCTGCATGGTACCCGAGGCCGGGCTAATGTTTTTCGCCAAGTGTTAGCATTGTCTGGAGGGCTGACGGGCGAAAATAGCCCCTTGCTTAAAGAGGCCCTGGATCTATGCCTAGCCTGCAAGGGCTGTAAGACAGAATGCCCGGCGGGAGTCGACATGGCGCTTATGAAGGCGGAATTTCTGCAACAATACCAGGATCGCCATGGAGTTCCCTGGCGCGGGCGGATTTTGAGTCAGTTCCAACACTTAGCTCGTTTAGGCTCTTGGTTACCCGCTGTGGCCAATTGGATATTGGCTTCAAAGTTGCTTCAGCGGGTATTAAAATTTCATCCCCAACGCCAGCTTCCCCTCTTAGCACGCCGTACTTTTAGCTCTCAACTCCGAACCCGGCTTCCTCATATTCATACGGGCCCTCGGGGTGAAGTAGTGCTTATTAACGATCTTTGGACCGAGTTCTTCGATCCTCAGATTGGGATGGCGGCTGTTAGCTGTCTGGAACAGTTAGGTTATAAGATCATCGTGACCCCTTGGTTGTCAGCAGGCAGGATACAGATTAGCCAGGGTCAACTGCGTTTAGCTCGAAATTTGCTTGAGGAGGCTGTGGTCCGCCTTTATCCTCATGCCGCTGAGGGCAAGCCACTGATTGGGTTGGAACCGTCGGAACTATTAACCTTCCGGGATGAAGCCTTGGCGCTACTGCCGAGGGGCGAGAGTCGCCGCAAGGCAGAAGTGGTGGCGGGCAAAGCCCAGTTATTCGAGGAATTTATTGCCCAAGAAGCTGCCGCTGGGCAGCTTAATCCGTCATTTTTTGATAGCCAGCCCCGCCGTATTTTAGTCCATGGCCATTGTCATGGAAAGGCTCTGTCCGGGATGCAACCGCTTCTGGATGCATTAGCTTTGATGGAAGGGACCACCGTAGAATCTATTCCATCGGGTTGTTGCGGGATGGCAGGAGCTTTTGGTTATGAACAAGAACATTATGAAGTATCATTACGTATCGGAGAGCTCGTATTATTCCCGTCGGTTCGCCAAGCATCAGCGGGCACCTTAATTTGCGCGCCGGGCACAAGTTGCCGGGCCCAAATCAAAGAAGGAACCAAGGTACTTGCCTACCATCCGGCGGAGTTACTACAGAAATCGCTTTTATAATAGAAATAAGTTTGTCTAACATACCCCCATGAATAGACGCCAAGCCTGGGTTGATATTATTTTTGCCCTTATTTTAGTGGGGGTGAGCGGGGTAGCCGTTGGGTTAATAAGTGCTTTCACAGGCCGGCATCAATTTTTTTTGCTGTTAGCGTTGCAGGGAATAGTTATTCTCCTCGGCCTGCGGTTCCTTCTCGCTGTACGTGGGCAAAGTTGGCGGCATCTTGGATTAAAAGCGCTTACTTTAAAAGATCTGAAGCGAGCGCTGATCGCATTCGTAAGCTGTATGGGCGCTAACATGGTGTTAACGACGTTGGTATTTCTTACCAATACCCCATCCCTCAAGCAGCATATGGATGAGCTTAAAATTATCGGAACCCAATTGAGTAGTGAAATACCTTTTACTGGAATCGCTGCTTTGATGTTTTTTGTAGGAGTGTATGAGGAAATAATGGCGCGTGGTTTTCTCTTAGCCCGATGTCGACTTGCGCTGGGAGGATTATGGGGACCCGTATTGCTATCCTCTTTCCTGTTCGGATTAGGCCATTTATATCAAGGGTGGATAGGCGTGGCGCAAACTACGCTTTTTGGCATCGTATTAGCTATTTTAACCGTGCGTTGGGGAACCCTGTGGCCGGCAATCTTTGCCCATGCCATGCTTAATACCTTTTCGCTCGCCATCTTAGAACAATTTGTTGAATAATTGCTTTTCTCTATCTTCCAGCCTTGGTTTTAGAGGGTCAATCTAGATGTTAGAAGCTGTTTCATAAAAATAGTAATTTTACCAATGCTGTTTCCAGCGATTCCACCGATATAATATTTCTGCAAACATATCGTACAAAAAAATAGAAATCTGTTTTACTATGGGAAGGGAGACTATTTTCGCTTTCCAATGCTCATTGGATGAGTGTCTCCAAATAGTCTCGAATGCCTCAATACCCACTTTTATGTTTCCTTTCTCATCCATTACATGAAGCTTTTTGCGGACTAATTCAAGGTTAGGCGATACCTCATTATGTACGCCTGATTGAGTATGAACGTCGTTCCAGTCTATGTGGCAGTCAGGAATTTTAGATTTTTGGTTTTCTATGCCTGCGTTACATAGTGGACAGGCGCTGTTGTAGTATACTTTTATGGTTTTCCCGCCCTTGTGGACCATAATCTATCCTGTTTATATTTAAAATAAATTTATTTTCTAAACCACTGTTTGATTTTAGTATTAGCTTTTTCTGAATGTTCTGCTTTCATGTGTATGGATATTGCGGCGGCTGCCGATAAGAGAGTACCCCAATCATCCACATAGCCCCCTGGCAGCAAATCGGGTAGGGCATCGGCTGGAGAAATAAAGTAAATTAAGGCTCCATAAATAACTGTTTTTGCCCACTTCGGAGTGTCATCATCTTGTAAGGCGTAATAAAGTTTTAAGGCTATTTCTATAATATCTATGCCTGCTGATTTTGCGTATACATTTATTTTTTTCCAGAAAGTATTATCTGAATACTGTTGTACTCCAAGCGATGTTTCCATAAGAAATCCTCTATAGAAAATAGTATGCTTATTAATAGACCTTTAAGAAGTACTCCAAAGAAAATTGAGGATAATTTTTCTCTCCTCTCATTCTGCTCAATGTTTGCTTTTTTCTATTTCTAATGCCCATGCTATTTGTGGATTCACGGGGGGTTGGGCGGTGCTAAACTGCCTCTTTTTTATTCAGAAATTTTGCCAAGATTATTTTTTAAATTATTTATAGAAATCTTAGAATCCGCTAAGGGTTAAAGTTTTCCAACTCCTAACGGTTTATGCCATTTTGCTAGAGATTTTTGCAGATAAGTATTAAATTTCTGATCTTCAAGCACTCCTTTTTTAGCCTTTAACTCCGGAGGATCGCTGTTTTTTATCTAGAACTCACGTTAATAGAGCGGTCCCAGTCAGGCTCAGGTCCAAAGCGGGCTAAAAGAAAATCGATAAAGACTCGGATTTTTGCTGCTAAATGTCGAGTAGGAAGATAGAGGGCATAGACATAGCGTTTTACCGGTAAGTACTTGGAAAGCACCGCTTGGAGCCGCCCCTTCTGTAAATCTTTACCAACAGTAAAAGTAGGCAGCAGCGCAATGCCTAAGCCGCCACGGACCGCTTGGGCAAGCGCATCATCGTCATTGATGCGCAATGGTCCTGATACCGGCACTGCTATCTCTCCTTCTGGTCCAGTAAAGTGCCAGTAACCCTGCTCACCAGAGAGGGTGTAATCGAGGCAATCATGATTGACTAAGTCCTCTGGTATTTGGGGTATTCCGTGCTGTTGAAAATACTCGGGCGTGGCACATAGTTTGCGATGCACGGGCGCGAGTTTACGGGCTACGAGATTAAGATCTGGCTCGCCTGTTACACGAATAATCATGTCATACCCTTCCTCGGCCAAATCTACCGGCCGATCAGTAATCGCCATGTCGATTTTAATATCAGGATATTGAGCAACGAAATCGGCAAGCGCTGGGGCAATGTGGAGTGTACCAAAAGCGACCGATGCGCTTACCCTAAGTATTCCACGCGGTTCGGTATGGAGGCTACTGACTACCTGTTCAGCTTGCTCGGCTTCCTCCAGGATGCGGGCGGCATATTCGACTAATGCCGCTCCAGATTCGGTTAGGCTTAAGTGTCGGGTACTGCGATTGAGTAGCCGTGCGCCAAGATCTTTTTCTAACTTGGCGACTGCCTTGCTTACGGCAGAGCGGGAGGTTTCCATGCGCCGGGCAGCTTCCGAGAAACTGCCTGCTTCTACGACACGGGCAAAAATTGCCATTAAGTTAAGATCTTGCATATATTGATTGTCTCCAATATAGAAACAATGCTATTCGTTTTCTAGTACTTATTTTTTAAGCTTTAGGCCACTAATATTACTTTATAGAGTTCAATGAATAGAACTATCCAGATTCCGTAAAAGGTAGATGTAATGCTAAAAACCAGCGATCTAATTATAACAGATCTTGACTATGGCCGACTCCGCGCGCTAGGGGAGCAGACGCTGCTAGCCGAGGAACTTGATCGCGCTACTGTTATCCCTCGGGAACGGGTTCCCGACAGGGTGGTTACGATGCACTCACGTCTCATCTATCTAGACGAGAATACTGGGGAGCGTAGGGAGGTGGAATTAGTATACCCCGAGGAAGCGAATATGAGGGCAGGGAAAATTTCGGTTTTGGCCCCGGTTGGTTCGGCTCTTCTCGGCCTTTCGGTGGGTGAATCGATCGATTGGAAATTCCCTAGCGGTGAAGTGCGGCGGCTCTCTGTGGAACGTATTTTGTTTCAGCCGCAGCATGATCCAGTAAGAGCGGATCAGTGATAAAGGAGGAAAAAATGAAACAGGTTAGAAAATTCGGATTAGGTATAGCGGCAGCAGCGCTTTTTATGGTGTCCTCGATAGTGGTTGCCTCCGGCGATTCAAAGAATGTTCAGCAAGTTGCCAGCTCAGCAGTGGACAGCTGTGAGTTTATAGGGGATGTTCGGGGATTTGCCGGCTGGGGTGAGCCTGCGATGGGAATGATGGGAAAATGGAAGAACAAAGCAAAGCACCAAGCTCTGCACGAGGCGGATGAAAGAGGCGCCAATCGCGTAGTATGGACGAAGCTTCCTAAAAGTTATGGCTCCCCCTACGCTTATGGTAAAGCTTATTACTGTGGTAGTGCCTCGGGTTTAGCGGCTCAGCAACATTCCTCTCCCCAGGAAACAGGCAGCTAAAAGAGTAAGAAGGACTAGCCGTAGTTTTTTTAATAAAAACTGAAACCCTCGCACTAGAAAGAAAATAGCCACCGCTGTATTTCTCAAACCATCTCTAGCGGTGGCAGTTCGTCGTTGGAATCCTCTTACACTTGGCAATAGCTTGGCACCCAGCTGCGTGCCAACAGGCTGGGAGATACAGAGTTATAATCAAAAGCTAATCCATCTTGAATCATTTTCTCAATATCAAATAGGTACTTGGCTTCTGGGATATCTCGAAAAAATGCGCGATATAAAGGAGCAAGCATAAGCCTAGCTGCTCTTACCCCGTTGGGACCAATGAAGTTTCTGCGCTGGCCTACATGGGCCATCTCGTCGATCATGATTTCATGGAGAATTTCCTGTAGGCGTTGTCGGGTCTCGGGTTCATCGGCAAATACTTCCTCAAATAACTTGTCTAGATGTTGGTAAAATGTCATTCCCATCAGTTCTGTGACGAAAGCTGGGGTATCCATTAAGAATCCAGGTAACCGGGGAAAAATTTTATAAATTTTCTGTTTTACCGGACCTAAAGGCAGCCACTCGACCCTATCTAAATGAAATGTTTTTAACATTTCATGAAAGAAACGTACATGGCAGAATTCTTCCGCTAGATGAACCCGGCTTATTTTATCGGTTAATGTTTTTGCTTCCGCCATGCTAGGAGTTATATCCCAAGCTCCTGAAATGCCAACCCATTCGTGGCGGGCAAACTTATAAATCGTGGTCAAAAGCAGAGTTTTACGGTCAATGGATTGAGGGTTGTCTTTAAACTCCACGTAATTACGGTAGAAGATCTCGGGATTGGGAAGAGGATTTCGCGAACGGACTGGATTACCTTGAAAGTAATTTAATTTTTCTCGCTTGTTAGCTAGATCTTTATCTTCTTCTAAAAGCTCACCAGCATGCTGCTGGCTGAATATCCAGTAACTGCTAAAATTTTCTTCTCGCTCTTGAGCTGAGCAAGGGGAAAATATAGAACGGTATGTTTTATTTTCGATCATCTTAGTTTATTCTCTTCTTAACCTTTATAAGTAATTTTTGCCGGTAATCTATTTTCCATTTGTCTTTGCGCTTCTGGCGAGAATGTTAGCAAGGTAAAGAGGCACGCGCCAGCCCTGAGATAATAGAAAATCAGGGAAAATGGGACTGAAATATTTCTGTATTGGTCAATATGACTTACTCAAAATCTTCTGTGCCGCTCTCGCTTTGAAAGGCAAGCCATCCTTGAGCTGGATTTGTTCCAAGTGCTACCAGTGCCGCTTTCCCACGTACCGTCAAATCGCTGATAAAAAGAAATTGATCTCGCCCATCCATAGGATAGGCCTTAAGTCGGTAGTGAGTCCCCCAGGGTTTTTCTGCCACGATAACTGTAATGGAATGATCAAGTTGGACAAAAATGCTTGTTAAAGCTACATCATAGAGAGTCTCCCGTACTAGGCGCGCCTCGTGGCGGGGATCCAGATAGAAATCCGCTACACAGAGTAAATCCCGTGCTCCGGTATTATCATTATAAATATTGGTATCCCATAGTTTGGCGTGAGGAATGGTGACGATGGTGTCATCCGGGGTAAGAACTTTTAGCGCTCGCAGACCGCTTGAGCGTACCTCGCCGTAGGCCTGATCAACCTTGACCCAATCGCCTGGACGGTAGGTACGCTCATAAATTGCCACGATCCCTGCAATAATACTGCTGACATAATCTTTAAAGGCGAACCCTAGTGCTAGACCGATCGCGCCTAGGACAGTGATCAGGTTTTTTAAGGTGAAATCAATCAGTAAAGGAAGAATAAGCGTAGTGGCTATAACCAGAATGACGAATTTAAGGATCGGCATGGAAGGCAAAAGGTACAGGCGGGCGCCTCCCGCCAGGCGTTCGGCAAGCCATGGGATGAACCAGTCAATTAGACGGAGCAACAGCCAGCTAAAAGCGATAATAAGAAAAACCTGTAATAGTCCAATTTTGCTAGGATCTTGAAAAATATCGGTGATAGTTTCTGAGGACATAGCGTTTTCCTATAGTGGATCTACTAGATAGCCTTCATCTTCTAGCGCCTGTCGTACTGCCGGGTAACCGAGCGGCGTAAGCTGCCACTGTTCTTGTGCTGATATCAAAAAGCTGCGATGTTCCAGGTAGGTGAGTACCTGCCTGATTTCAAAACCGGAAAGGGGAAGCAGCTCTATGAGCAGAGAAGCGGGCAAAGGCCCATGAAGCAATAGCGTGTGTAAGATTTGAAGCGTGCTTCGATCTGCTAGCTCCGATGAAGTAAGGTGCTGAATTTGGGACCAAGGCTTAACCCAAATAGTATGGTCTTGGATCGGCTTATCCAAATCAGGGGCGTGATCTTGATTATCGTTTTCTGTTTCTGGAACTACCTGTAAGCTTTGTCGCCAGAGTGCCCAAGCAACCCCTGGATTACCGCGGCTATAGGCTGCTAAATCGGTTAGAAAAGCAGAAACTTCGGGGCGCGGGGTATCATCGGAGTCTACGCTAACGCTAGTACACCTTTGCTGCGTTTTTTCTGTAAAGGAGTTATTCTTTGAAGGTGGGATAACAAAGTCGCCATTATCCAGTTGGCGAAAAATAAAAGTTTCCTCCTGTTGGGATGTATTCAGATTACCAAACCACTGCTGAAGGTGTTCTTGGCTGAGTGCCTCTAAAGTCCAGGGGATGGGAAAAAACTTTTCTGCTTGTAGAGCCTTGCTAAAATAGGCCCAGGCCCAACTGGAACAGCCAAGGACGCAGTAACCTGGCCGTGTTGAAAGCCATTGCAGTAACTGGCGGATTAATTTTAAACCATGATGGTGGCGCAGATAGCAGCGCTCCAGATGAGGAATGACCAAAGGTCGAGCGCTACCTTCATCCTCAAGACACTGTAGCCACTGTTGGTCTTGGTTTAGAATTGCCTCAGATCTTGGCGGTTTAATGATTTTTATTCCCCGATGCTGAGCCCAGTGTTCCAAGGTTTCAGTAATGCCGCTAAAGGGAGCCCCTATCACAATTTGGACTCGTGAAACCCTTGTAGCTAGTCCTTTCTCCAAAGCCTCGTTGAGGGCTGTTACCCGCTCTGTCCAGTTAGGTTCAGGCGCAATTTGGGTGTAAAGCTCATCGGATAGACGCTTTAATTCATCTTGCGCCCTTATAGGTTCTGCTGATTTAGAGTCTCCTATAAGTTTATGCCAAAATCCTGTTACCCCCTTACGGACCGTTTCCTTCGTTGTAGGGCTAGGGCGGGTGAAATCGTTTAGACGAAGATAGCGCCAGAGCGGAGCAGTATCAGAGCTGGACGTCATTAACTTAAGGATAAAGGAAAGATGGTATTCATAATGTTGGCGCGGGGTATTTAGGAGGTATGCAGGGTTTTATTGTTGTTGGTTGCCTCTTGTTTACGCAGCCACCAGCGAATTCCTAACACGCTCAGTCCAAGGAGCATCAGTACCACGCCTAAGATAGCAAAGCTAAGAGGCGTTGGATTGCGCATCGTGGTTACCACGCGATCAATAAAAATCGCTATTGCCAGGGTTCCTGGTATTAAACCAAGTAGGGTGCCTATGGTGAAATCTCGAAAACGAATATGAGAAGCGCCCGCTACCATATTAACCACCGTGAAAGGAGCTATGGGGATAAGCCGAACGGCAAGCATGGTGAGCGTACCTTGTTGAGCTAAACGGCGGCTCAACCGGTTGAGCCGTTTACCCGCAAGCTGCCTTACTGTACGGCGCCCGAACAGGCGGCCTAAGCCATAGGTTAGGAGAGCGCTCAGTGTTGCGCTTATGAGCGCGTAAGTAAATCCGGTTAGGGAACCAAATATTATTACCGTAGCAACGATGAGTAGGGTGAGAGGAATAGCGATAAGGCTCGCCAGTAGATAAACTCCAAGCACTAGCAGGGGCGCTTCTGGCGATTCTTTAAGTCCCTTGATGATACTAATGGCTGTTTGCAAGTCGAGCCATTCTCCTAGAGGGGTCCACCGCCAGGCAGCAGCAAGCGCTAGAGGAATGATAAGCATTAAGGAACTGAAAATTAGCTGACGGCTGGCGGGCTGGCGCTGTTCGGGAGGGATGATTTGACTAGCAAATTGGTCTGGATCGATGGAGCATTCGGGATCAATAAACCTTGCATCTGGCAGCCAGTCATGCCCTTCAGGGGGAGTGTACGCCTTGAATGTGTTTAGAGTTCGGCCAGGGCCGCGTAGCTGCTCAATAGCTGCTATTAAGGATTCTTGTTGGACTATTGCTTGCGCTACCTGCCGTGGCGATACATTGAGATGTTCCCCTAGAAGGCGGTTACGAAATTCAGCGATACTTGCAGCAACAGAGGGGTTATCACCAGCTTCCAAAGCGAGATCGCATTCAGTATCCAGGCCCAAGGAACGATTACTAAGGTTGGAAGAACCAACCCGCGCCAGTTCATCATCTATTATTAATACCTTAGCATGCACCATAATGCATTGGTTGTTAAGCCCTGGGGCAACAGGGCAATAAACGCGCAAACGGTCATATTTATCGATGCTAACAAGGGCTTTTAGCACCCGCCACCGGAGGATATCCATGGTATTTTGCTCTAGCCAGCCACCGGTTTTTAGGGGCAATATTAGAATAATCTCTGGTCCCTGGGGTTCTTGAAGGCGCGTTGCGAGTGCCTTCTTGATTTTATGGGCGGAGAAGTATTGATTTTCAATGTAAATAAAACGCTGAGCCGCGGCAATGGCATCCAAATAGAAGCGTTCTACTTCTCGTATCTCGGGATAATTTTTAAATTTTGGCTCGGTACGGGCGATCGCAATAGAAATATTTTCTAAATTAGGCACAACTTTTCTTGGCCAAGGAGTAGTACCTTGGTTGGGGGAGGTCGGGGGAGGGAGAGAAAGGCGTTGGCCAGTGGCACGGTACCAGCGTTCTCGCGCCAAATCTCCTAGTGCCGCTGCCGCAGGGCCTTCGACCACCATCTGGACATCATGGAAAGGGGGATAAGGATTGCCGTCCGAATCGATGCGCCGCTCGTCATTTGGACGATGTTCTGGCGTATCCCAGCGCCATTTGCTCAAGTCTAGGCCACCGGCAAAGGCCACGGTATCATCGATGACTACTACCTTTTGGTGATGAGATGCGCCGACGGGGTGCTGATCATCCATTTCAAAGTGTAGCCGGTGATGGGTGCGCCAATCCAGCTGATAAATGGGTAGCCATTCTCGCTCCAGGGCATAGATCATAGCAAAATCCCAGCAGAGCACGTGGGCTTGTAGCTTCCGCCGGCGAGAGACGACGGTATTAAGAAGATCAGCTAATGTCTCGGGTAATGAGTCGGACGGCTCGTCCCGTACCAACCGAAGCCGACTATTAATATCCCAGCCTAGAATAAGGATGGAATGCTCAGCCTGCTCGACAGCGCTGCGGAAGGCTTTAAAATAGGCCGCCCCATCGATGAGAAAAGCTGCTCGAGTGGCTTGCTCCAGTCGCCAGCAATTATTGCCCGGTTTGAAAAAAGACATCATTATTGTTTTGGTGGTTTAAAAGCAAAGATGGATTATTCTAGCTCATTTTCGAGGAATGAACGGGATATTCATATAGCGTGTGGTAGAATCCAGCGACCATAAGCTATTTCCTACCCCGAACTTGGGTCGAGGCAGGACCTTCAGCTAAGCTATAAACCCGGGTCTAAGCGGAGGGGTATAAAATGGGCTGCTTCTGAATTCATAGGGAGCCCATCATTTCGAATAAGATATAAGCATGATCCGTCTCTACTCGACGGGTGGGGGCCTGTTTCAGGTGAGAAAAAGAGTAGTCAGCCCGAGAAATTGGAGGCCCTTTCTAAAGTAGAGTGGAAGCCACCGCCCGGGTATTGCGTGGGTTTTTTTGGAAGGACTATTATTAATTTTTCTATAGTTAGAGAGAAAGAATCAAGTTGAAATGCTGTATTTCTCCATTAAGCGGTACAGGGTAGGGCGAGAGACTCCTAGCTGGGTGGCTGTCTGAGAAACGTTGCCTTTAGCCTGCCGTAAACTGCGGAGAATGGCTTCTTTTTCTGCATGGGCGCGAGCTTCCGCAAGGGTGATTACGCGGCGGCTGGAGAGGCGTCGTTCTAGCCCTAAATCCACTGGGGTAATCAAGCGGCCCTCAGCCATGACTATGGCGCGCCGAATACGGTTAATTAGCTCCCGCACATTTCCGGGCCAAGCATGGTGGTGGAGTCTACGTAAGGCTTCTTGGCTAAATCCTTTGATGCGGGCCGTGGTTTGATCGGAAAATTTATCAAAAAAGTATTTAGCCAAAACTTCAATATCGTTTTCCCGTTCGGCTAGAGATGGCATACGCAAATGTAAGACATTTAGCCGATAATAAAGGTCTTCCCGAAAACGGCCTTCACTGACGGCTTTCTCCAAGTCTACATGAGTGGCTGTTATAACCCGGGCATCAATAGTAAGTTCTTGTGTGCCGCCTACTCGTTTAAAGGTTCCTTCTTGCAGAAATCTGAGTAAATTAACCTGGAGATTGAAGGGCAAATCACCGATTTCATCCAGAAAAATTGTGCCGCCAGCCGCTAATTCAATTTGCCCCAATTTTTGCTTGATGGCATTGGTAAAAGCGCCTTTTTCGTGGCCGAATAGCTCAGATTGGATCAACTCAGAGGGTAGAGCGCCACAATTGACAGCGACAAAGGGACCGTTAGCGCGCATTGATCGTTCATGGATGGCTAATGCGGCTAACTCTTTGCCTGTACCGCTTTTTCCATTGATCAATACAGGCATGTCCACGTTAGCAATTTTCCGGATACTGCGGTAAACCCGCTGCATAGCGGGGCTTACTCCAACCATCTGGTTAGTTTCAAGTTCTTGAATACTTTGATTGGTTTGCTGATATGCCATACTCGCCATGCCGTAAGCATGGCCCATAGTAGTGAACAGGCGCGGATAGTCTACGGGGAGGGTATGGTAATCATAGCAATAAGAAGTAATTAAGTGGCGAATTGCTTCATCTCGCATCTGCTCCGCCGAGAGCAATGCCACCCATTCGGTATGGCCACTCGGGGGAATGAATTTATCAATGCTTTGTTCTAGGGATTTTTCGGTTCCGGGAGTTAAGTTCATTAATCCCACTCGAAACTTATGTTCCTCACATAATTGCTGCGCGTGGGAAATCTCTGTGGCTATGTGAATTTCCCACCCTGCTGTTTCAAAAGCATCTTGATAGACCTGTGAAGAATTCTCAGGTTGAAGATAGAGTAATTTTCTCACATACATTGCCGGTGTTATTTATCCTTAATATTGATTAGGATAGTTCTATAAGCGAAGCATATTAATGTATGGTAACTATAATAATCGGCGCTTAATATTTTATTTGTTAATAAATAAAAATTTTTAGTTCAATTTAAGTTAAGCTTTTTAGAAGCACTAAATATTTTTAGCGTTGGGCCTCTCAGTAAATACTATTTGAGATGCAAATTTAGGGCTGCTTTTTTATTAGGTAGCATCCTGGTTATATTGTGGTAGCAGTTTTTCTAAAATTATCCTGGATATGAATTTTTATAAGCTTTGAATAAGCAGCTATATTCTTTAAATTAACGCTAAGGCTATACCTGGAATTCCGCAGGACAAGCTTTCATAAGCTATATCGAAATATTTTTTAATTTCTTTAGGATGTACTTGCAAAAATTTAATGAATTTACGTTCTTATGCATTATCCGGCTTTTTGATAACGCGCTTTTGCGAAGATAAAGACTGATGTAAGGGATGCTCAAATTTTTGATTGTAGATCGTTATATTCTCAAGGAATTAAGTCTCAATGCGACAGCGATTACTTTGGTTTTATTGCTTATTTTTGGTGGAATTCGCTTCATTCGTTTTTTAAGTCAGGCTACCAAGGGGAAGGTTCCAGGGGAAGCCATTTTGGCGCTTTCCGGATATGAGGCGATAGGGGCCTTGGTATTGCTTTTGCCGTTAGCTTCTTTTCTAGCGGTGCTTCTAGCCCTAGGTCGGATGGGAGCAGACAATGAGGTCATTGCCTTGTTCGCCTGTGGTGTAAGCCGGCGTCATTTACTACGGGTGGTGTTGACCTTTGGACTAGTGCTAGCCATTGGAGTAGGTAGCATTTCTTTGTATTTGGGGCCAGCTGCATCGGCGGAGGGTTATCGCCTTAAGCAGCAGGCTTTGCTTGCTGCTGAAACGAGCGGCCTTGTGGCGGGAAACTTCAAGGAATCTCAGCATGGACAACGGGTATTTTATGCTGAAAGCCTAACGGAAGATGGGCTGGGAATGAAAAATGTTTTTATTCAGGTGTGGGAACCTACTCAGAAAACTCTTTTCCGGGCAGCGACAGGCCACCTTCAAACGGATGAAGGAACTGGCGATAAGCATTTGATATTAGAGGATGGCTATCGCTATGATTTGATGGGCGAGGAGGTTGGAATTCGTATTTTTAGGTTTGAGCGCCATGGCATTCTGGTTAAGAAAGGGGGCATGCAAGAGTTTCGAATTCGCCATCAAACTCTTCCAACTTTAACCCTTTGGGAAATGGGTGCTCCCAAGGATATAGCAGAAATACAGTGGCGAATTTCGATGCCTATTACCACTTTATTATTAGTGATGCTGGCGGTACCTCTCGCTCGTTCGGGACCCCGTCAAGGACGCTATGCTGGGTTGTTGCCCGCAGTCCTGGTTTATGTGATTTATAGCAACATGCTGGGAATAGCTCGTAACTGGGTAGAGCATGAAGTTATTCCCGCCTTTCTAGGGTTATGGTGGATTCATGCTCTAATGTTGTTAGTGGTGTTGATATCACTTTGGCCCCGGCCTTTGCGGATAGCTTTACACCAAGCGCGCCAACTTCTTACTTGGGCGAGATTGAGGCCGCGAAGGGGTGCCGCTAAGCGGTCTACGTTCTAATGAAAATCCTAGACCGTTATATAGCTAAGGCAGTGATTAGCTATACGCTGCTGGTTTTATTTATATTAATTGCGCTTTATACCTTCTTGCAATTTATTACCGAGCTTGAAGATGTGGGAGAAGGGAATTATGGGGTTATGGGAGCGCTTCGCTATACTACTTATTCCATCCCCCAGCACATCTACGACCTATTACCTGTGGCTGCCTTGCTAGGAAGCGTTTTGGGGCTGGGCTACCTGGCGGGCCAAAGCGAGCTGGTGGCGATGCGCGCTGCCGGTTTTTCAGTGGGTCGCATTACCCTTTCCGCATTGGCAACGGGGATGATTTTTGTGATTGCGACGGTTCTTATGGGAGAGGTGGTGGCGCCACCCGCGCAACAAGCCGCCAATAAACTCCGTTCCCTCGCAAAAACAGGGCATCTGAGCGAAGATGGAGAGCAAGGATTTTGGAGCCGAAATGGTAACAATTTCAATCATGTTGGGCGGGTGCTGCCTAATGGGCAATACGAATATATTGAAATATTCGAGTTCGACAATCAGCGCCGTCTTCGCATCGTCACTCAAGCCACCCGAGCGATCTATCATAAGGATGGTTGGCATTTATATGATGTTACTCAACGCCTTATTAGCACCGAGGGTATTATTACTCGTCGCTTGGAGGAGGCTCTTTGGGAATCGGGCCTGAGTCCTGAAATGTTGGATGTGGTAATGGTGGACCCCCAGCAGCTTTCCGCTTGGGGCTTGTATCGTTATATTGGTTATTTGCAGCAGAGTAAGCAGGCTGCCGAGCAGTACCAGCAGGCTTTTTGGAGCAAAATAGTAGCTCCCTTTAGTACCTTGATTATGATGTTTTTAGCAATTCCTTTTATTTTTGGTCCGCTGCGATCGGTTAGCGTGGGACAACGGATTCTAGTTGGTGCTCTGGTAGGGATTGGTTTTTTCCTTTTTAACCGGCTTTTTAATCAATTAGGGTTGGTCTTTGACTTCTCTCCCTGGCTAGGCGCGGCTTTTCCATCGCTTCTATGTCTGGCGCTTGGGGTGGTTATGTTGCGCCGGATTTATTAATTTTAGCTTTTTTAGGCACTAGGACAAGGGTAGTGGTTGAAAGGCGGTCATGCCAGGTTTGGCCTTCTTTATCGATTAATACCCACCAAAATCCCGCCCCCAGGGGGAGCCAAGAAAGGAAAGCAGCTCCGAAGCGGAGTAATGCTTGGCGCCAGGTAATAAGTTGACCATTGGGTTGCTGCACCTTGATACGCCAGGCGCGCATTCCCAGCGTTTGCCCTCCATGAGTCCAAAAGCCGCCAAAAAAGGCCAAGGCAATCAGTAGCAGATAGAGGCGATAGAGTATATTACCCGCTGGAATCGCTTCTCCCGCAGTAAGAGGCAAGGCAAAAATGGTGAACAAAAACCAGGTCGCTATAAGCAGCAGGCTATCGTAGAAAATTGCTCCTAGGCGGCGAAACAGTCCGGGTGTAGAGGGTAGGCGGTGGTTGGTGGCTTTCATGTGAGTGAAGTATGATGTTCATTGATTAAGGAAACCGTATAGTAAAGATGTTGCAGTTACGTGGCCAGCCAGCTTTATCCTCTTTTCGGCTTGAAAGATTGCTTGCCAGATGGCGTGAGGCAGGCGTGGAGGGAGTCTCCATTGAAGCGGATAATTTTTATTTCGTGGATCTAAGCCAACCGCTTGCTCCAGAAGAGGCTCTCTCCTTAGCCTATCTACTGGCAGCTGAACATATGATCTCCGAAGAGCCCCCCAAGGATAACTTATTCTTAGTAACACCCCGCCCTGGCACTATTTCCCCGTGGTCAAGCAAGGCAACTGATATCGCTCATCGCTGCGGATTAAAAGCGGTTAAGCGAGTAGAGCGTGGAATAGGTTACCGCGTTTGCAAGCGTAATGGAGATCCTCTTCTGGCCGCCGAGCGTGAGCGCCTTGTACCTTGGGTGCATGACCCCATGACAGAAAAAGTCTTTGCCCATCTGGATGAGGCAGAAGCCTTGTTTTGCCATCATGAGCCTGTTCCTTTAACTACTGTGGATGTTTTAGATGGGGGATGGGTCGCTCTGGATCTAGCTAATCGCCAGCTAGGGCTGGCTTTGGCGGCGGATGAAATCAATTATTTGGTAGAAAACTTTCAAGCCCTGGGCCGCAATCCTACCGACGTGGAATTAATGATGTTTGCCCAAGCTAACTCCGAGCATTGCCGCCATAAAATCTTCAATGCCAACTGGATCATTGATGGCAGGGCCCAAGATCGCAGTTTGTTTGCCATGATTCGCCATACTTACGATAGCCACCCGGCAGGTATTCTATCTGCTTATCGGGATAACGCAGCGGTTGCCGCAGGTCCTCGGGTGGCTCATTTCATAACCGGAGTTGGCGGTGATCCACATTATGGCTATGGCGAAGAAGCACGTCACCTACTGATGAAGGTAGAGACCCATAATCATCCCACCGGGATATCCCCATTTCCAGGGGCAGCGACGGGAGCGGGTGGCGAGATCCGGGATGAAGGGGCCACAGGGCGGGGTGGAAAACCTAAAGCCGGATTGGTGGGTTTTACTGTTTCTAACCTCCGGATTCCGGGGTTTGAGCAATCCTGGGAAAATGATTATGGCAGGCCCGCCCGGATGGCCTCGGCCTTGGAGATTATGATGGAGGGACCGATTGGGGCCGCCGCTTTCAATAATGAGTTTGGGCGTCCTAATCTGTGTGGTTATTTTCGTACCTATGAAGCCCGAGTTCCAGGGCCTGACGGGTGGGAACTGCGCGGCTATCACAAGCCCATCATGGTTGCGGGCGGTTTAGGCAATATTCGTCCCGGACAGGTCCAGAAAGCCACCTTAGCGCCGGGAACACCACTCGTGGTGATGGGTGGCCCTGCTATGCTGATTGGCTTAGGGGGAGGCGCAGCCTCTAGTTTGATTACTGGGGAGAGCGAAGAGACACTTGATTTTGCCTCGGTACAGCGGGGTAATCCGGAGATGCAGCGGCGTTGCCAAGAGGTTATTGACCGTTGTATTGCCTTGGGAGAGGATAGTCCTATTCTTTCCATTCATGATGTGGGGGCGGGAGGACTTTCTAATGCCCTGCCGGAGTTGGTCCATGATAGCGGGCGCGGTGGCCGGTTTGAGCTGCGGGTCATCCCCAGCGCCGAGCCAGGACTTTCCCCCATGGAAATCTGGTGTAATGAGGCCCAGGAGCGCTATGTTTTAGCGATTAATTCCCAGCAACTGCCCTTCTTCCAGGCCCTTTGTGAACGGGAACGCTGTCCTTGGGCCGTGGTCGGTGAAACCACTGAAAAAACCCAATTAATTGTTGGGGATGGCTATTTTGATACTTTGCCCGTCGATATCTCTATGGAGCTCCTCTTTGGTAATCCCCCGAAGTTGCTCAGGGAGGCCCAGCATCGGCCTTTTCATAAACCGGATTTAGAAGATAGTGGAATTACGCTACTTCAGGCTGCGAATCAAGTACTTTGTTTGCCGGCGGTAGCCAGCAAGAATTTTTTGATCACCATCGGCGATCGTTCTATTACGGGACAGGTCGCTCGCGATCAGATGGTGGGTCCCTGGCAAGTCCCGGTAGCTGATTGCGCCGTGACGCTCTCTAGTTATTGTGATCATGTGGGCGAGGCCATGGCTATGGGAGAACGCCCACCTTTAGCTCTTATCCATCCAGCAGCCTCGGGACGTATGGCGCTGGGGGAGGCGATTACCAATATTGCCAGTGCCCGTATCCAATCTCTGGCAGAAGTGAAGTTATCAGCCAACTGGATGGCTGCTTGTGGCCACCCCGGTGAAGATGCTGCCTTATTTGATACGGTGAAGGCGGTGGCGATGGAGCTGTGCCCTCGGCTAGGAATTGCCATCCCGGTAGGGAAGGACTCCCTGTCCATGAAAACCGTTTGGCAGGAGGGGGATGAAGAGCGGACGATGGCGGCTCCTCTTTCCTTAATTATTACTGCTTTTGCCCCCGTGCTAGATGTTCGCCAGTCATTGACCCCTCAACTGCGCACCGATGTGGGCGAGACCGCTTTAATTTTGATTGACCTGGGTAAAGGTAAAAATCGCCTCGGGGGTTCAGCGTTAGCCCAAGTTTATCAGCAGGTAGGGCATCGCTCTCCTGATTTGGATGATCCCAACGCCCTCGGGTGCTTTTTTGCAGCTATTCAGGCGTTGAATGCTGACGGTTTATTGCTGGCCTATCATGATCGTTCCGATGGCGGATTGTTTGTCACGCTCTGTGAAATGGCTTTTGCGGGCCACTGTGGAATTCAGGTGCGTTTAGATACCTTAGGTGCAGATTCCCTGGCCGCCTTGTTCAGCGAAGAGTTGGGCGCGGTGATTCAGGTGCGGCAGCAAGATCAAACAACTGTTTTAGATTACTTCCATGAGGCTGGATTGGGACGTTATTGCCATGTGCTCGGGGGCTTGAACTCCCAGGATCAGATCCATTTTTCTTTTCAAGGGGAAACGCTGCTGGCGGAAAGCCGTACTTATTATCAGCGCCTATGGGCAGAGACCAGTTACCGGCTGCAATCCTTGCGTGACAACCCAGAGTGTGCCCGGCAGGAATTCGATACTTTGCTGGATAAAACTGATCCTGGCATTAATCCTTTTCTAGCTTTTGATCCCACAGAAAATATTGCTGCCCCTTATATTGCTACCGGAGTCCGTCCCCCCCTAGCGATTTTGAGAGAGCAAGGGGTCAATGGCCAGATAGAAATGGCTGCAGCCTTTGATCGGGCAGGTTTTGCGGCTGTTGATGTTCACATGAGCGATATTTTAGCAGGGCGGGTAAATTTATCTGAATTCAAGGGCCTAATTGCCTGCGGCGGATTTTCCTACGGGGATGTATTGGGGGCGGGGCGAGGCTGGGCAAGCACGGTGTTGATGAATCCTCGCGCCCGGGATGGGTTTGCTGATTTTTTTGCTCGCCAAGATAGCTTTGCCCTTGGCGTGTGTAATGGTTGCCAGATGTTTTCTCACTTGCAGGAACTGATTCCCGGAGCAGAACTATGGCCAAAGTTTGTGCGTAATCAATCCGAGCAGTTCGAAGCCCGTTTAGCGACGGTAGAAGTATTAGCCTCTCCTTCCCTGTTTTTACAGGGGATGACAGGCTCGCGCCTGCCTATCGCAGTGGCCCATGGAGAGGGACGAGCCTATTTTAGGCAAGAAAACGGGACTGAGAAAGCCTTAGCTGTTCGTATTGCAGCACTGCGTTTTGTGGATAATCGGGGCCAGCCCACTGAACATTATCCTGCCAATCCCAATGGTTCACCGGCGGGAATTACTGGCCTGACCAATGAGGATGGACGTTTTACTATCCTCATGCCCCACCCTGAACGGGTTTTTCTGAGTGTGCAACATTCCTGGCACCCTTTAAGCTGGGGTGAGGAAGGTCCTTGGTTGCGAATGTTCCGAAATGCCCGCCGCTGGGTAGGTTGATGGGGCGCTATCGGCGCCGTTTGAGTAAAACATAAATGGCTCCTGTGCCCCCGTCAGTGGGGCGGGCAGAACAAAAGGCTAGCACTTCGTCCCTTTGTTGAAGCCAGATGTTTACTTTTCCTTTAAGAATAGGCTCTTTATGGTAAGAGCCTCGGCCCTTCCCATGAATGATACGGATGCTGCGAATATTATTTTCCTCGCACTCTCTTAGGAATCCGGCAAGTGCCTGCCGGGCCATGGGGACATTCATGCCATGGAGGTCAAGTTCGGCGCCGATACTAAATTTTCCTTGGCGTAGTTGGCGAAGCAGCCGCTTTTGCACTCCTGACCGAAGGTAGAGCAGTTCTTCCCCGGTTTCCAATTCAACCGCTTCAAAGGTATCCGACATCATGTCCTGAAGCACACGGGCTTCATCCTGCCTTCGCTGCTGAGGTATGGGGGCGAGACGCCGCTGAAAGGGCTTGATTTTATCCTGATTTAATGGCAGTACATCCTTGACCGCTTCTCGAAAAAGTTCTCTATCGTGGATGGAAACCGATTTTTTTTTATGGCTCATAAAAAACGCCTAAATTCTCAATAGGGCCATTCTAGCGAATTCTATCTTGATCGTGCTTACAGGTGGTGTGGTAAATATGCTTGGGAGGCTGCTCTGCTCTCTTGGCCTGTTTGGGGGATAATTTCAACGCATACGGCTAACTAACTCTATCCCTGGGTGGCCAAATCGCCTGCCTTTCTGCCTGAGCGGGATATTTGGTATGTGGTAATGGCTGTAGCTATAGCTATTATCAGTGCTGGCCAAAGGAAGTAATTTACTTAACTCGCCCAAAAACTTATTAATATAGTGGGCATTGATCTTTGAGATAGCCGTCAAGATTGAATCGAGGGGGGTAGCAGTAGCTAAAGATTCTTCACCGCCATGTTGAGACCGGTGCGGTGACTGGGTTAACCATGGATTTGTCTAGTGTTGTAGGCGGAGATGAATGCCGTAGTAAACGATGGTGTGATATGGGCCTAGAGCTCAGATATAGAGTAGAGTACTTCCCTGTACTCGGTACATTGCGCTATCGCCTCATTTTACCCAAAAACTGAAGCCAGCAGTTTCCTAAAAATGGCTAGAATGGTGTGATGCCTTATCCTATTGGAGGGAGTTGATAGCATTAGAGCTTATTGTTAATAATAAGCCGCAGCTGGGCTAGAGTATCCGCATATTGCTGGCTGGCATTTTCGTCGCTTTCCTTCTCCCCTGCCTTCTTTTGAAGGGTGTGTACTTTCTTTTCTATATTTTCGATGGCGCCTTTATGGGCTGTTTCATTCTCAGCACCTTTCTGGAGATAGGATTGGGCCTGTTTTAAGGCTTCCTGGGTTTTATCTTGGTCGTGGAGAGTGAGCTGATCAATTTCCGCATAACTCAGATACAGCTTAGCATTGGCAAGTGCTTGGCGGGCTTGTTCGGCGGTTTCAGAGAGATCGTTCCAACCGATTCCCATTAGCTCAAGTTCATGTTCCGACAAGGCGCTGGTGCGCTCTAAGAGGGCCTGTAGACGCATTGTGGTTTCATCGGATTTTTTCTCAATAGCCGGTTCAATTGCTTTGGCTTCTTGCAGTAGCTTATCGGCTAAATCTGCAGTGAGATCGTTATCGCTTGCGGCCGTTTCCTTTAAATTCTTGATGGCAGCGGCCAGATCCAGCTTCGCAGCCTGGTACTTCCCGGCCGTATAGTTGTGGTTAGCCATCGAGAGGTTATTGCGCGCAGAGGTGGCCGGCTCACTGCTCCCAAAGCTAATAAGTATGACGCTTTGTTCAGCCGCCTTTAATGCCTTATCGGCAACTTTTGGTTTGTTTTCGGCTAAGGCTTGTTGGGCCATGGTCACATTATCTTCGGTCGTAGCCAATGGCAAATCAATTTCAGTATAAATCAGGGACTGCTCAGCTTCACTCAATTCCTGTGCGGCAGCTTCTCGTTGATCCTTATTCATATTCTCTTCCGCCCTTTTAATATGGGCTTTGGCGGAACTGATGGGCACTAAATCGGCAATGGTGTCAAGGCTAGCGTAAAGAGGAATAAAGTAAGGCTGAATCTCCTCTTTCTCTCCATAGCCTAAATATTTTGCTACGATTGAAATGTGCTTTTTGATTTGGGTGGTGGGTTCAATGGCCCTGATAGCTTCAAAATGCCTATGGGCATTGCTAAGCTCTTCTTTTGCCTGCTTGATATCGCCACTATGTATATCCGCGCGAGCTTGGACAATATGATCGAGAATTTCCACCCCCGCGGCAGAGACGATATCTATGGTATATAGCGGTTGTCCTTGGTCAAATGCGAGAGCGGAGGTGGCCTGTTTTTGATCGATAGAAGCTGCCTGCTTTTGATCTGCGGACTTAGCACAGGCCGTAACCGCTATGGCTGGAATAAGAGAAACAATTACCAATGCGGTGGAAACCATTTGTAGCCTATTTCTTTTGTTTTGCATGGTTTTTTCTCCTTCATCAACGGAAAAATTGAATCGAAGCTATGCATCATGTCCCTGAAGTAATTACCTATAGTCTATTTTTTAAAGCTCTACAAAGTGAATATTGATCGCTTATGCTCTTTTGAGCTATTTGGTTAGAAATAAGATACTGTGGGTTAGTTCATAGGATGGAGAAAAAAAAAGGGATGGAATGTAAGCTTTTTCCAGGAAAACAAGGGAACTGACCTATATTCCAATGGAGATGTTCCGAGCTAGAGTCTTTGTTTAAGGGGTGTGTATACTCGAAAGAGGTTTATGAAATGTTTATAGACGCCAGCTTCTGCTACAAGCCGTGCTAGAGGGAATCAAAGCAGGTAAAACGGCGCACCTACTAGAAATGGTAGTCTATTGTGGTCGGGACGGTTAAAGCTGAGGCCCAGACCTATTTAAACATTTTAAAAACAACTTTAGAGTCAACTATGTTTCCGCGTTTCTTTTCCCTCTACCGTTGCCTTTCCTGCCTCTAGAAGGGCGTTTCCTCCAGATAAACCCCGGATATTGTCGATGACCTGTTTAACCTCATCTCCATTGATAATTTCTTTTTCTTCTAAAAGTTCTGCGATGATATCCAGTATTTTACGCTGCTCGGTAAGTATTTTCCGGGCCCGTTGATGGGCTTCTTCTATGAGCTTCTTAACTTCCGTATCAATAAGCTGAGCGGTGGCCTCACTATAGTTTTTCTCCTCGCCATAATTTACGCCTAAATAAAGAGATTGGTGGCGTTTGCCGTAAGTTAAGGGGCCAAGTTTTTCATTCATTCCTAACTGACAAACCATACTGCGGGCAATCTCGGTGGCTTTTTCTAGATCATTTTGCGCGCCGCTGGAGACATCGCCAAAGACAATCTCTTCCGCCGAACGCCCTCCTAGGAGAATGGCCAGCTGATCCTTGAGCTCGGAAGCATTGGCCAGAAATTTCTCTTTTACCGGCAGTTGTAACGTATATCCCAAGGCGCCGCTGCCCCGGGGAATAATGGATACCTTGTGTACGGGTTCTCCTGTGGGAACCGTCTCCGCTACCAAAGTATGGCCCGATTCATGGTAAGCGACCCGGTGTTTTTCCTCGGGGCTCAAAATTTGGTGCTTTTTCTCCGGTCCCGCAATTACCCGGTCAACAGCCGCTTCAAAGTCATCCAGAGTAATGGCTTTATGACCCATTCGGACTCCATGGAGGGCGGCTTCGTTGGCGATATTGGCTAGATCAGCGCCGACAAATCCGGGCGTACGTTGGGCAACCACCTTGAGATCCACGTCTTGTCCGAGCTTAAGTGTCCGCGCATGAATTTTAAGGATTTCGATGCGTCCTTCTAAATTGGGTTTATCTACCAGCACCCGACGGTCGAAGCGCCCAGCGCGTAATAAAGCTTTGTCAAGAATTTCCGCCCGGTTGGTTGCCGCCATTACCACCACCCCCGCGGAAGGGTCGAAGCCGTCCATTTCCACCAACAACTGGTTTAAGGTTTGCTCCCGCTCATCATGTCCCCCCATGGACACCGCTCCGGCGCGAGTGCGTCCAATGGCATCCAATTCATCAATGAAAATAATACAGGGTGCTTTTTGCCGCGCCTGCTCAAACAAATCCCGGGCGCGCGCCGCGCCAACACCCACAAATAGTTCGATAAACTCAGAGCCACTGATATTAAAGAAAGGAACTCGGGCTTCTCCAGCTATGGCCCGGGCCAGTAAAGTCTTGCCAGTTCCCGGAGGGCCAGCCAGAAGAACTCCTTTGGGCATGCGCCCTCCGAGATCCTGAATAAGGCTGGGATCTCTCAGAAAGGTAATGATCTCTCGAAGTTCCTCTTTAGCTTCTTCAACCCCGGCGACATCATCGAAGGTGACCTTGGGCAGGGTATCCGGGTGAATACGGACGCGGTTGCCCCCTAAGCTTAAAAAGCTCCCGCCCCTGTTGACTTTACGCCCGATCCATATCCACAAGAAAGAGATGACCGCAAAGGGAAGAATCCAGTTAAATAGCAGATTTGAGAGCCAATCGCCACCGGTCCTGACCACATAGTTCACTCCATGCCTTTCCAACATTACCGCAAGTGGATCATCCCAGAGAGGTACCGTGACGAATTGCCGGGGTTTTTCCGTCTTTTTGCTTTTGGGTTTTTTCTCGGGCTTTAAGGTTCCTTCGATCATGTCCTTCCTAATGAAGGCTTGTTGAACTCGACCAGCCTGGACATATTTTAGAAATTGGCTATAAGGAATTTCTTCCTGCTCTGTTTTGAAGGTTGAATAGGACACGAAGATAAATAGTCCGTAGAGCAGGAATAAAAACCAGGGCCTCCGCCAAAAAGGTATCTTTGCGGGTTTATTGATGTCGATGTCTGGTTTTTGGCTGGCCACGGATATCCCCCGGTTTCAAAGAAGCAAGTTTTGATTGCGTAACGCCATATAGAATTAAGTTAAGTTAATTCTAACTTACAGACATGGAAGATGGCATCATCACCATGGATATAGCATTTCCCATTTATAAGTGAGCACTTTGGGGGTATTTTAAAAGAATTGTTTGTGTGGATGGAGGAAATGGGTTTTAAGGCAATGGAGCAAGCCTTTCTGCGCCCTCTAACCTGACAATTCACTGATCCTGGAACCGGAATTATTCGATCCGTAACCACATAGGGGATAACATCGCCGAGCGCACTGCAAAAACCTCTGCCTCACCATCAACATTGAGGCATACACCATTGGCGGTACTGTGAGCCGCTATAATGGTTTTATCCGTGTAACACTTCCCCTTGCATGAAGGCGAGGGGTTTTTAATCCCCGAAAGGAGCGCGAATCAAGAGCCTCTTCGAGACGCGCACCCATTCATATATAATTTGATTGTGTCTCCTGCTTTACAAGGGCTTCGGCTTATCTCTGCTAATTTTTGATTAACTCCTTGTTTTAAAAAAATGAAAAATTATTGGCGTTATTTTTGCCTATGGCATTGCAACAATGGTCGAATTAAGAAGCAAGGAGTCTACAAAATGTTCCGCAATCGTTTAAAAACAACAACCAACCTGGTTCTAGCCACCGGCATATCAATGATGGCGTTCGGAACGCATGCAACAGTGATTACAAATGGTTATGTGTTTCCGGATGCAGCCATCACACCGACCGGTACGAGCCAGATCAATGTAGGATACGGAGGCGCTTCGGGGGAATTGGAAGTCAACGGGGGAGGGACCGGAAACGGTTTTACCGCAATTGGCGGCAGCGGACTTCTCGTTGGTGCAGGCGCCGGATCAACGGGCGGGGTACGCATCATTGGTAATGGCATTTCGGGATCGGCCACGGCAACCATCAATAATGGTATCGGTGCGCGAATTGGTTTAGGCGGTACTGGCGCGCTTGAGGTTCGCCAAGGTGGCGTCCTGGAAAGCAATGCGGATATCCATCTCGGCGAGAGTTTTTCGGGCAGCACCGGGACTTCAAATGTCACCATTGATGGCGCGGGATCGGTGCTGCGAAGCCAGACGGCAAGCGGCTCCTTCGCTGGCGGCGGCAGGATACTTGTTCCATTCGGTGCGGCGAGCAGCACATTGACCGTTTCCAATGGCGGTCTCGTTGACGCGGTCGGCGGCCAATTGAGCGAATTTGAACAGGGCGCCGTCTTCATTGGCGATTATTCTGAAGCCACGGCAGCCAACGTGAACGTTACCGTGACGGGCGAGGGCTCGACAATACAAGCCCAGCACGGCATCTTTGTCGAGAATCAATTTGGCCAGGCTGTTGTCAATATCACGGATGGCGGCGCGGTGAAACAGCTTGAGCCAGGCTTCGTCTTTGATGGAAAGCAGGAACCGGGCATTATTATTGATTCGCTTGACGCCAACGGCGCGCAGGTCAATGTAAGCGGCATATCAGCAAGCGGTGTCGCATCGAGCCTTTCCGCCGTCACGGATATTGATATCGGCATCGAAGTATCCCAGGGAAAATCAACAGGCCATCTTCTGGTGGAAAATGGTGGCAAGGTAACCACGCTTACCGATATCAATATTTCCAGTAACAATAGTGATCCCCGCGTGACATCCGTAAGCGGGCAGGATTCCTCCCTGACGGTGCGCAATGGCGGAATGGCTACAGCGCAGAACGTGTTCGTCAATGCGGATGGCCGACTTTCCGGCGATGGGACGATCACCGGCAATGTGATTGTCGACGGCGGCACGGTCGCGCCGGGTAATTCGCCGGGCACAATGACTATCGATGGCGATTTTATAGTCAATGGTGGCACGCTTGAACTTGAGATCGATTCGCTTTTCGATAGGGATGAATTCATCGTCTCCGGCGATGTGATCTTTGGCGCGACGGCCATGATCGATTTGATTCTTGGGTTTGAGCCGATGGACATTCTCAATATCGAGGATTTTTTCTCTGGATTCACTGTGTTCCAGGTTAACAACAACTTTAACCCTCTTACCAATATTGATGTGATGTTCACAGCCAACTCGGGCATTACTGGCGGCAGTATCGTCAATATTGGCTTGGGAGGTGAAATGTTTGCTCTGACGGCGGCAGGTGGAGCAGCTTCCGTGGCTGAACCAGGCACTTTTGCGCTGCTCGGTTTTGGCCTGGGCGGCATTCTGCTAGCGCGCCGCCGGAGAAAAGTCGTGGTTTGAAACCTGCGAGGTTATGCGTTGGGACGCACATAAAAAATGTGGGGCCGGCGGAAATGTCGGCCCTTTTTTGTCCCAGCCTCGTTAGATTATTATTTTTCGATCAGCCTAAAACCTTCCGGCGGGCGGCAACAGTGGATTACCGATTCGCTATGTATAGGCGATTTCTAAACATCGATCACTACCGACAATTTATCCTATTCTGTATTTTAGTGTGCTATTTATGAAATTGCGCCGAGAAGGCGTGGTGAAAAGCCTGGCTTTGGGGGGCAATCTGAAAAGGGGGGAAGGAACTGCTAGGGAGGAGTAAAAGGGAAGGATCTAGTTAAAAAGTCTGGCAGTCGTAGGAGCTTGGGTGATCCAAGTCTTCCTCCAGATGGATAATCACGGGATCTCCCGGGGGTATTGTGCCATTTGCTGAAAAAGGTGGGGGGGTATGATGGCCGTATTTCTTAAACCCGATCGGCATCGAAAGCGCACTGGCTTCAATGCCACGAATCTCTGGTAGGCTTATTGATCCAACGTACAGGCGAGGTGCGAAGGCAATCCCGATTATCAAATCGGCGTTGCTGACTTGTTGGTATGGGAAGAGAAGAACGGGCGGCGGGCCGACGCGCATCGTGGCGATTGTGCCAGATTAACTCCTCACAAAGTATCGAATCATGCCTGCTACAACGCCCGGCAACGTATTTTTCACCGCGTTCTTCCTGGGACCATTTTGCATACCCTGCACTGGTTCGTGCTTGCAGGTCCAGCAGTAGCCCTGTACCATGCGCCAACGGCGGATAACTTATTCTGGCTTTAATAAATAGTACGCCATCAATTCAAGTATAAATTCGGGGAGAAGTTAATGTCGGTTGCATATCTGATTCCGCCGGTATTAGGCGGGTTGGGACTTTATGCCGCTTACCGTTTGTTTAAGATAATTATGGAACGGCCGGGTGGGGAAGGCCGAGTTGCCGAGATTGCCGAGCAGATCCAGCTGGGTGCAATGGTATTTCTTAAGCGTGAATATATAACCTTGGGAATTTTTTCTGCCGTTGTCTTAGTATTGCTTTACATTTATCTGGGGCTAGGCACGGCTTTTGCTTTTCTCGTCGGCGCATTAAGCTCATCGGTAGCAGGTTATGGGGGGATGTACGCAGCTACCCGGGCCAATGTCCGGACTACCTTGGCTGCTAACCAGGAAGGGGTCTCTTCCGCTTTGACCGTCGCCTTTTTTGGCGGTTCCGTCATGGGGCTTACGGTGGCCTCCATGGGGTTGCTAGGTCTTGGTATTCTCTATCTTCTCTTTGGAGGGGATCCGGAGACAGCGCACGTTATCCATGGTTTTGGGGTAGGAGCTTCCTCAGTGGCATTATTTTCCCGTGTGGGTGGCGGCATCTATACTAAAAGCGCTGATGTGGGAGCTGACTTGGTGGGTAAAGTCGAGGCCGGAATTCCTGAAGATGATCCCCGCAACCCAGGGGTTATCGCCGATAACGTGGGGGATAACGTGGGGGATGTGGCTGGCATGGGGTCCGATATTTTCGAATCCTATTGTGGCGCTATGATTGCTACCATCGCCATTGCGGCCACTTTGGCTCTGGCTGAAATCGAGTCATTAGGTGGAAATCAAGAGGGGTTGATGTTTTTACCCCTGGCGCTTGCCTCGGCCGGATTGCTGTGTTCCATAGGGGGAATAGCATTGGTGCAGCATTTCTCTAATAAAGCTCCGGATGTGGCTTTACGTTTGGGAACGATTGGTGCTTCGGTTTTATTTATTATTGTGGCCTATTTGGTGATTCTTATAGCCGGGGTAAATGGCCAGGTATGGGGCGCCGTCATCACGGGTGCCGTGGGGGGGATCATCATTGGATTGGTGACCGAATACTACACAGCCGGAGCCCCAGTACGTAAAATAGCCCATTCGGGTGAAACCGGTGCAGCTACGGTCATGATTTCGGGTTTGTCTGTTGGGATGCAATCGGTAGTGGTGCCTTTACTCACTATAGCGGGCATTATCTTTTTCGCCAGCCAGCTTGCCGGTCTTTATGGCGTGGGGATTGCCGCAGTGGGAATGTTGGCTACAGTTGGCATTACCATGGCAATTGATGCCTATGGCCCGGTTGCCGATAATGCTGGAGGCATTGCTGAAATGGCAGAATTGGGTCCAGAAACCAGGAAGATCACTGACTCTTTAGATGAACTGGGAAATACGACCGCAGCTATTGGAAAGGGATTTGCTATTGGTGCGGCAGCGCTGGCGGCTTTAACTATTATCACCGCCTATGTTCAAACGGTTGGTCACAAGGATCCGGGATTTTTACTCAATCTTAATAGTCCCAGAGTATTGATAGGATTACTCATTGGGGGAGTCATTCCCTTTCTCATTGGTTCTATTACCATGACAGCTGTAGGCGATGCGGCTTTTGATATGATTAAGGAAATCCGGCGCCAATTTAAGGAAATACCAGGACTTTTAGAAGGCACCGGAAAACCTGATACTGCCCGCTGTGTAGATATTGCGACTACGGCTGCTTTAAGGCGAATGATTGTCCCTGGCGTGATAGCCGTGGCTGCGCCAGTAGTCGTCGGATTTGGATTAGGTCCGGAAGCGTTAGGCGGGATGCTAGGAGGTGCTCTCCTAGGTTGCGTGCTCCTGGCTTTGACAATGGCTAATGCGGGAGGAGCGTGGGATAATGCGAAGAAGTTCGTGGAAAAAGGGAACTTGGGTGGTAAAGGGTCCGAGGTTCATAAAGCGTGTGTAGTAGGCGATACCGTGGGAGATCCCTTTAAGGACACTTCAGGACCGTCCATGAATATTCTTATTAATGTGATGGCTATTGTGAGTCTAACTATTGCTCCTTTATTATAAGGGAAAAGGGGCCTTTCTCTTGGAGTAAAGAGGGAGGCCCAAGGACTTTTTCCTTGGATATAATTCACTGTATTCTCTTGAATACGCTTAAAAGAGCGGTTAGCGGTTATTAGCGTGACGGCGAGAGTTTCTTTATACTTAGAAGCGGTTTGCCGGATTAGCTCAGTTGGTAGAGCAGCGCATTCGTAATGCGAAGGTCGTAGGTTCGACTCCTATATCCGGCACCAACCCCCCCTCCGAGACCGTTCGTAACCTTCCTGATTTCGACGTTTTATCCCTATTTTTAGTGACTTAGGTTATTATGGTACTGTTCTTTTGTATCCATTGCGAACCAAGGCCACTTAGGGGTATCTCCTTAAAAATGGCAAAAAGTACCCGCATGCTTTGAGGACCAGCGTACGGCGTAGTAATTAAAGATTAGCGATAAATAACTATTTCTCATGGCGCTCAATCTGGCAAAGACGGTGATTAACTTTCTGGCACAGAAGCCGGAAGAAAAATTTACTGCACGCCAGATTGCAGAATGGATAGTAGAAACGTATCCGGCAGAATGCCACGAAAAGCAGAAACGATCAAAAGCCATCGTGACGCCCCTGGAAACCCAGGCGGCGCTTCTTCAACAGATCATTGCTGAGATCGGCTCACAGCGACCCCGTTTGCAAAAGAAATATCCGCGAATCAAAACGACAGAAGGGCGCCCCCGGAAATACTATTTCACGGAAAAAAGCGATGCGGATGAAGTAGCAAGCGCTGAAATACCCGAGTGTCCTGATTCTCTGACTCCAGGAAAAGAGGTCTCTATTAAAGAGTCTGATCTTTATCCCTTATTGTCAGAGTTCCTATGGTCAGAGCTCGGCATATACAGCAAGCGCATTGATGAAAAACGGTCATCGAATGCCCGTGGGCCGGGGGGTAACAAGTGGCTTTATCCGGACTTGGTGGGGATGGAGGACTTAAGCGCAGACTGGAACCGTGAAATCAGGGATTGCGTACAGCAATATGCCGATAAGAAGACCACGTTGTGGTCTTTCGAGGTCAAGATATTAATTAACCGTTCCAATGTCCGCGAAGTTTTCTTTCAAACGGTGAGCAATTCTTCCTGGGCCAATTTTGGGTATCTTGTGGCCAGCGAAATCGAGGGGGCCGAGACTCTGAAAGAACTGCGCATGCTCTCCAGTTTACATGGGATCGGTTTTATTCGACTGGATGTTAATAATCCGTCTGAAAGCCAAGTGATGATTCCGGCCAATGAAAGAGTGGAGGTTGATTGGCATACCGCCAACAGGCTTGCCACAGAGAACAAGGATTTCATGGCGTACATCCAACTGATCCGCCAATTTTACCAAACAGGGGATGTGCGCTCTGCTGATTGGAAGGTCTCGTAAAATTAGCCCTCCAGCAGATACTGCCGCAGCCTGCAACGGGAGAGCAGTCCAGTAATAAGTATTCAATCGTGTTGGCCGAACCAGAGTCTGGCCATGTGCTCTAGGCTACTGTCGCGGAAGGAACTTCAATAGGAAGTTTATCGCTGAAGGTTTGTTAAAAATTTACTTTGACGGAGAGATATGGTTTTAACAGTAGGAATATTCGTTAAAATAATATCTAGTTAAGGGCGGCGTGATGATACTTAGGCAGGGTAGCAGTATTTATAAATAGATAATAAAGGAGCTAAAATGAGAAAAATTTTTTCTCCCTTTTCAGGGAGTATAGCCTTTTTCTTTTTGACTTTATTTTTATTATTCGCGGGCATTTCAGAGCTACGAGCAGCAGCAAATAATATCCGTTGGGATGCATTCGTTCACGATTTTATTGAAGAATATTTCACTGCTAATCCTGACTTTGCGGTACGCGCCGGCCGCCATGAATTTGATGGCAAGCTGCCTGACTGGAGTCCAGAAGCGCTTGCTAAAGAGATCAAGCGCCTTCGGTCAGAGCGCCAGCGGGCACTCGCTTTTGATGCAGCCTCCTTAACGGCAAGTCAGCGTTTTGAACGTGATTATCTAGTTGCTTGGATTGATAAGGATCTCTTCTGGCTGGAAACAGCAGAGTGGCCCTATAGAAATCCGGCATTTTATACCCAAGAACTTGATCCTAATGTTTACCTGAGCCGCCCTTATGCTCCTTTAGAAGAGCGTATGCGTGCTTATATTGCTTATACTGAAGCCATTCCTGTCGCAGCCAAGCAAATTCGCCATAATTTGAGAACACCACTATCCCGAACCTATGTGGATATCGGTGATAAGGTATTTGGGGGACTCGCCGCCTACTATGAAAAAGATGCACCCGCCATTTTCAGTACCGTGGAGAATGAGCCGCTACACAGAAAGTTCCGGGCAGCCAACCGGCAAGCTATCCGCGCGATGAAGGAGTTGCAGCAGTGGCTGCAGACACAACGGGCTAATGCCACTAGTGACTTTGCCTTAGGTGCGCCTCTTTTTCGTGCCCTATTGCGCGAGACTGAGGGCGTGGAGATTCCCCTTGAGCGGCTAGAGCAGATAGGGCGCCAGGATCTTAAGCGTAATCTTGCCGCTTTAAAGAGAACGTGCAGTAATTATGCTCCTGGTAAATCCGTATCGGAATGCATTGCAAAAGCACGGGCCGTAAAATCTGAGAAGGGTCCCGTCGAAGAAGCTCGCCACCAGCTTCAGAAGCTTAAGGAGTTTGTGGTTACTAAAGATTTAGTTACCATTCCGGGCGCTGAGCAAGCTCAGGTGGCTCCTTCTCCCCCTTATATGCAATGGAATTTTGCCTATATCGACATTCCTGGCCCTTTTGATAAAGGGCTACCTGCCGTTTATTATGTGGCGCCTCCTGATCCGGCCTGGTCAAAAGCGGAACGGGAGGATTACCTTGCGGATAAGGCGGACTTGCTATTTGTATCGGTGCATGAAGTTTGGCCAGGCCATTTTCTACAATTTTTACATTCCAATCGGGTTGCCTCACCCTTAGGAAAACTCTTTGTAGGTTATGGTTTTGCTGAGGGCTGGGCCCACTATGTAGAAGAGATGATGTGGGAAGCGGGGTTAGGTGATGGCGATCCGGAAATTCATATCGGCCAATTGCTCAATGCTCTATTGCGGAATGTGCGTTATTTATCCGCAATAGGATTGCATACTCAAAGGATGACCTTGGAAGAATCGGAGCGAATGTTTCAGGAATTTGCCTATCAGGATGTAGGCACGGCAAGGCAACAGGCAGCGCGGGGAACGTTTGATCCGGCTTATATTACCTACACGTTAGGGAAGTTGATGATTAAGAAGTTACGGGGGGAGTGGACCGCTGCCCGAGGAGAGCGCAAGGGATGGCGGGCATTTCATGATAAATTCCTTTCCTATGGTGGGCCGCCTATCCCCTTAATTCGGAAAGAGATGCTTGGAGAAAATGTGGGTCCTGCTCTTTAAATGGGTGCAAATTAAATATTGGTTCTTTTGGTTTGGAGAAAATGAGTGCCCGCCGGCCTTGAAGCGCTTATTTTTTCTAACTAACGTATACGTGACAGGAGGGATAGGTGCTGATTGGCTACATGAGAGTTTCAAAGGCGGACGGCTCTCAATCGACGAACTTGCAAAAAGATGCTCTGCTGTCTGCTGGTATTGATCCTTCCCAACTCTATGAGGATCAAGCCTCCGGTAAGCGCGAAGATCGCCCAGGACTCGCGGCGTACCTCAAAGCACTACGCGAAGGGGATATGCTCCTAGTGTGGAAGCTGGACCACCTCGGGCGCGACTTGCGGCACTTGATCAACACCATGCTCGACCTTACCTCGAAAGGAGTTGGACTCAAATCAAAGTGCTTACCGGGCATGGCGCGGCCATTGATATAGCCAATCCATTATAAATTGATCATACTATGATGCGTATCAGTACGAGCATGCCCGGCGCCTGGGCGTTAGCTATAAAAAAAACGCTGCAACCTCCCAAAGCCCAAAGCGGCGCACGGCGTATCTTTCAGAGCCTGATAAAGTTTTACGAATACGATAAACGCCAGATTGTTTTCATTGATGAAAGCGGCTTTGCCCATGATAGGCCGCGCACCCATGGCTATGCGCCTGTCGGGCATAGATGTGTAGGAACACAAGACTGGCATGCCGCCAAAGGCCGTCATCGTCATGGATAACGCAACCTTTCCTAAACGACAAGACACGCAAAACCTTATTAGAAAAGCCGGCCACACATTGCTTTACCTGCCGCCCTATGCTCCTGACCTCAACCCTATCGAACAAAAATGGGCTCAAGCTAAAACCATCAGAAAACAAAGCCACTGCTCCATCAACAAAATCTTCACTTTAAATCAATTTATTTAGGACAGGCTATACAATCAGCGCTGCCGGGAAACTGGTTTTCGGAATATTCGCCGCCTTGTCCGAATTCAAACGCGAATTGATCTCAGAGCGCACCGTCGCGGGCCTAAATTCTGCGCGGGCGCGAGGCCGCAAAGGTGGGCGTTCGTTTAAAATGACAGCCGCCAAACTCCGATTGGCTATGGCGGCAATGGGGCAGCCAGAAACCAAAGTCGGTGATCTTTGCCAAGAACTCGGCGTGACTAAGCAAACGTTGTACCGGCATGTTTCACCGCAGGGGGTACTGCGGCAGGATGGCGCAAAGTTGTTCGAAAAAGACTAAATGGGGAAGTCCGGGTTTTCAGGAAAAGGCTGGTCGTGTAAATTCCGACGGAATGTTTCCTTGAACTCACCCTATCGGCTATCTTGGGACTTTCATGGCGCTAAACTCGATGACATAAAGCGGACGCTCTGGCCGGGCTGCTCAGCTTGTCAGAAACCGTCGTACTCATTAAATCACGCATGAAGTGGCTAGACGATTGCGGACACACGAACTCAAGTCATTTTAAAGGCAAAATGAGGAGAGTGTGTTGTGATGAATACCAAGTAGAGAGCGAATCAGACTACCGCGGAATTTAAAGCGCGCGCGGTGAAGCTGGCAGTAGAGAGTGAGCAGCCGTTCAGCAAGACTGCCGAAGAGTGAGGGGTGAACAAGCATACCCTGCCTACCTGGATTGGCAAGTATCATCGTGCTAACCAGGAGGAGGAGAAGGTGGGTGAAGAACACCTTTATGATGAACTCAAGCGTCTGAGAAAAGAGAATGCCCGCTTAAAGGAGGAGCGGGATATTCTAAAAACAGTGATCGTGGCAGTCAATACGCTTCCGAACTCTACCAGAAGACTCTCAGCGATTATGGCTTTATAGGTAGCATGAGCCGTCGAGGCTGCTGCTACGATAATGCCCCCGCAGAAAGCTTTTTTAATACCTTCAAAACCGAACTCATCCATCACCGGCGTTACCTCACCCGGCAGGAAGTCTTTGAGTATATTGAGGTGTTCTATAACCGCCAGCGCCGCCATTCCTCCAGTGGCTATCAGACGCCAGCTCACTATGAGGCGCAGAACCAAAAGGCGGTGTAATTTTGTGTCCGGAAAACCCTTGCCACATCAGTAGTGATGTGGCAAGGGTTTTCCGGACACATGATCAGGCCATTTTTCGGTTATCTTTTTGTCTTTAAGGTGACTTGAGTTCGTGTGTCCGCAATAGTCTAGCCCCTTCAACAATATTGTTTACTTTGATGAAAGCGGCTTTGAGAAAGACAGCTATCGTCCGCATGGATGGGTGGTGCGTGGTCAGAAGGTGTATGGTGATGTCTCGGGAAACAATCGCAAGGACGTGAATTTGATCATGGCGCAACGGCGTGACAGGTGGCTTGCGCCGGTAGTCTTTAAAGGCTCATGCAATACGGAACGGGTGAACGTCTGGCTCAAAGACTTCCTGCTCAAAGAGCTGAAACAACCCCGTGTCATTGTCATGGATAATGCCAGATTCCACAAAAAATCCGACATCCTCCTGAAAAAACGAAAACAATACTCGCAAAAATCGGTCGAACAACTTGTAATGGCACAAAGTTATTTGGAATGAGTATAGTTTTTTTATCCTTTGTTCTTTTCTACAAATTCTGGGACTTCCCTTGTTTCCCATAATAGCCATAAAACGATAATACCGAGTGCTCCGCAAATAATGCAAAACATATGCAGATGAAAATTGCTAATAGCTCCCCAAAAGCCATTGACGAATGAGAAGGGGGCAAAAGGCTGCATATCGGCGTGCATAATGCTATCCATCAGGATATGACTATAGGCGCCAAATACTGCTGCTATAGCTGCTGCCCTCATGCACGCCTAGACCAAGATGTATGATAGTAGCTGGCATGGTGTAAGCCTTTGGAAATAGTGTACGTTATAAAGCAATCGCTTTATCGCTTATTTAAATCTGGGATAGCTTCAGCCAGCACCTCTTCGATCCTTCCGGCTAGAATAAATTGAATGCTTTTTTGGACATGTTCAGGAATTTCCCGCAAGTCTTTTTCATTTTCTTTAGGGAGAATGATTCGCTGGATGCCGGCCCTGTGGGCGGCAAGCACTTTTTCTTTAATTCCTCCCACGGGAAGGACTAAACCGCTCAGTGTTATTTCTCCTGTCATTGCCGTATCGCTGCGGGCAGGCCAATGGGTGTAGGCGGAAGTGAGTGCTGTGGCCATGGTGACCCCAGCCGAGGGGCCATCTTTAGGGATGGCACCCGCTGGAACATGAATGTGGACCCCCGACTCCTGGATAATTTTTTGATCTATTTTAAGTTCTTCGGCGTGGGACCAGAGATAGCTTTGGGCAGCTTTCGCTGATTCTTGCATAATGCTGCCTAGTTGCCCCGTCAGGGTCATCCCTTTTCCTTCTGGTAGCAGAGCCGCTTCCACGTATAAGACATCGCCGCCTGCTTCGGTCCAAGCTAAGCCTGCTGCTACGCCGGGGGCGAGCTGCTGGCGCATTTCTTCAGCGAAAAACCGCTCTGGTCCTAGTAATTCGACGAGATCTTGTGGCGTGACGGTTACCGGTTGGGTTTGGCCCGTGGCAACCTGGGTAGCCACTTTGCGGGCGATTCGCCCCAGCATCCGCTCTAGCTCGCGCACTCCAGCTTCCCGGGTATAACGCCGGATAAGGTAACTGAGTGTTTCATCTGGTATGGAGAGCTGGATCTCGGAAAGGCCGGCTTCTCTAATTTGCCGTCCGATCAAATAACGGCGGGCGATATGTTGTTTTTCTTCGTCGCTGTACCCTGGTAGCCGCAGGATCTCCATCCGATCAAGCAGGGGGCGGGGGATAGTATCCAAGGTATTAGCGGTGGTAACGAAGAAAATCTTAGAAAGATCGAAGGGCAGATCCAAGTAGTTATCATGAAATTCGGCATTCTGGGCGGGATCGAGAATCTCTAACAATGCTGCCGCCGGATCGCCACGAAAATCCCGGCCCAGTTTGTCGATTTCATCCAACATTAGAAGCGGATTCTGGTAACCGGTGCGGCGGATGGCGCGAATGATTCGGCCAGGCATGGCGCCAATGTAGGTGCGACGGTGGCCGCGCAACTCTGATTCATCATGCAGGCCGCCAAGGCTCATGCGCTCGAATTTCCGCCCCAAGGCGCGCGCCATGGATTGTCCTACTGAGGTCTTACCAACTCCAGGGGGGCCAACGAAACAAAGAATGGGCGATTTAGCTTCCGGGTTGAGTTTCATCACCGCCAGATGTTCGATGATTCGTTCTTTGACGTCTTCCAAGTCGAAGTGATCTTCATCAAGAATTTCGCGTGCCCTTTTGAGATCCAAACGATCTTCCGTAGTTTTATTCCAGGGTAATTCCAGGGCTAGCTCCACGTAACCGCGGGTCAGCTGATAATCAGGAGCAGCCGAAGGCATCCGTTCCAGTCGGGTAATTTCCTTTTCCACTTCTTTGCGGACCAACTCCGGGAGTTCCGTTTCTTCCATTCGCTGGCGCAACTCTTTGATCTCAGCCTGTTCAGGATTAGTCTCTCCCAATTCTTCCTGAATGGCCTCTAATTGCTGGCGCAGGACATATTCACGCTGTTTCTTATCTATCTCTGTTTGGGCAGTGCTAGTGATTTTTCTCCGCACTTCCAGAACCTGCACTTCGTGGTTAAGATAACGGTGCATTAACTGTAAGGCTTCCGCCTGGGTGGCGGCAGCCAGCAGTTCTTTCTCCTTGTCAAAATCCAGCGAGAGGATAGAGGTGAGAAGATAGATTTGGTGGAGGGGCTTTTCCACATCGGAAATAATGTGGTGGATGCCTACCTGGATTTGGGGTTGCACCAGTTCGATCATTTTGCCAGCCAGTTCGATAACGGTTCGGTGCAAAGCTTCGATTTCAGCGCCCGTATCCGAGGGTTCAGAAAGAGTAGCAATTTTGAGGGAAAGATAAGGTTGCTTTTGGACCATTTCTAACTGCTCAACCCGCTCTATTCCCTGAACTAGAATCTGCACTGTATCCTCGCTCCTGACCATCTTTTTGATGAGCCCTACCGTGCCAAAGCGGAACAGATCCTCCGCAGCGGGTTCGTCAGTTCGGGAATCCTTTTGAGGAAAGACAGCAATCAGCTTATCTTCGCTGGTCAGCGCCGCTTCGACTGCGGCCATAGATCCTGCTCGTCCCACCGACAGGGGAAGCACCAGGTGGGGAAAGAGGACAGTATTTTTAAGCGGCAATGTTGGATAAACGTTGTTTTCCATTTCACAAACCCTCTTGAGACGTTATTTCTAGCCAGATGAGCAGCATCCCATCACGGTACTTGGTGGTGATGCGAGCCTGCTCCAAAGAAGCAGGAAACTCAATCGCACGCCTAAAGCGGTTATAAGCAATCTCCATGGAGTAATATTGCTGCCCAGCTTCTACTATCCAATCTCGGCGTAAGCCTTGGACGACCAAACGTTGCTCGTGAATACTAAGGTGAATATCTTCGTTGCGAATCCCAGCAAGATCTAGTTTAACTAGCCATCCTCGTTCAATGCGATAGATATCGGCGGGAGGTTGCCAAACGCTTTCTTGATAGGCTTGTTCTTCAGAATTAATGAATACCTGTTTCATGCTAGAAAAATAAGTTGCCATGAGGGAAAAATTACCTGTAACAATGACTCTAAAGACCGTTAAACGGTAAATCCTCGGGGGCCCCCCTAGGTAAAATTCTAACTTTCATTAATTATCTCTATAAAGCGTAGGGGATTGGAGCTTAAGCGGCAAGGGCATTGAGTTGTCATCTTGTTAACCCTGAAGTATTTAAAATGGCTATCTGCCGGAGTTTGAAATAAGTGGGAGTCCATCCTGGAATGCAACGAGGGTTCCTGGGGGGATTAGGGTCCAGGATTCATTATCCGTAAGAGGGGCGGTGGCAATAACGGCAACCTGGTCCCGCTCAGTGGTGACTTCCCTGAAATCAACCGTCATATCCTTATCCACTAAATGAGCCTGGCCGAAGGGATGGCGCCGAACGATATAGCTTAGCTGGGTAGAGCCATAGGCAAATAAATGCTCCCCATTGGAAAGGATGAAATTGAAGCTACCGTAAGTGGCAATTTCCGCTGCTGTGGCGCATAGGGTTCGATGTAACGCCGGTAGTGTAGGCATACCATGGGGGTGGCGGTCTTTCAACGCTTGCAGCAGAAGACAAAAAGCCTGCTCGCTGTCAGTTTCTCCAACCGGTTGAAAATCAGTTGGAAGGGGCGGAGTAAAGTCTTTCAAATCTCCATTATGGGCGAAAATCCAATAACGTCCCCAGAGTTCCCGGACGAAAGGGTGGGTGTTTTCCAGACGGATTTTACCTACGGTAGCCTTACGTATATGGGCGATCACATTGAGGGATTTAATTGGATATGCCTTGACCAAATGGGCAACGGGGGAATCAGTGGCGGGTAAAATATCTACAAAATTTCGGCAGCCTCTCCCTTCAAAGAAAGCAATTCCCCAACCGTCCCGGTGCTCATCGGTACCGCCGCCACGCTGACTAAAGCCCTCAAAGGAGAAACAGATATCGGTGGGCACGTTACAATTCATTCCAAGTAATTGACACATGGGAACAAACCTCTATGAAGTACAGGTTCAGGTATCAGAGCAGCGTAATTCTGTATACTATTAAAAAATTATTGCAAGGGAGGAGCCTCTTCACCAATGTTAGGGGTATTGTAAGTCCGCAAAAGTACAATCGTAACTGAATTATAATGATAATGGGAGCCGTCTAGGCATCTCTGGGTAGAGAGTAAAAACACGATGGATACGAAATTGACCAAGGTGGTGCGGGAAGGCCACTACATTGGCAGCTTGGATGTGGGGCCGGGAGAGCATTATGACCCGGAATTCGAAGCTAGCGTGGAGGAAATTTTAACCCGCTTGGGCGAAGATCCCAAGCGCGAGGGGCTTAAACGTACTCCACAGCGAGTTGCTAAAGCCCTTGATTTCCTTACGAGTGGTTATCATATGACGGTGGAGGAGGTGGTCAAGGATGCCCTCTTTGAAGATGAATGCGAGGAAATGGTCATTGTCAAGGATGTGGAATTTTATTCTCTGTGCGAGCATCACATGCTGCCTTTTTTTGGACGAGCCCATGTGGGCTACCTGCCGAAGGGGCGCATTGTGGGGCTGAGTAAAATCGCCCGGGTGATTGATGTCTTTGCTCGACGGCTTCAAGTGCAAGAACGTCTCACTACTCAAATCGCGAGTGGGTTAATGTCAGTACTTAATGCCCGCGGCGTTGGGGTTGTGTTGGAAGCTTGTCATTTTTGTATGGTCATGCGGGGCGTGCAAAAACAGAATAGCCAGACTGTCACCAGTGCTATGTTGGGGACATTTCGGGAGGATTCGCGGACTCGGGCCGAGTTTATGGACTTAATACGCCGTTCCTCGGTTAGTTAACTCATTTTTTTCGATAATGGATGTGTTTAAGGAGTCTCCATGAGTGATCTAATAAAGGAGCATATTCAAGCTTTCAAGCGCGATGGCTTTGCTGTGGTACGGGGATTTTATAATGATCGGGAAATGGCGCAAATTAGCCGCTGGGTAGATGAGGTTCAGGCTTATCCTGATGCCCCTGGCAAGTATCAGCGTTATTATGAGGATTCCCTTGCTGAGCCTGGCCGGCGATTGTTAAATCGCATGGAGAATTTCTCTCCTTATCATAAGGGGTTTGCTCAATTATTTTGCAAGAGCAAGCTTGAGGAAGCCATTTCTGAGTTCTTTGGAGAACCCGCGGTCCTTTTCAAGGAAAAAATCAACTTCAAATTTCCTGGTGGCGATGGTTTTAAACCCCATCAAGATCACCAAGCGGGTTGGTGGGAATATAATAGTCTTTGTATCACGGCGCTTATTTGTGTTGATGAGGCCAATCAGGAAAATGGCTGCCTAGAAATTGTCCCAGGAAAACATAAAATTGGTATGTTCAAGGAATGGGCACCCTTGGGGGAAGATGAAATGAAAGAGATGACATTTATCGCTTGCCCAACTCAGCCGGGAGATATGATTTTGTTTGATTCTTTTACTCCCCACGGCTCTCAACCCAACCTTACGGATAAGCAGCGGCGGCTTCTTTTTGTAACTTACAATCGCCTTTCGGAAGGAGATGCCCGTGAGCGGTATTATGAAGACAAGCGCAAAAATTATCCCCAGGATTGCGAGCGGGAGGAAGGAAAGGAATATGTATTCCGGGTTTAGAAGGAAATTGAGTGTTGTCGATTCTGTACCAATGGATATTATGGTAAGTTGATAAAAAAATTTATGCGGTAAAGAATATCATAGGTTTACCCGCGAACAGTTATTTAATTATAATTAAATCCATGATTTTTAAAGCCTGAAAGAAGCGGCTGTTGAAAAGATCTTTTCTATGAATTCTAACGGGGGCGATCTTGCTTTAGTGATGAGCGGCGGAGGGGCCCGCGCCGCTTATCAGATCGGGTTTCTTAACTGCCTTGCCCAGCTTTATCCTGAGCTCAAGATACCTATTTTAACCGGCGTTTCCGCCGGCGCTATTAATGCTACCTATTTGGCTAATCAGCCTGGTACTTTTAGCGAAAGAGTCGAAGGCTTGAGCAAGATATGGAAGGGGCTTACCACGGAACAGATGTTTCGGGTCGATTCACTTTCTATTGTCAGTAATGTAGTCCGCTGGAGCCTTCGTCTGTTGCTAGGGGGGGCCTCCCATACCATAAAAGTCCGCAGCCTTTTGGATACTTCTCCGCTGGAGGTGCTGTTAGAGGAGGTTTTTGATCTGAATGACGGTTATTTGATAGGTATTCAACGTAATTTGGGGGGAGGGGAGTTAAAAGCTATTGCTATCACTGCCTCCAATTATTCCACGGGCCAGTCCGTAAGCTGGGTGCAGGGGCGGGAATTGCGACGCTGGGAGCGGGCCCATCGCAAGGGAATTCAATGTGCTCTGAAACGCAAGCATATTCTAGCTTCCGTTTCCTTACCCTTCTTTTTCCCAGCGGTGGAGATTGGTGGACATTGGTATGGCGATGGGGGTATCCGCATGACCGCGCCTTTATCGCCGGCTATTCATCTTGGGGCCAGCCGGATACTAGCTATTTCAACCCACTACGCTCCTAGTTATGAGGAAGACAATTATCCCAATATCGATCATTATCCACCGCCTATCCAGGTGGCTGGTGCGCTTTTTGATGCAATCTTTTTGGATGTATTCGACAATGATGCCTTGCGTTTGGAGCGGATCAACCGCTTGGTAGCTAGGTTACCAGAACAGCAGCGTTATGGTTTGCGCCCCGTTAAGCTTCTGCTATCACGGCCATCCCAGGATTTAGGCAAGTTGGCCAACGAGTATGAATCGACGCTGCCACGTTCCTTTCGCTTTATGACTCGGGGGCTGGGTACCCAGGAAACTCGCAGTAATGATGTTTTGAGCCTGTTGATGTTTCAACCCGATTACCTTGAGCGCTTGATGGAATTGGGAAGAGAGGATGCCCACCGGCGAAGTGATGAAATTCGCGAGTTTCTGGAGAAGTAAGGCTTTCTTTGCTTCATGATGTAAGGTGATCCCTGTGGAAGCGTAGATGCTCTTCAATAAAACTGGCGATAAAGTAGTAGCTGTGATCATAATCCTGATGGCGACGCAGTTGCAGGGGATAGCCACTGATCTGTGCTGCCGCTAGTAGCGTTTCTGGCTTTAACTCGGTGTGCAAGAAATTATCCCCTTCGCCTTGATCCACCAAGGCCGGTACGAATCGTTTTGCAGCGCGCATCAATTCGCTGGCATCATACTGCCGCCATGTATCCATCTGAGGGCCAAGATAGGCCGAGAAGGCCTTCTGTCCCCAGGGGCAGTTCATGGGGTTACTGATTGGACTGAAGGCAGATACCGACTGGTAATGTTCGGGGTTACGCATAGCAATGATCAAAGCGCCATGTCCCCCCATGGAGTGGCCCGCAATAGAACGCTGCCCAGAAACCGGAAATTGGGCCTCAACGAGCGCCGGGAGTTCCTGTACCACATAATCATACATTTGGTAATGGGATCGCCAGGGTGGTTGAGTAGCATTGACATAAAAGCTTGCCCCTTTGCCTAGATCATAAGCACCCTCTGGATCGTCCGCTACTTCCTTGCCCCTTGGGCTGGTATCTGGCGCTACTATCGCCATCCCCAGTTCAGCGGCGATACGATGCGCACCGGCTTTTTGCATAAAATTTTCATCGGTGCAGGTTAACCCGGACAACCAGTATAGTACCGGGACTTTTGCTCCTGCAGTAGCTTGAGGTGGCAGGTAGATGGCGAAGCGCATTGTGCAGTTGAGGCTTGAGGCGTAGTGGTTATATTGTTGATGCCAGCCACCAAAGCTTTTGTTACGACTTAAGTTTTCAAGGGTCATGTTTGGGCTCCAGGTAGTCTCTAAGTCAATTTTATTGATTAATAATGAATGACGCTACGAATACTCTCGCCTTGGTGCATTAGATCGAAAGCCTTATTGATGTCTTCCAGTCCCATGGTATGGGTAATAAAGTCATCAAGTTTGAATTCGCCTTTCAGATAACGCTCTACATATTCTGGTAACTCGGAGCGTCCTTTAATGCCACCAAATGCAGAACCTCGCCATACCCGTCCAGTGACTAGCTGAAATGGGCGGGTAGAGATTTCCTGGCCAGCGCCGGCAACGCCAATAATCACCGATTCCCCCCAGCCTTTGTGGCAACACTCCAATGCAGAACGCATAACCTTAACATTACCAATACATTCAAAGGAATAATCCACGCCACCACCAGTCAGTTCGATGATTACTTCCTGGATGGGCCGATCGTAGTTTTGGGGATTGATACAGTCGTTTGCCCCCAGCTTACGGGCCAGTTCAAACTTACCTTCATTGATATCAATCCCGATAATGCGGCTGGCTTTGGCCATAGTGGCGCCAATAATGGCTGCCAAACCAATTCCTCCCAGACCAAAAATAGCCACCGTGGCGCCTTCTTCCACTTTAGCGGTGTTCATGACGGCCCCTATACCTGTGGTGACGCCACAGCCCAGCAAGCAAACCTCTTCCAGAGGAGCCTCCTTGTTCACTTTCGCAAGCGAAATTTCAGGTAATATGGTGTGCTCGGAGAAAGTAGAACAGCCCATATAGTGGTAGATGGGCTGGCCCGCTTTGTAGAAGCGGGTGGTGCCATCTGGCATTAGTCCACGGCCTTGAGTCACGCGGATTTTTTGGCATAGATTGGTTTTGCCGGATAGGCAGAATTTACATTTGCCACACTCTGGCGTATATAAGGGGATGACATGGTCTCCTTCCGCGACGCTGGTCACGCCTTCGCCAATAGCCTCTACGATCCCTCCTCCTTCATGACCGAGGATAGCGGGAAAAACACCTTCCGGGTCTTCGCCTGACAAAGTAAACGCATCGGTATGACACACACCCGTGGCGACGATACGAACCAAAGCTTCCCCTTTTTGCGGTGGCATTACCTCTACTTCTTCCAGGGAAAGGGGTTGCTTTGGCCCCCATGCAATGGCTGCTCTTGATTTAATCATCCTGTTGCTCCTTTGATCGTGTCTTTGTAACTTTAAAGAGTATAGTTATTTATCGGAAGATAATAATATCCGAGAGTATTCCTGCTTCTATTCGGAAGAGATAATAGGCACTTGGAGGAGTCAGCTATTAAACTGGAAAATAGTGAAAATAACAGGAACAGACTTATCCACAATTATTGTGGATAAGTCTGTGGATAAAGAGAGGATGCTCTCCTGCTAAGCCCCAACTACCATGCTTTTTTACAAATCGGTGAAAAAATAGCCAATCTAAAATTATTTTATAAATCATATAGTTATAAAAAATTTCTTAGAAGACTTGAAGTTAGCGCCTAAGCGAGAGAACTTGTCCTTGGAATGAAGGATGATCTGTTGAAAACTTTTTTGTAAAAACGGTAAATTTTGGAATTGTCAAGCCCCTAATATAGAGTTGAATCTCTTAATTTTGCCAAAACTTCCATATCTCCAGGCATTTAAATCTTTGCGGGTGCATACTTCACCACTTACAGCATATTTAAGCATAATTTACCAATGGAGGCTAAGATAAAAATAGGAGCGCTGGAGAAACGGAATGTCCCAATTTTTAAAGATACCGGTTCTTTCTCTCCAAAAGTTATCGCATTATACGATAGGGATTGTAATAGGTTTTCGGTGGGAAGGAGGTGATAGTGAATAGAGTGATATTACTTCGTCATGGTGAAAGCATGTGGAATTTGGAGAATCGCTTCACCGGTTGGACGGATGTCGATCTTTCTACAAATGGCGTTGAAGAAGCCCGTCTTGCGGGTAAGATTTTGAAAAATGAAGGGTATCAATTCGATAAGGCCTATACGTCGGTACTTAAGCGGGCTATTCGCACTCTTTGGATCGTAGAAGAAATGATGGACCTGGTATGGCTCCCTGTGGAGAAACGGTGGGAACTGAATGAGCGCCATTATGGCAGTCTGCAAGGGTTGAACAAAGCAGAAATGGCTAAGCAATATGGTGCGGAGTTAGTGCATCAGTGGCGTCGGGGTTATGGGATTGAGCCACCGCCATTGGATAATTCCGATCCCCGGCATCCGCGCTTCGATAGGCGTTATGCAGGCTTGGCTCCGGAAGCGCTGCCAGCATCAGAATCTCTTAAAAAGACCCTTCAGCGGGTTATTCCCTGCTGGAAACAGTGCATCTTGCCGGATATTGCCGCTGGTAAGGAGCTAATTATTGTTGCTCACGGTAATTCTTTGCGGGCTTTATATAAACATCTTGAGGGACTATCTGATCAAGAAGTGATGGAGCTTAATATTCCTACGGGTATTCCCTTGGTGTTCGAGCTAGACAGCGCCTTCAGACCAACCGCCCATTATTATCTGGCTGACTCTGAAAAGAGCCAGGAAGCGATTGGTGACACCGCCCATTAGGCTATAATTCTGCTCCTACTTTTCCAGATAGAAAGACTAAAAAATCAAGCCGTGCTAAAGCGAAAGAAGATCTCTATTGGCTCCTTGGCGTTATTGTTGGCGCTTGCGTTTATTGTGGGAATGGGGTGGCAGGGAGTTGCAGAGCGGTTTTTAGAAGCGCCCCCTCCGGTAGAGCCGCGCCCGGTTCTGGCGCGTGGGGATTTGGCGGCGGATGAAAAATCAACGATTGAACTCTTTCGCAAAGTTTCCCCCGCCGTAGTTTTTATCACCACCCTGTCCCGGCACCGAGATTGGTTTAGCTTAAATGTGCAAGAAATTCCCCGGGGGACTGGTTCAGGCTTTATTTGGGATGATAGCGGCCACATTGTGACTAATTTACACGTTGTGCAAGGATCGAGTGCTGCTAAGGTGACGCTCTCTGACCACTCAACCTGGGATGCCAAACTGATTGGGGCAGCCCCTGAAAAGGATTTAGCGGTACTGCGGATTAAGGCGCCGGGAAACAAGCTTCAGCCTATCGCTATTGGCAGCTCCGGTGATCTCCAAGTCGGCCAAAAAGCATTTGCGATTGGGAACCCCTTTGGTCTGGATCAAACGTTAACCACGGGGGTAATTAGCGCGCTGGGTAGAGAAATGGAGTCGGCGGCAAGAATCCCCATTCGCAATGTGATACAAACCGATGCCGCCATTAACCCAGGCAACTCGGGAGGGCCTTTGCTAGATAGCGCTGGGCGCCTGATGGGGGTGAATACAGCCATTTATAGCCCTTCCGGTACCTATGCCGGGATTGGCTTCGCTATTCCCGTGGATACGGTCAATTGGGTAGTGCCGGAGCTTATTGCTAAGGGCCGAGTAGAGCGACCAACGCTGGGGATTGAGTTGTTGCCAGCGCGGGCTATGGCCAATATGAGGGTGGAAGGGGCAGTCATTCTGCGCGTGATTCCTGGTGGTGGCGCGGAGCAAGCCGGTTTGCGCGGGGTTCAGCGCGACTCCCTGGGGCGGATTCATCTGGGGGACATTATCGTTGCGGTCGAGGGCCAGCCCGTGCTGGATGCCGATGATTTAGTCTTGGCTCTTGAGCAGCGTCAAGCTGGCGAAAAAATTCAAGTGCAAGTGATTCGTGAAGAGCAACGACTGGATATAGAGGTGACATTGGGCTCACCAGCATAGGTTTTTTCTAGTAGTCCGCGCTCGCCTCTAAAGCCTAAAGTGACACTTGGAGATTCTTGCCGGAAAGTTTGTAAGTAAATGATTTTAAAAAAATTTTTGAGCAGGGAGATTCGTAGAGGACAAATAAGCAAGCAAAAGTATCATGTTTATTACAACTTGGTTCAGCTTGGCGGTGGAATAGATAATTTAAATATTTGTTTTACATATAAAAAAATATGAATTGGTAAGAGATTTGCTTAGGAATGATTAATTCAATGTTTTATAAAGTTTATGGCAAATCTCATGGGAAAGTTATTAAGAATATTTTTGTTATTGGCGAGCAGCATGGGCAATGTCCAGGCATTAATCATTGAGCTCGGCGGAGATGCCCTATTGGGTGTCCAGCCTGCTAATTTACGGAATCATCACTATGAAAGCAATGTGAACGTATTTGCCTTTAACGAGCAAGCATTCGTATTAACTGAGGATCTCTCTGTCAATAGAGAGTTTGAATTTGATGGTGACTTGAACAATGCAATTGCTGCCGGCACACACATCAACAGTCACTTATTACACTTTGATCCTATTGGTAAAGATAAGAAAGGCAAGTGGTCCAGAGCGAAGGGATGGATTACCTTTGATACCGATATTATCGGTTTGATCTATTCTAACCGTTTTTTAAGAGGGAGTGATTTTCTTAGCCAGCCGGGCACCCTCTTCTCTAAAAGTGGAAGAAAGTTGGATAAACACGAGCTTAATCATGGGGGTTGGAATATTAGCGCCGATTCTCGAACCTTGTGGTTTGACTGGAAAGCCAAACCCGCAGTAGATCAGCTGCGGGTAATTACCGATCCGCCCGTCAACGTATCAGCGCCTTCTTCCTTGGCTTTGCTGCTTCTAGGGGGAGGTATTTTTGCGGTGGGCCGTGGAAGAAAACTATTGGCCTGATGCTTTGAGGCCTTTGGAAAGAAGGGGCAGATCTCAGGCCCCTCGGCTTGGAGGTGTTTTAGAAACAGAGGGGCGCAGAATTTTTAATGTTCCTTCTTTGGCAGCTGAAGTCGATATTCGTTGCAGGAGCCTGGGAAAGCGGGTGGGTTCCCTGGTTGCGAAAGGCGGGATGCGCTCTTGCTTTCCCTCTCTACCCAGATTTATATATTAAAGGAGGCAGTTTGTAGGCTCTATTCTCATTGCCGAAATACCCGCTCGTCCTGCTAATCCAGTTTTCTCCAGCTTTACTACCACATAGTAGGCATGGTTACTAAAATCAAAGGAGTAACTAGAAAAACAACCTAGCTCAAAATCTTTATTTTGGGTTTGGTATAGCTCGTCCGCTGCGTAGTCATCACTATCTATTTTGAAAATGTTTGTAAACTCGCCAGTATCGAGATTCATCTCTCGAAGACGAATCGTTACCCTCGCGTCTGGTCCATTATCAAGATAACGGGCGGTCATTTTCCAACCATCAAGGGCTAATGCTAACAAGGCTATCAGCGTCCTATTTTTCCTGTTTGAGTAATACCGCGCACAGGAAGTCTATCGGATCATTTTTTATAAGCTTGATGTGACAGGGATCACAAAACGATAGATATATAATGATAAGTGTTTCTAGAAAATTTGCTTTAATTCGGCTGTAAATCAATCAACGTTGTGGTTTCTCGTTACCATACGCCGGATTTTCCGCACACTCAGGGCTACCGATAACGCGACGACCGGGATTGATATGCCGATGGCTAAATCCGGGTTGATGGGTAAGCCTGCCGCTTCTGCCGCCCTAGCGAGATAACCGACTAGACCCACTACGTAATAGGTGATGGCGGCAACGGAGAGCCCTTCCACGGTTTCTTGCAAGTGGAGCTGGAGCTTAGCCCGTTCCGCCATGGAAGAGAGCACTTGCTGATTCTGGTGCTCAAGGGAAATATTTACCCGGGTGCGTAGTAATTCGCTTGCCCGCCCAATGCGTCGGGACAGATTTTCCTGTAGCCGGAGTACAGTCTCGCAAGTATGCATGGCCGGTCCCATGCGCCGTTCGCAAAACTCGCGAAAGGTTTGCATGCCTTCAACCCGCAGCTCACGCAGCTCGTTAATACGCCGCTGCACCAATTCGTAGTAAGCCTGGGCGGCGGTGATTCGATATTGGATCGAAGAAGCCAGGCTTTCGGTAGAGGCCGCTAATTTAGTGAGCTGATCAAGTAACGCCGATTCTTCCTCGGTGGTAGCCGAGGCGATGGCCTCGGTAATCTGGGCTAATTCCTGCTCGGCATGTCCTAGCATGGGCATGGTTTTGCGCGCCAGGGGGTAGGTCCGCAACGCCTGTATGAGATAGGACTCAATCTCCAGCAGGCGTTGTACCGCCCGTCCAGCCTGGCGTGGGGTGAGACTGATATCCTTAATGATAAAGCGGCTAAACCCGTCTTTATGGAGGCGAAAATCGGCGTAAGCGATTCCTGCCCCTTCGCCAATGCGGGCGCCCGTAACGGCATTGCCTTCAAATAGGGCGGCAGCAATCTCATCCGGGTCCCGTGGTTTTTCGGGTCGGGGGTAGATGGCCAAGTGAGCAGCAACGAGGACCTGGCCCGGCAATTCCGTAAGCCAGTCTTGGGGTACGCTTTCTATGACGGTGTTGGCGAATGGCTCCTGGAATGGGCCGCGCCGAAAAAAAGTATAGCTAGTGAATTCAGTGTGTTTTTCCCATTGGAGGCGGAATGGACCCAGATCAATACGAAAATGATTATCTTTTGAGACTGGAATAGAATGACCAAACCGGAGGCAAATTTCCGTTAGTTTCTCCCGCTCTTGCTGAACCATCTCCGCATCGGAGGAAAGCACAAGATGGGATATTTGCTCCGGGGGCGCTAGCGATTCTGGTAGCCGGGCGTGTAGTTCATGGTTCAGTAGCAGGCGCTGCGGATGATCGACGGGTATCGTCATGAGATTAATATCTGGGCTGGTCTTAAAAAGATTATTTTGAGTTCCTCATTTTACCAATTAATGATTAGAAAAAGAGATTCTCAACCAAGACCCTTAGACAAGGGCAGCATTATAGCTCTTGGTATCGTATCATTCTTGATAGAACAGTAGAGATATGAGGTCGTCATGGCGCCGGTCAGGAAAAATAGTTGGCATGTCCATACTGCGGAGGCCGTGCTGCTGCGGGTGGGCAGCAAACGTTTGGGGTTGACTCAACAGGAGGCGGAGCAACGTCTAAAGGAGTATGGGCCTAACCGACTCACACCGCCTAGGCGAAGAGGGTCCGTGGAACGGTTTTTAACCCAATTTCATAATGTGCTCATTTATGTGTTGCTCGCCGCCGCCGTGGTGACGGCCTTGCTGGCTCACTGGGTGGACACCGGGGTTATTTTGGGGGTCGTGGTGCTCAATGCCTTGGTTGGCTTTATTCAAGAAGGCAAGGCAGAACGAGCCTTGGAAGCTATTCGTCATCTCCTCTCGCCCCAAGCGAATGTGTTACGCGATGGCCAGCATAGGGTGATTCCTGCCGAATGTTTGGTTCCTGGTGATGTGGTGATCCTCCAATCGGGTGATAAGGTGCCCGCGGATCTTCGCCTTATTCGGGTCAAGAATTTACAAATTGAGGAAGCCCCTCTAACGGGGGAATCCATGCCTGCGGAGAAGGCGCTTGAACCCGTTACTGAAAATGCACCGGTAGGGGATCGAACCTGCATGGCCTATTCCGGAACCCTGGTTACCTACGGTACTGGGGAGGGGGTGGTAATAGCCACGGGGGATCGCACCGAGATTGGGCGTATCAGCGCCATGCTAGGACAGGTGCAAACTCTGATAACGCCTTTGCTGCGGCAGATAGCTGTGTTTGGGCGTTGGTTGACCGCCGCTATTTTGGGGCTGGCAGCGATTGTGTTTACCTTTGGGGTAGGAGTCCAAGGCTATTCTCCCCAGGACATGTTTCTCGCGGCCGTGGGCCTTGCCGTGGCGGCCATTCCAGAGGGACTGCCTGCCATTATGACCATTACCTTGGCGATTGGAGTCCAACGCATGGCGCGCCGCAATACCATTATTCGTCATCTTCCGGCAGTGGAAACGCTGGGCTCCGTTAATGTGATTTGTTCTGATAAAACCGGCACTTTAACCCGGAACGAAATGACCGTGCGTACGGTAGCCACCGCCGATACCTTATTCGATGTCAGTGGAGTAGGATATCACCCCCATGGGGGATTTAGCCGGCAAGGCCAGCTGATCTCGGTGGATGACTATCCTGAGTTGGGAAATCTCTGCCGTGCGGGTCTGCTGTGTAATGATGCAAACCTTCACAATTGGGAAGATCAGTGGATCTGCCAAGGAGATCCTACTGAAGCTGCTTTGGTGAGCTTGGCCATGAAGGCGAATTTAATTCCAGAATTGGAACGGGAAGAATGGCGCCGGATCGATGTCATTCCCTTTGAGTCGGCACTTCGTTTCATGGCAACTTTGCACCAGGATCGGGCAGGGCACGGCTTTATTTATCTTAAAGGGGCGCCTGAACAGGTTTTGGAAATGTGCTATCGCCAGCGCAGCCAAGGTGAGGATCGACCCTTGGATATAGCTTATTGGCATGGACGTATTCTAGAGATGGCGGGCAAGGGGGAGCGAGTATTGGCTATCGCTTTCCGGGTTAGCGATATTAGCCGCAGCGATTTGCGTTTTGTGGATGTGGGGGGGGAGTTAACCTTGCTAGGGTTATTTGGAATTATCGATCCTCCGCGGATGGAGGCGATTGCTGCGGTCAAAGCATGCCAGGAAGCAGGAATCCAGGTCAAGATGATTACCGGAGATCATCTTTTGACCGCCCAGACCATTGGCCAGCAATTAGGTCTCAAACAAGACAGGCAAGCCTTGGCCGGTGCCGATCTGGAAATCATGGATGATGAAGACCTGCGTAAGCTAGTTTTGGATGTGAATGTCTTCGCTCGGGCTAGTCCAGAACATAAGCTTCGTTTGGTTAAAGCTTTGCAGGCTCAAGGACGAGTCGTGGCTATGACGGGTGATGGCGTTAACGATGCCCCCGCCTTGAAGCGGGCTGATGTGGGCATCGCCATGGGACAGAAAGGCACGGAGGTGGCCAAAGAGGCCGCCGAAGCCGTGCTTACCGACGATGATTTTGCTTCCATTGCCCAAGCAGTAAAAGAAGGGCGCACCGTTTATGACAATCTAAAGAAATCCATACTTTTCATTTTGCCGACCAATGGAGGCGAAGCGATGACCTTGTTGGTTGCCATTTTGCTTGGCTATAGGCTCCCCATTACCCCGGTGCAAATTCTATGGATTAATATGATCACGGCGGTTACCCTTGCCTTGGCGCTGGCTTTCGAGCCCCCAGAAGGGAATGTCATGCGCCGTCCTCCTCGTGATCCGAGGGAACCGGTACTATCCGGGTTTTTAATTTGGCGTATTGTTTTCGTCTCTGCTATTTTGGTAGCCGGTACTTTTGGGCTCTTTCTTTGGTACCGGGAACAAGGTGCATCTATTGAATATGCTCGGACTATTGCGGTGAATACCTTGGTAATGTTTGAGATATTCTATCTTTTCAATACCCGCTATATAACTCGTTCAGCCTTATCCCGAGAAGGTCTACTAGGTAACCGCTACGTTTTGATAGCTATTGTCATCGTGGTAGGACTGCAATTACTCTTTACCTACACTGGAATCATGCAACAGCTTTTCGGCAGCGTGCCTCTCGGTTTTGCTGATTGGGGCTGGATCATTCTGGTCACCTCCTCCGTATTTGTGTTCGTAGAACTAGAAAAATTATTTTTGAGAAGGAAAAAAATGTTGCTCAGTGAATAATAGTGATTGGTCCCTTGGCATGGCGTACGACTTTTTCACTCACGCTGCCTAGCAATAGGGCTTCAAAGCGCGAGAGACCGCGCCGGCCTATTACCGTTATTGTGTTAGGGCGTTTCTCAAAGTAATGGATAATTTCCGTTGCTGGGTCGCCTGTGAGGATCTCTTCTTTAATTTCTTGGCCCTGGTCACCCATAACCTGCCGGGCTTCGTCAAAAACCTTACGGGCTGTTTCTTTTTTGAGCTGTTCGGTATTTTCCTCCTCTGGATGGGTGATGCTCAGAAAATCAAAATCGCTGGTGGCTCCTGTTGGAAATACATAGAGCAGAGTTATTTTGTTTTCCGTTGCTTTAGCCAAGCGGGCTGCGAAGCGTGCCGCCCGCTGCGCATTTTCAGAGCCATCTACCGTTACAATGATGTCCTCAATAATGTCATTGAATTGAGCATTCATGATAATCGCTCCTTCATTAACTAAACTATTGCCACATTTATAGCCTGAGAAAGCCAAGTATTCACTTATATTGAATAGATATAGTCGCTTTCCTTAGCTTGCGCCAATAGAAATTTACGGGTGGGTTAATCCTTTTTAGCCTGGGCGCCCATCTATCCTGGAACGCCATAAGATAGGGGTATAGTGGAATAGAAAGACCCCGAAAGCCCCTATCCAAAGTCCGCCCGAAAGCAACCAAACAGCTACCATGTGAGTGGGCAGTAGCAGCGGGCCACCGGTTCGGACAATAACGCCTAGCGTAATCAAGCCATAAGCTACAACCATTCTTTTAGGCAATACCATGCGTCGTCCCGTATGGCCAAGGGCAACACGGGAAATCATGCCTAGGATGAGCGTACCCATGGCCCCCACCGTTAAAAGGTGGATTGCAATGCTATGATAGTCTCCCCCTAGATAGGCATCCAAACCCTTGACGACAAGCCCAACGCAGATCCATAGATACGCTAGATGCAGCACCCATAGAAGAGGTTGGGATAAGGTTTTATGCCCGCCCCAGCCAAGCAGACGGATTAGGTTGAATATGCCTGCCGCAAGTGCAATAGCGCCGGTTAGGGCATTGATCCCGCTGATGGCTTCTATTATCAAAAGCGCGGTGACGGAACCGATAGCCAGGCGCTCCAGCCAGATGAATTGGTAGATAGGGATTTGCAGGGTATTGCGGGTGAAAAAGGGGATCACGCGGCCGCCAATAATCACCATCAAGAGAGTAATGACATTGACTGTGGCGTGGAGGGCTGGCGTTGTTGCCGCGGGAAGATAGCCAGCCCCGCCCAGGTGAACCAGCAGGTTGCAACTTGCTAGAACCCCTAATATCACTACCAAGGCGATACTGCGGGTATGCCGTGCGGCCACGACAGGCCGGGCAACGAAAAACAGCAAACAGGGGATAAAAGCCATATCAACCGTGATGACAAGGGAAACAGGCAGGGCATCTCCCCCTAGCATGACGGCGCGTCCAGCAGCCCATACTAGAACGAGAAAGAGGAGGGAAGGGCCGGTTGCCGTAATACGCCCAGTCCAATTCTGGGTCGCGGTCAAAAGAAACCCGGCAATGATGGCGGCAACAAAGCCAAACAGCATCTCGTGGGCATGCCAGTAAGGCAGGGGAAGGTGCGAATTGAGGCTCAGATGCCCGCTTAATAACAATAGCCATAAGAGCATCCAGACGCTGCTCATTAAGGTTCCAAACCAAAAAAATGGCCGGAAACCCGTACCTAGGAAGGTCCAGCGGCGATGCTGAAATACAGCGTTTAAAAAGGGGGTAGAGGAGGACATAAATCTTTAGACTCCTGGAAAGAACAGGGAAAACAATAACTATTCTTTTTCGTATTTAACTTGTTGTAATAAATAGAAAAATTGACAATTCTTTAGTGTTTCGCTAAAGTATTTTCAAACCATCATACAATAACGGCAAGGAGTATGCATCATGAAGGGCGATAAAAAGGTAATTAGCTATCTTAATAAAGCGCTGACCAATGAATTGACGGCTATCAACCAATATTTTCTCCATGCCCGCATGTATAAAAATTGGGGCTTTGAAAAGCTGAATAAATATGAGTACGAGGCCTCCATTGATGAGATGAAGCATGCGGATCAGCTTATTGAACGAATCTTGTTTCTGGAGGGACTTCCCAACCTTCAGGATATGGGTAAGCTTTTAATTGGTGAGGCCCCCAAGGAAATGCTGGAATGCGACCTCAAGCTGGAAAAGGATAATTTACCCGTGCTAAAGGAAGCGATTGCCCATTGCGAGAAGCAAAGCGATTATGTTTCTCGGGATCTGTTTGAAGAAATCCTAGATAGTGAGGAAGAACATATTGATTGGCTAGAAACTCAGTTAGACCTTATTAAGAAGGTAGGCGAGCAAAACTATCTTCAATCTCATATGTAAGAATAACGCGAATATTTTCGCGAGGCCATCCATCTGGCGGTACCGGGATGGATGGCTTGCTGCGGGGGGAGTCAGATCGTGGTGAATAAAAGTTTTTTAGCGACGCCTGTCTTCTACTTTATCTTTACTCACGCCTGGACGTCCCCCTATACTTTAATAATCAAATGCCAGGCCCATTAGCTCTCTAGGGTCTTAATAAATGTGTTGGCCTCATCGATCGCGGCTTCCATTTCTTGGACGAGCCGGTTGACATCCGTCTCTATGGTGCTGAGTTCTCCTTGTAAAGACGCAATGGCGCGGGCATTGAGATTATGCTTCAAAAACAGCACTTGATCATGGAAGGTAGCGAGTACCGGTTGTATTTTTGCTTCGGCGCGTTTCATGGCCCGGAGTAGCTTGTCATAGCGGGTACGGGTTTGGGTAAGTTGTTGTTGGCTGCTGCGCCGTAAGGAAGGATTATCGTACTGATCCAGCTCTTCTTGCCACTCTACAAATAAGGCTCCAGCAACGTCTTCAACAGAGGCAATGCGGTCATGAACAGCTTCCGCCTCTTTTTTGCTAGCTTGATACTCGTCATTGAGCTTTTCATAAAGGGCTTCCAGATCGCCCCCATCGTAGTTCACAACGGAAGAAAACTGCTCTAGCGCAGATTGAAATTGGTCCTTCGCTTCAATTTGGGTATCTCGTACTTCTTCGACTCGATCCGCCAAAATATCTCTTTTGTGATACCCAAATTCCTCCATGGTTTTGTAATAGGCAGTTTGACAGCCAATAAGTAGCCATAAAAAGAGGCTGGTTAGAAGGGCTCGGAGAGTTACATTCAGCATGGGAAAAACTTCCATTTTTGGACTAAAATTGGAGATAGTAGCAGAATCCCAAGAGAGAATGGGAGTCTGGCTGGATACTTAAGCTATTGTTGTTTAGGCAAACGTTTCGTAATGTAAAAACCAGCAAACCCTGCAAATGGATCTCAAAGCGTATATTCAAGGCGAGCAGCGCCAGAAGAAACCTCACTAAGCGTGGATTATTTTACTAAGGATTATCATCCTCCAGGGACTCCTCCCGGTACGTTAGTGGAAGCGGAAGAGGGTGCGGAGACGCCACTTTCAATCCGCCTTATGGGCTATACGGCTGCTGAACTCAGGGAACGGGAATTGGCCAATGTCAGTGAGTGCCGACCCTATCTCCAGGATTCCAGCAATACTTGGATTCATGTTCAAGGCTATGCCGAACCTGCCATTTTGCGCCAACTTGGGGAAATGTTTAATCTTCATCCTTTGGCGATGGAGGATGTTCTCAATACAGGGCAACGTCCCAAGGTGGAAAGTTACGATGAGCAGCTGTTTGTCATTTTGAGTTTGGCCGTCATTCATGACTCTACTATAAAGGCAAGGCAAATCAGCCTGTTTTTAGGCGAGGACTATATTGTAAGTTTCTGCAATGGACATAGCGATCCCTTTGAGCCGGTCAGGAAAAGGCTGCGAAAAAACGGTCAACGTTTCCAATCCCGTTCCATAGATTATCTATTTTATATTTTGATTGATTTAGTGGTTGATGAGGGGTTCCCAATATTAGAAAGCTTTGGTGAACAACTTGAAGAACTTGAGCTGGAACTTTTGCGCTGCCCAACTCAGAATACCTTGGCCTGGATTCACAGGATTAAGCGAGAACTGTTATTGCTGCGCCGGATATTTTGGCCTCAGCGCGAAGTGGTCAATAGGTTGCTGCGGGAGGACTATAGTCCAATGACTAACGGGATCAAGATCTATTTGCGGGACTGCTATGATCATAGTATTCAGATCATGGAGTTACTAGAGACCTATCGGGAGATGAGCAGTAGCATGTTGGATGTTTATCTTTCTAGTGTCAGTCATCATACTAATGAAATCATGCGTATATTGACGATTATTGCCACTATTTTTATCCCTTTGACTTTTATCGCAGGTGTTTACGGCATGAATTTTGGTGATAATCCCGACAGCCCTTGGGCAATGCCAGAGCTTAGCTGGTATTACGGTTACCCCTTGATATGGTTGGTGATGATTGCAGTGGCCGTTTTACTGCTCATCTTCTTCAAACGCCGGGGGTGGTTCTAATTCGCCGGATAGGTTTTAATTTTTGATATGCCGCACTGGGAACATGAGCTAACGTTGCTGGCCTTTACGTTGTTAGGTGGCTATCATTTTTATCTGTTCTGGCGAATACGCAGGCAACCTTTATCTACGGCGGTGGGCCTGTCCCGGCGTATCCGCAAGCTATGGGTTAAAAAGGTCATTCAAGAAGGGCGGGACATCCTGGCTGTTCAAACTCTGCGTAATTGGACCATGGCGTCGACTTTATTGGCTTCTACCGCCATTTTGCTGGGCCTTGGCCTGTTGAATGTGGCGTTTACTACGGAACAACAATCTCAGCCTTCTAAGCTGCTCAATTACTTGGGTTACGATAGTGAGTTGTTATGGCTGCTGAAATTGGTAATACTGAGCGGGGATTTCTTTTTTGCTTTTTTTAATTTTACCCTGGCGATTCGCTACTACAATCATACGGGCTTTATGATTAATGTTCCTGAATGCCAGGAGGCCGGTATAAGCGCTAAAACAGTCACGGAGATACTGCAACGGGGCGCCAATCACTATACTTTGGGAATGCGGGGCTATTATCTGGCCATACCCTTGTCTTTATGGCTATTGGGTTCCCTATGGTTATTGGGGGGAGCAGTGCTCTTGGTGGCGGTGCTATACCGGCTGGATCGGTTTGCGTAGACCCATTCATAGAGAGCCGGCAGAACCAGCAGGGTGAGAAGCGTAGAAGACATGATGCCCCCAATGACCACGGTAGCCAGGGGGCGTTGCACTTCTGCTCCAGTGCTGGTGGCCAGGGCCATGGGGATAAAACCTAGGGCGGCCACCAAGGCCGTCATTAGCACCGGGCGCAGGCGGGTCAGGGCCCCTTGCCGAACGGCCTCCTCCAGGGGTAAACCCTCCTCGCGCAGTTTTTTAATAAAGGCGATCATGACCAAGCCATTGAGCACCGCCACGCCGGAAAGAGCGATAAAGCCTACGCCTGCGGAGATGGAAAGGGGAATATCCCGCAGCCAAAGCAATACTATCCCGCCGGTCAAGGCGAAGGGGACGCCGGTAAACACCAGCAGGCCATCCTTAAGGGTGCCAAAGGTGCCATAGAGGAGGATAAAAATAAGGAGAAGGGCGATGGGGACGACAATCTCGAGGCGCTTAGCGGCGGTGATCATTTGTTCAAACTGGCCGCCCCAGGTGGCCCAGTAGCCTGGGGGGATCTGAACTTGCGCCTGGATTTTGCTCCGGGCTTCCGCCACAAAGGAGCCTAGGTCGCGGCCGCGGACATTAGTGGTGACAGCCAGCCGGCGTTTGCCATTCTCCCGGCTAATTTGATTGGGTCCGGGAGTGATTTCCAAAGTCGCCACGGTACTGAGGGGAATATAGCTAGGGCGAAGAGGTACCCCTGCCGCGCCCTGCAAGGGGAATTGCTGCGATGCCGATCCCTTGGAGGGAAGGGGGAGCGGGAGACGCTTTAAGGTCTCAAGATTACTACGCAAGTCCTCGGGAAGGCGAACCACCAGGGGAAAATGGCGATCCCCTTCATAGATCATCCCCGTACTGTCCCCTCCGGCAGCGGTTTTTCCTCCCAGCGCGACGGTAATGACTGCTTGGACGTCAGCCACATTGAGCCCATAGCGGGCCATCTTTTCCCGTTTCATCCGCACGGTAACCACGGGCAAACCCGTTATCGGTTCCACCCGAACATCCGCCGCTCCAGGGACGGTTTTCAGCACTGCTGCAATGCGCTCACCCGTGTTGAGCAAGGTAGCCATATCATCGCCAAAAACTTTGACTGCAATATCCGCCCGCACGCCAGAAATAAGCTCATTGAAACGCAGCTCAATGGGCTGAGTAAACTCGTATTTGTTACCGGGAAGTTGAGTGATGCTGGCTTCCATCGCCTGGAGTAAGTCGGTTTTTGGGCGTTCCGGTTCCGGCCATTCCGCCCTCGGTTTGAGCATGATCAGGGTATCGGCGACATTGGGAGGCATGGGATCATTGGCAATTTCCGCGGTTCCAATCCGGGCAACGACGGTTTTTACCTCGGGAAATGCCATGATCTTTTCCTCCAGCGCACGTTGCATTTCCACCGACTGGGAGAGGCTGGTTCCGGTAGTCCGAATGGCTTGTACCGCCATGTCCCCTTCATCTAGGGTAGGCACAAATTCAGCGCCCATGCGGGTTGTCAGCAGCCCACTGAGCATCACTATTACCGCCGCGAGGGTGATGACTACTATTTTGTTGTTGAGGGTAAAATACAGTGCTGGCCGATAAGCTTTTTTGGCTAGCACCAGGGCGGGATTTTCTTTTTCGGCGATAGGCCCCTTGACGAAAATGGCCACCGCCGCGGGGACAAAGGTGACCGAGAGGACCATAGCCCCGAACAGGGCGGCCACAACCGTGAAGGCCATGGGATGGAACATCTTCCCCTCCACCCCGGTTAAGGTAAAGAGGGGGAGATATACAACCATGATAATGGTTTGTCCATAGAGAATCGCCCGGCGGGCTTCCTCGGAGGAATGGAATACCACCTCCAACCGTTCTGATAGCGATAGGGTATGACCTCGGCGCTGTTGTGCTTCCGCCAAATGCCGAATGCTATTCTCGACGATGACCACGGCCCCGTCCACAATAATGCCAAAATCCAGCGCCCCCAGGCTCATGAGATTGGCGCTGACCTTTTCGGTGTCCATGCCGGTGATGGTGAACAGCATGGACAGGGGGATCACCATGGCGGTGATTAAAGCGGCGCGGAAATTTCCCAAAAGGAGAAAAAGCACGACCATCACTAGCGCTGCTCCCTCCAGCAAGTTATTTCTTACCGTGGCAATGGTTTTATCGACCAAAGCGGTGCGATCATAGGCGGTTTTCGCTTCCACGCCCTCGGGAAGAGTGTGGTTAATTTCCGCTAACCGCTCCGCGACTGCACGGGCCACCGTCCGGCTATTTTCCCCCATGAGCAGGAAGGCGGTCCCTAGCACGGTTTCTTCCCCTTCCCGGGTGGCTGCGCCGGTACGCAATTCTTTTCCAAGCAGTACATCGGCCACGTCCTTGACATATACCGGAACGCCCTGATAGGTGCCCACGATGATATGGCTTATTTCCTCCAAATTTTGCACTTGCCCCGGGGCCCGAATCAGATATTGCTCGCCGTAGTGCTCAATATAACCTGCGCCTACATTGGCATTATTGCGGGCTAGGGCGGTGAGTAAATCCTGGAAGGAGAGGCCATAGGCGATAAGTTTTTTCGGGTAAGGGGTGACATGATATTGCTTAATATACCCTCCCAGGCTGTTGATCTCGGTCACCCCCGGGACGGTGATCAATTGGGGTTTGATCACCCAATCCTGGATAGTCCTTAAGTTGGTGAGAGTATAAGGGGCGCCATCTAGCTTACGGGCGCTGGGCTCCGATTCCACCGTCCAGAGAAAAATTTCACCCAGTCCCGTGGCGATGGGGCCCATTGTAGGCTCGATGCCTGGCGGAAGGTTGCCTTTAGCTTCCTGGATGCGTTGATTCACCAACTGACGGGCAAAGTAGATATCCGTGCCGTCCTCAAAAATAACGGTCACTTGGGAGAGTCCATAACGGGAGAGGGAGCGGGTCTCCTCTAGCCGGGGAAGCCCTTGCAGGGTAATCTCAAGGGGAAAAGTAATGCGCTGCTCCGTCTCGAGGGGCGAGTAGCCTGGCGCTTCGGTGTTGATCTGAACTTGCACATTGGTGATATCGGGGACAGCGTCGATGGGTAGGCGTTGGTAATTATAAATCCCTAGTACGGCTACCCCAAAGGTGGCTAATAGCACTAACCAACGCTGCTGAACGGCAAATTTCAGAATATGGGTAAACATGATTTTCTAGTGATGAAGGAATCGAAATTACTGGGGGGCCATGGCTTCGCCGAGCTCGGATTTGAGCACAAAGCTGTTGTCGGCGGCATAGCGTTCCCCGGCGGAGAGGCCGTTTACCATCTCTATCCACTGCCCGTTTCCGCTGCGGCGCCCGAGGGTAATGGGTCGTACTTCAAAACCATTTCCGTGTTGGACGAATACCACCGGTTGGTTCCGGTAGGTTTGAATGGCTTCGGCGGCGACCGCTACCGGGACGGGGATTTTCTTTTCCGCCACTTCCACTGTCACGAAAAGACCAGGACGCCAGCGTTCCTCGGGATTGGGAATATCCACATGAGCCTGGGTGGAACGGGTTTGGGCGTCAATCAGATACCCCAAATAAGAAATAGTGCCGGTCGCCTCCAGCCCCAGTTCTTCGGACCTCACCGTGACTTTCTGGCCCAGATGAACTTGGTTGAGATCCTCTGTGTAGACGGTAATGGTTCCCCAGACCGTGGATAAATCGGCAATCATAAAAAGTTCGGCGTCCGCCTTGACGGCTTCGCCCCGGACCACGTGCTTGCGCACGACCCGGCCATCAAAAGGGGCTCGGATGGGATAGCGGCTCAGTTTTGACTGGCTTTCTTGGGGAATGGTGTCCAAGGCATCCTGGGTGAGTCCTAAAGCAAGGAGACGTTGGGCGGCGGCGGTGACGACGATATTGGCTTCCGCCAGGGCTGTTTTCGCCGCCAAGTAGTCTTGCTCGGCGGAGACCTTCTCCCGCCATAAACGCGCTTCCCGGTCAAAAGTGATTTGCGCCAGTTCCCGTCGCTTAATAGCGGTATAGTACTGGCTTTTTAAATCCGCCAATTCCCGGCTTTCCAAAACGGCTATGAGTTCCCCCTTTTCAACAGGCGCACCTAGATGCTTGTAAGCCGCGGTGATAACGCCTTCCACCCGGGGGACTACATGGGCTACGCGGTTTTCATTGAATTGTATCTCGCCAGGGAGCTCCAGAACTGTTTTGATTTGTACCGGTCCCGCCACTTTGACCCGAATGCCCGCCTTTTGTTGAGCCTCGGGCGTGAGGGCAATATATTTTTCTTCAGGAGAATTTGTCTTAGTTTGGGCTTGTTGGTTAGCGGAAGGGGTGCTTTTCTCATTCACGTGGGGGGGCTTCATTTGCAAAATGAACCAGCCCAGCAGGAGCCCCATCCCAATGATGCTCAGGACGGTGAGCAGGGTTTTGTTTTTCATCCTTCATTCCCCCTTAGCGCGGGCTGTTTCAAGCGGTTCCCCAATGAGCCGTTCGACCTCGGCGGCGGCCTGGTGGTAATCGGTGAGGGCGCGTAGATATTGGGACTTGGAGTCAAAAAGAGTGCGTTGTGCGTCCAAAACGCTCAGAAAAGCGAATTTGCCCAGACGAAAGCCTTTGTTGACCGCATCGAAGGCGTTTTGCGCCCCTGGCAGAATCTGGGTTTTGAGAATCGTGGCTTCAGCATGGGCAGCAGCCAGGCGCTGATAGGCAGTACTCAAGGCCGTGGCCACCTGCACTTGGGCGGCCCGGCGCGCTTCCTCCGCTTTGGTAAGTTGGCGCTCTGCCGCCAGGATGCTGCCTTGGTTCCGATCAAACAGCATCAAGGGAATGGAAATGCCGGCTAGGAGGGCATAATCTCCAGTGTTGGCATATTCAGTTCCGCCGAAGTTCACTGTGATATCGGGTATGGCTTTGCTTTTTTCTAAATGGATGAAAGCTTGGCGCTGGGCGATTTCGGTTGTCCAGCGGGCAAGATCAGGATTTTGGCTGATCAGTTGGGTCAATTGTTCCAAGGAGGGGAGGGAGGCAACATCGCCCATCTGGCCAGCCGCTTGCTGAAAGTGGGGTGTGGTACTTCCCCAGGTGGCCGCGAGTTGTTTCCTGGCGGTCGTAAGATTCCGCTCGGCACGGGTAAGTTGAATGTGAACCGAAGACAGCGCTACCTGAGCCTTGGTTTCTTCCACAGGTGAGATTTTACCGGCCTGGACCCGCTTGGAAACTGTAGTTGCAACCTGCTGGGCGAGGCTTACAAGCTGCTGTACTAGGGCCAGCCTTCTCTGTGCGCTTAATACGGCAATGAAGGATTGAGCCACTTGGGTCAGCACATTAACCCGTTTGGTTTCATAATCCCAGCCAGCCAAGTCTTGGGTCAGCTGAGCAGCCTTGATTCGTTTCGCGATTTTTCCCCCCAGAAGAATAAGCTGACTAAGCTGGACCGTAGTCGAGGCGCCATCGGGACCTTTGAGTGTGGCATTGCCTAGGTTTGAACCTTGCACACTTAGCCGGGGGTTAGGTAACAAGCCTGCTTGGAGCACCCTTGCTTCTTGCACCCGGATTTCCTGGGAGAAAGCAGCTAGAGTTGGGTTTTTGAGCAAGGCCAAAGCCGCCGCTTGTCGCAGTGTAAGGTTTCCTTTCGGCTCGTCCTTTTTGGCCGGCGTGGAAAGGGAGGCTTCTTGAAACTTGCGAATCAATGGGGTTTGTGGTGGGGAGTGGGTTATCGGCGCCGGCTTTGATGAGAGAGAATTTGAACTCTCGGCCGGAGGGGAATAAGCACGGCACCCCACTACTGATGTGAGCAGGCTTACTAACAGCAGAATTGAAAAGTATTTGTAAAGCATATCCGGTTTTCCATCCTTTCCCATGAAGGATACGGCAGGTCGCCAAAATAATAATGATTAGGGGAAGGGAAATTGAAAGTTTCCCTGCAAGAGGGTTGAGGACTGGATGCAACCCTCTTGGAACTTAATTCAGCAGGACAGTGGTGCGGATATGTAAGGGTATTAAGAGGATATTATCCGGTGGCGGCTGACTTAAATAGAGCGGATGCATGAGTTCCGCCAAAGCGGGAAAGGGGGGGGCAGTTGCCAGAAAGAGGAAGGTAGGAGACGATGTAATTTTGTTGTTTTCTGATTTTTTAGAGGCTGTGATGGTTGCCTGCTGCTCTAATGGCAGGTGAATTATATGGTCGGAATAGTCATGGCCCGCCTGGTTGGATAAAGCCAATAGCGTCTTATCAAGGAAGTCATGCTGGTAGGCTGACAAAGGGGACTTGGCGGCAGGTTCGTGTTCGTCTATATAACCTGGATGATGGAGCGCGATCTGGATTTTATCGCCGTGGTAGGTCAAGAATATTTTATGGGCATGACCCACGCTTGCCAGCAGTAGGGGCATGGCCTGAGCGCTTCCTACCCAAGCCAGAAAATAAGCTAGTAGACAAAACCAGCCGATAAACCGCCGTTTATTCATGCTTGGGTAGGGTAGCTTAAGATAATAGCCATGGCAACTTATTTTAATCCGCCAATCAAGTAGGCAGGAACCCCCCGAAGCAGCTTAGTGCCTGGCATCGAGGAATCCCTACGTATTGTTTCTGGGCAGATCACTGAGCGCACTTATCTAATGCTTTCTGCCGCGCTGTTATTTGGGCATTAGTGTGATCTTTTGAGGCTGTGGTACACCACCTGTAATGATGGGTGTAGCTGGCACTCCAGGTAGGTCCTGATAGGCTACACTCGGCAGAAAGATTGGCCTTGTTCTGCCCAATAGCTACGATGCTATATATATGGCATCCTTTATCGGCGCCGGCGGGAAATTGGACTCCAGGGCATTTGGCCAATTGGCCTATGCGGGCGGTATTTTCGTTTTTAGCCGCTTTATTTGAGGCATTTAGGCACCATTCAGTATGGTGGGCAGCATCAGAACTCCATCGAGGCATAACATCATAGCCACAGTTATTTTTAATATTTTGCTCATTTTGAGCAACCGCGGTTTCAGTGTACATAGAACAGTATATTTTATTAGCGGCATAAGAGGATGAATACGGCCCTATGAGCCCCAGCATTAAGAGCGGTGATAACCATTGAATTTTTCTTTTAAGTGATAAGTTCATTGTTATTAATCTCTCCTCAGTATCTAAATGATTATTTTATGGCTGAGCAGCAATCATAGGCGATAGCAATAGATTAGAGAAAGGATATAGCATACCCGCGACAATGGGGAATCCCTCGAATATTATATACAAGTATAAGGTGCTTTTGAGGCCGCAACGAAGTGTGCCTGGCTTTGAGCGTAATCAGATGCGCATAGGGTATGATTATTCCTCCAAAGTATGCTATATCCGACATTATGAGCCGTTTGAAAAGCTAATTGTCATGCAGAATGTGTAAGTCAAGAGATATATGAAATTTGAAGGACATCAGGATGGAAGCAGCACCGCCAGGTGCTGTAATTATTTGACCATTAAAATAGGGGCAGTCGGGGTATCTATAGGAGAGAGGAAAGGAGAGTCGATATGGTTCTGAATGAAAAGCAAAAGTCCCTTTGCAGGGGGCATCGCTTCGATTTTTCCGGTCTGAGAGCTTTGTTTCTTAATTGTACCCTCAAACCTACTGGAACTCTGTCCCATACGGAGGGGTTGCTAGAGGTTTCCAAGGCCATCATGGCAGCCAATGGTATTACTGTGGAGATTTTACGTCCAGTGGATTACGATCTGGCGCCCGGTGTTTACCCTGACATGACCGAGCATGGTTTTGCTCGGGATGAATGGCCCCAACTTTGGGAGAAGGTAAAGGCTGCTAATATTCTGGTGCTCGGTACTCCCATTTGGCTCGGTGAGGAAAGTTCGGTTTGCCGTCGCGTGATCGAGCGGCTTTATGGGGAGTCGGGCAAGCTGAATGAGAAAGGCCAATATTTCTACTATGGCCGGGTAGGCGGCTGTATCGTTACCGGTAATGAAGATGGCGTCAAGCATTGCGCTATGACAGTGCTCTATGCTTTACAACACCTGGGCTATACTATTCCCCCCCAGGCCGATGCGGGCTGGATAGGTGAGGCTGGCCCTGGCCCTTCCTACCGGGACAAAAGCTCAGGCGGGCCGGAAAATGATTTTACCCAGCGCAACACGACTTTCATGAGCTGGAACTTGATGCATATGGCGCGTCTGTTAAAAGAAGCGGGTGGTATCCCCGCCCATGGCAACCAACGGTCTGAATGGGAAGCGAGCTGCCGTTTCGACTATCCTAACCCGGATTATCGGTAAGAGAGTACCGATTCTGAGAATACCAGCAGGGGGAGGTTAGGCATTAAAGATGAATTTAGAAGGGTTGAGACACCACAGCAGGATGCCGCCCTGGGCTGCACCAACAATACTCCAGCCAATAGCCCAACTTAGTGGATCGCCCATGGCTCCTGCAATAGTTCCACCCATGGCCCAGCCAAGCGCAATGCCGAGGGCCGTCACGGCTATTTGTTTCTTCTGAAGGTGAAGTGGCTCCAATGTTAGCGCATAGCCGGTTACCCATCCACCTATAGCGCCAACCGTCGCCCATCCTAAGGGCCAACTCAGAGCAATACTCAAGGCATCACCGATAGCGCCTACAATGGCCTCGAAAAAGGCCAAATTAATAGCCCAGCCCAAGGTCAGCACAACTACTTGCTTGCTTTGAATGGAAGGGTTGACTATGGTTAAGGCATACCCGGTCGCTAGACCGCCAGTGGCTCCGCCAATGACCCATCCCATAGCATCGCCGATGATGTCATCGCCAAAGGCCCAACTGAGAACGATGCCAATCGCCCCAACCATGACCCAAGCACTGATCATCAGCACCATAAATTTTTCCCGGTTAGGTGTAAAGCCAACGGGGTTGGCAGACGGTAACAGACCCATGAAATTCTCTTTGCTGTTGCCTGATAATGACTAACATTATAAGCACTTCTAAATACCAAAAATAACTACAAATTATATAACTATTTAGAAAATGGCAGTATCGTGTTTTATACAAATAATAAATTTTGAAGTCGTTGCCGCTCGCATTTCTAGAGGAATATTAATTCTATTATGGTTTGCCTAACGGTTAAAGAAAAGATAACACAGAAGAATAGTTAGTAAGGAGAATGCTATGGTGAAGATACAGAGGAATATTGTGCTTATATGGATAGGATTCATAGTGTCTGCCTGCGGGGCTATACCTATCACGGATGGAGCGCATTCTTCTCTTCCAAAAGCAGGTTCCGTCGTTATTGTATGGGGTAGTCATCCTGTAGTGACTGATACGATGAGTATTTGGTTACATAAACAGGGACTCGTTCCCATCGAGCGAAATTGGCTTGAACAGACTTTAAAGGATCAGGACGTGATTTTATCTAACTCTGATGATGATCAAGTGATTGTCATTGAATCGGCAAAAAAAATGCACGTCGATCTGGTTGTTTTTGGGGATTTAGATCAAGAAATTCGAGCACCCATGGTTTCCGTTCGAGGGTTTAATGTAGATTCTAACCGAGTCCTGTGGGAAGGAAGCGCCCATTATGACCAATATATTAGCGTACCATTAAATCATGCTCTGGTTGACTTGACGTGTCAGGCACTTGCCACCGCCTGGGGATTGCGGGAGAGAGGGAAGAGTTGGTTCCGGACATCAGGAGATATATGTTTAATGGATTCTAAATAGAATGATAATCAGAAACCTAGACCGCGCACTAGGATTTAAAAATAGGCGATAAAATGATATCTCAAAATTTCCCTAATTTGAAAATGTACTATGTGCAAAAAAAACTATTTTTTACCTTAGCAAAAATAGCGATAATTTTTATTTATGGGCTTTTTATCTTATCTTTTATGGGGTGCTCAGCAACGCGCTCGATTACCGAGACAGAACGAACCTTCCTGGAACAAGTTCTGATTACGCAGTCGGTAAAAAGCAGTTTAAACCATGCAAAAATACCGCTTCCGGACGGCGCTTCTGTCCAGGTGAGGACTTCGGGTTTAACAGAGGATCAATATTTCGCTATAAAAGTGTTTGAAGCATGGCTTGGCCAGCAAGGATATAAGGTGATTGAGGATAACGCGGACTATGTAATACGAGTAGTTTGGCATGGAATTGGCACTGGTCATAACGAATTTTTCTTTGGGTTTCCTCCTATTAACAGCACGCTTATTCCCTTCTCGACTCCAGAACTCAGCTTTTATAAGGCGGTTGAACAAGATGCAAGGACGCGCTTATCCATAAGCATTATCAAGAAAGAAGACGGTCAATTTGTTTCTGCGACGCCTGCTTATGAAGGTAAAGCCTACTATGCGGTAAAAACCTTCTTGTTTGGGTTTACTTTTGAATCAACCAATCTAGCGCCTCCTCCGCCAGAATAAGGCAGCATGTTCTAGAGGGGATTGCCTAGCAGGGTTGGAGGTATAACTTATAAGCCGATGAAATCCAGCTTTATATCCGTTTAGAGGTCATATCCATCGTCCGGCGGATATGAAAGTGGCCATAAATTAATACGCTCACAATGGCGGCATAGAGACACCACAACGAAGTAAATGCCTCTGCTTTGAAATACATGACTTCAAATATGCCCAGCAGGTTAGCGACCCCCAGGCCAATCAAGTAATTGTAGCCGGAAAGAAATAACGGGCCGCAGGTGGCGATGACATAGACCACCGCCACTGTCGTATAGTTGGTGCCCTCATTCAGATAAACGATACTATTTTCAGCCTGAAAAATACGCGTATCGAATGCCGTTAAGGCCCATAGAATGTAGAGCGCCAGCGTTATGCCGATCACCATAAATGGTACAATCTGCCTGCGTTGTCTCTGGCCAGGCTCGATGAGCCATACTGACAATGGCATCAGGATCGGCAGCAATCCTTGCGCGTAGAGCATAAAAGCGGCACCCATGCCGTTGAGAACCGCCGGCGACAATTTACCATCCAGACCTAGCCAAACAAAACCTTCGATAATCTGATGGAGGGCAAACAGCAGTGGCAAGGCGGCAAAAAGCACTTCGTTAGCATGCTTTACACGTGCCAAGGTTGCTATGCCGACGCTGGCAATGACCGCGCCTCCCACAAAATTAGCGGTAGCTGAAAAACACATAGATAAAAATCTCTTGCGTGGTGTTATTAGTTTCTGTATTCGATCATGGCAGGATTCTCATGAAAATAGCAGGAATTGATTGATCCATGAGTATCTTCAAACCTTCAGTTATCTTTTTTTTGGCAATTTTGGAAGAATTCCAACCTTTTAGCAAGCTTATCCTCTAGGGGTATACTCTGAGAGAGAAGACTTTTCCAGTTGCTAGGCTCCAAGGCTATTCCCCATAGCTTTATTAAGGTATTAAGAGCCATTTCGGAGAGTATATTATGAATGCGAGGCGTCAGCTTAGATTTTGGTTAATTGGGTTTCTGTTCTTTCTTATTTCGGTTTATCTGCTGCGGGAAATTTTGTTGCCATTTGTGGCAGGCATGGTGGTAGCTTATTTAATTGATCCCCTGTGTGATTGGCTTGAGCGAAAGGGATGTTCGCGCACGGCGGCGACGAGCCTGGTAACCGCAGGATTTATTCTGGTTGTCAGTATGGTCTTGCTGCTGCTAGTTCCACTATTGCGAAGTGAAATCGTGCATTTGATAGAAACACTGCCCTCCTTGATTGCTCGGGCACAGGATTCAACCTGGCCTTGGTTGCAGTTGCTTCAAGAGCGTTGGTCTATTGATATGTCCCAGATTCAGGATGCCGCCAGGGAGCAGGCGGGCATGCTGGTTAAGTGGGTAGGCAAGACCGTAGGGACGATTCTAAGTAGCGGTTTAGCGTTAGCTAATCTTTTGTCGCTCGTTTTTATTATGCCGGTGGTAACCTTCTATCTGCTGCGGGATTGGGACAAACTGATAGCCCAAATCGATAGTCTGTTGCCGCGAAAACATGCCCCTGTCATTCGGGAGCAAGTCAAGCTGATTGATACGGTTTTATCGGGTTTTATACGCGGCCAATTCAGCGTATGTCTGTTGCTTGGCGCTTTCTATGCTGTAGGGTTGGCTCTGATCGGGCTGGATTTCGGATTGATGGTGGGCATGCTTGCAGGGCTGCTCTCCTTTATCCCTTATGTGGGCACTATCGTAGGTTTTATTGTGGGGCTTGGGTTAGCCTTTGTGCAGTTCTCCGAATGGACCCCCATCTTTTTAGTGGCGGGAGTTTTTATCATAGGACAGGTTATCGAAGGTAATGTGCTAACGCCCCGTTTGGTAGGGACTCGCGTAGGATTGCATCCAGTCATGGTCATTTTTGCCCTTTTAGCTGGGGGAGCATTGTTTGGTTTTTTGGGTATCTTGCTGGCCGTTCCGGTAGCTGCGGTGGTGGGGGTGTTAACCCGGTTTGCAATTAAACAGTATGTCACGAGCCATTATTATCTGGATCTCAGCCCGGCGGCAGATTCACCAGCCCAATTAACCCATGACGATGTTTCGGAAGGGAAGGCATTAACAGAAGGCGGGGATCGGCGAGAACATAAGGTATTACAACAAAGTCCCCCGATAGGGGTAGCCCAATATTCGTTGCTCACAACCTGGCGTATAGAAGCACCGATCGAAGCCGTCTGGAATGCTATTTCCAATACCGAGAACTGGCCAGCATGGTGGAATTATGTGGAGCGGGTAGTTCAATTGGAGTCAGGCGATAAAAATGGTTTGGGTTCCCGTTATTGCCTCCTATGGCGAACTCGTTTGCCCTATAGAATTTCACTGGAGTCCAAAGTAACCCGTATTGAAGCGCCTGTTCTTGTTGAAGCAATAGTGAGTGGTGATGTAGAAGGGTGGGGGCGATGGCGTCTTGCTAGCGAAGGCAGTATCACAGAAGTGCGCTATGATTGGCATGTGCGTGTCACCAAGTTTTGGATGAATTGGCTAACTTCGTTGCTAAAGCCCGTTTTTAAATGGAATCATAGCGTGGTCATGCAACAAGGTGGCGAAGGTTTAGCCCGTCATCTTAATGCCCGTTTTCTTGGCATGGAGTGATGAAAAACTTAGCGGCGGCCCTCAGCGGTTGTCGGAGCGCGTAGCGTGGAAGCCATCCGCCTGCAGGGCTTGGTTTAGTGTTCCAGTTTTCAGAAGTTATGTGCGGTTTTTCTCTTTTTTATTCCCCCACAGGGGCAAGCGCATCCTATTGAATGAAATTCGCACTCATTCGCTTCGATCCTTCCGGCGCTGTAGGAAACTTCGTCAGTTAAGCAATCCGATGGTGATCTGGCGATGGACTGGACCGAAGCGATTAAGCGTCGGGCTACAACGCCCCTATTAGGCTTTCCACTTGATTTGGAATTCAATCTCTTCGTCGCCACCCTCACGTTCATGTTCGATATTATAGATAGCGTCCACCGGTACATAGATTCTCTCGCCTGCAATCTGGATCTCGAATTGCTTTCCAGTTTCCAGGCAATCAGCTAGGCGGCGTAGCTTTGCAATAAAATCTTTGGTGGGGTAAGTCTTTTCTAGGTCTCTATCTGGTTTCATGAATTCGGCTCCTTTGTGTATATCGTATACTTTTTATTTCCTGAGGTAGTGATTAAGCTTTCCTTTACAATATTTGATAGCATGGTGAAAAGTAACTTCCCCTTTATCCAGTAAGACAGCAACTATTCTCAAGCGGCTAACCAGTAGACTAAGTCCTAATAGGGTTAATATAAAACCGGGTACTCCGATAGGAGGGATGGAAATAAGGATACCGGCGACCACCAATAGAAGGCCCATGATTATATAAAAAGGAGTTTCCCAGGATTTTTTTTTGCTTTTTCGTCGTTGCTGAAATTTATAATGTTGGGCAAAGCGTTCACCACGCTTTCCTCGATAAATTTGTAATATATTTATTTTCGCCTTATGGAGCATATTCCTGTAATTTTTCATTAGGCTTAATTGCTTTATCGAGTTTTTTTATGGCATTTAAATTTATAATTAGTTTGATAAAATCGCAGGAGGTATTTTTTGGGGCTGATGGCTTTTTCCAGATTAATCTAGGAAGGTTGTTAGTTAGTAAACCATAGGACCTGTAAAAATAAGGAGAAAATATAAATCTCTCCATACGCCTGGTATTATTTCTTTAGGTGGTATGCCACTCACCCTTCAGCACTACTTTGGAATATAGGGTGGTTGTTGCATAAGCATGAAAGCGGGACTTTATTATAGGGTTTTTGGTAGTGTGGGGGACTGTTCTGGCTCAGAAACTTTGGCAAGGTGTTCGTTAAGCAATCGTATATTTTTGCGGTTAGCTTTCCAGCGGATATCGAACAAATCGCCTACCACGGGCACTGTGCCCACGAGGCCGTCAATAGCCACGTTCCAGATCATGCGCAGTAGCACTGCCTTGGGTATGCCTAGGCGCTGTGCCTCGAGTACCAGGTAGGCGGACACGGCAGTGGTGATCCCATCCCCCACCCCTGGGATGAGACCGACCAGGCCATCCGCTCCGATCCGCCAATTGGTGCCTGGAATGCGGAACCGATCATCCAGCCAATAAGCCAGCTTAGCGAGTCGTTCGCGCTCCTGGTGGGTACGTAACTGAGGATCATGGGGTGGTGGCTGCGATGGTAAAGCCATGGGTTTAGTCCTAAATCTTTAGCGTCTTGCAATGATCCATACGGCATGAATGATGCCGGGGATGTAGCCAAGCAAGGTCAGCAGGATATTCAACCAGAATTGACCACCGAGGCCGACCTGCAAAAATACCCCTAGAGGAGGCAGCAAAATTGCAAATAGAATACGTACCAAATCCATAATTTAATAACCTCTTAATGATCGGTTTAACAACAAGGGTTCTCTACGCTTTAAATAAGCATAGCCGCTCCTATTTTTTTTGCCACCATAATAATGGTTCTCTTTATTAAAATCTGATCGTATGGATTGCTATTTTGGCTAGGGAAGAGACTAAGGAAAATAAACCCTGCTTCCAAGCTGAAGGCAAGAGTGTAGTAAAGTGGGTTAGAAAAATTTCTGAAGGAGTATTTTCATGAGTTAGAAATAATCTAACCCCCAAATATATCTCCTCCTTGTCGTGATTATCCTTCTTTTTTTTCAGCCGTAGCGATTTGTTTCTTGACCTTAACAAAACTATCCGGATTAACAGAAATAGAATCGATATTGGCTTGTACTAGAAAATGAGCGAATTCTGGATAATCACTGGGGGCTTGGCCACAGAGACCTATTTTGCGCTGTTTCTCATGGGCGTAGCGAATGACGGTGGCGATCATTTCCTTGACAGCATCATCTTGTTCGTCAAAGAGCGGTGCGAGTCTATTGGAATCCCGATCCACGCCTAAAACTAATTGGGTTAGATCGTTGCTGCCAATGGAAAATCCATCGAAACGATCCGCGAATTGCCGGGCCAGAATGACATTAGAAGGAATCTCACACATGACGTACACCTGAAGCCCATGCTCGCCTCGGGTTAATCCGTTCTCGGCCAGGACCTCCAGCACCTTATCCGCTTCCGCGGGAGTACGGCAAAAGGGAATCATGATAATGATATTATCAAGCCCGATTTTCTCCCGGGCTTTTCGAATGGCCCGACATTCCAGAGCAAAACCCTCCCGGTAATCCTCGCTATAGTAACGGCTTGCGCCGCGCCACCCGAGCATGGGGTTGGGTTCCTTAGGTTCAAAGGCACGGCCGCCAATCAAGTCGGCGTATTCGTTCGTTTTAAAATCACTCATACGCACAATAACGGGCTTTGGATATTGGGATGCGGCAATGCGCGCAATACCCTGGGCCAAGGTATCGACGAAATATTGAGGTTTATCCTCCCAGGTGGCCGTTAATTCATCAATTTTTTGGCGGGCTTCCGAATCTTCTAGCTTATTCCATCGGATGAGAGCCATGGGGTGGATTTTGATGAGATTATTGATAATAAATTCCATTCGGGCCAAGCCTACCCCATCGCTAGGCAATGGCCACCAGCGCAGGGCGCCTGCCGGATGCGCCAGATTAAGCATGACCTGAGTTTTAGTGCTAGGAATATCTTCTAGGGAAAGATCTTGGGTTTCAAAATCGGCAATGCCTTCGTAGATAAAACCTTCATCCCCTTCAGCGCAGGAGACGGTGATGGCTTGGCCGCTCTGTAAAATTTCGGTACCCTTGCCGGTACCTACAATGGCAGGGAGTCCTAATTCTCGGCTAACAATGGCGGCATGGGAAGTACGCCCACCCTGATCGGTGACGATGGCCGCGGCTCGTTTCATAATGGGGACCCAATCCGGATCGGTCATGTCGGTGACCAGTACACTATTATCTTCAAAGCGATCGATATCAGCAGTGCTATGTAATTTGCAGACTTTACCCGCCGCAATGGCGCTGCCAATGCTAAGCCCGCTGAGCAAATGTTTCCCCTTTTGTTTTAGGGTATAAGTCTTGAGCAAGGAATCTTCTTTGCGAGAGTGAACAGTTTCTGGGCGGGCCTGGACAATAAAAAGTTCATGGGTTATTCCATCTTTAGCCCACTCAATATCCATGGGGAAGCCGTAATGATCTTCGATAGTGGCTGCCCATCGGGCCAGGGTGAGAATTTCGTCATCGTTTAATACTGGATAAAGACGCTCTTTGGTAGCGGTATCGAGGGTTTGTATGGGTTTTTCCCCTTCCGTGGTATAAACAATTTTTTGAGCTTTCTTGCCAATTTTTTTCTTGATAATGGGGCAATAGGCGGAGTTTTTGAGCAAGGGTTTAAAAACCATATATTCATCCGGGTCCACGCTTCCCTGGACCACACTCTCGCCCAGTCCCCAGGCGGCATTGATGAGCACTGCATCAGGAAATCCGCTCTCCGTGTCGATGGAAAACATCACCCCGGCGCCGGCCCGATCCGAGCGGACCATCCTCTGGATGCCGACTGAAAGCGCTACCTTCAGGTGATCGAAGCCGTGATTTTCGCGATAAATAATGGCTCGGTCAGTAAATAGGGAGGCAAAACAACATCGGCAAGCATCCAGCAGATTTTCTTCTCCGCTGATATTGAGAAAACTTGCCTGCTGACCAGCGAAACTTGCTTCCGGAAGATCCTCGGCCGTGGCGCTGCTGCGCACCGCTACATCCGGGTTCTGACGTCCTATTTGTTCGGCTAGCTGCTTATAGGCTTGTGTAATAGCTTGCGCGAGGGGAGCAGGGAAATCAGCCTCATAGAACCACTCTCGTATGGTTTCGCCGACTTTTGCTAATAATTGCTGATCTTTCCTTAGTTCTTCTAGCTGTTGCGCGATTTTCTCTTTAAGATGATTGGCCTCTAGGAAGTCCCAATAAGCCTGAGCCGTGGTGGCGAAACCCTCGGGAACCTGGATGCCTGTTTCCTGTAGTTGTTGGATCATTTCTCCCAACGAAGCATTTTTACCCCCTACCAAGGGGACATCATGGGAAACCAGGTTTTCCAGCCACCTGACGTACTGTTCAGCCATTGTTTTCTCCTGACGGATTTATGGAGACACTCCAAAAATAACAGCGGATTTTAGGCGCTTTTCGCAGCTAATCAGTTGCAGTATAGTAAAATTATAAGGTCTCGCAAGTTCCGTGCTTACAAAGACTAAGGCGGGTAAAAAAACAGTTATTTTTTTGGGGGAGGCACCATTCGGTTTGTCAGCCAAAGGCGTAAAAGGGGGCTGGTTTCTTGGGAGAGAGTTTTTGATATGGATGGAAAGAAACCGGCAACGAAGCCAGCAGCAAAAGCGAAAGCAATAGCGGGGATAGGAGTCGTTTTTTTATAGGGTTTCGAAGGTAAGCGTGCAGATCCCATTTGTGCTGCGGCTAGTAAACGCAGGCGTGCCTGACTTATTCTTTCTTCAGGAGTGATATTAGAATTTTTTATAGCCGCCATGATTAAAATCCAAAATTATCGCCGGAGTTTTAAATTTCCAAAGTAAATTAACAGCAGGCCGAATAAAATAGCTACCGCCCCGGTAATGAGTACAGCAATAGGCATTGAAAATACGGTATCTAATGCCAAACCGATGGATACCAATATCAGAACCAATGCTATGATAAGAAAAAATACCCCTGCCAGATAAAAACCCAGCGCGGCGAGGAAAGAAAAAAGATTTATTTTCGATTGCTGCAGTTCTGCTTTGATCAGTTCGATCGCAGCTAGAAAAACTTCGACAAAGGCAGTCACGATTTATTTTTGAGAGAACAGTTTACCTGCAATTAATCCAGCTACAAAGGCAACACCCAAGCTAGCCAATGGGTGCCGTTCAATTTCGCTATAGGTGGATATGACCGCCCGTTCACCCCCTTCGCGGGCCGACAAATAGGCTCGGTTTAATTTCTCAAGCATTTCGTCTAGTTCCTGCTCGGCCTTGGTTTTGGTAGTCCGGGCCGTGCTCTGACCCAAGTTTTTTACCGCTGAAACTACGCTTCCCATATCTTTACGTAGTTGGCTAAGTTCGTCCTTTAATTCATCCACTTCTTTTTTTGGAGAGTTATCCGCCATTTGAGAATTGCCTCTATACTCTATATGAAAGTTAGAAAAATAATATTCAATACCACAATAGTAAAACGTTTACTATTGGAAGAATAGCATATAAATAAAAAATCACCACTTTTTTATTGCCCTGCAAACGAAGGTACTCGCCAGAGTCAAATCTAATTACTGGCGCGCTGTTTGCCAGTTTAATTTATTGGAATAAAACTTGCCTTTTGAGGACACTTCACTATGTTTATTCTGGAATTGCCATGCAACGTATCCGTGAGGTGATTGTTTGAGGATAATGAGTATGAAATCTTTACATAATGATGATGTAAAATTTACATCAACCGCAGAGACGCTTGAACCAGACACGGCCAATTCGCGCCTATTTCTCATTCTTAATCCAGTCGCGGGCAGCTGCAGCGCCGAGCAGGTCAGGTTTACTCTGAAGCAATACTGCGAGCAGCATGATGTAGGCTACGAAATTTATGAGACCACTGGCAAAGAGCACTTGCCCAGTATTGTGCGTGAGGCGCGGGAGAAAGACTATAGCGTTATCGTCGCGGCAGGCGGTGACGGCACCGCTTCGATGGTGGCTGGTGAGTTAATTCACAGCCCGATTCCCCTGGGTATTATTCCGGTGGGTACGGCCAATTTACTAGCCCGTGAGTTGGCTATCCCGTTAGATCTGGAGTCCGCCTGTCAACTCGTGGTTACCGGGGGTGCGATAAGAAAGATTGATGCCATGCGGGTGGGCCGTCAGGTTTTGATTTCCCATATTAGCCTGGGTTCTTATTCGCGCATTGCGGAGAGAACCAGCGTGGAGGCTAAACGGCGTTTTCGCCAACTCGCCTATATCTGGAATGGGATTGCTGAATTTATCGGCACTCGGGTATGGCGTTTTGACCTCGTTGTGGACGGTCAGCGGCAGCGCATTAAAGCCGCTTTTATTATGATTGCTAATGTAGGCGCCATGGGAGCGGCTACCCTGCGTTGGGGCGAAGAGGTCAAGCCTGATGACGGGAAAGTGGATATTTGTATTGTCCGGACCCGGGGCCTTCTCCATTATTCGTCTTTTTTGTGGCATGCCTTGAGGGGACGGCATAAGGAATCTCCCCATACGGACTATTTATGGGCCGAAAAAAATATAAAGGTAAGGGCAAAAAAGAATTTGCCGGTGCGGGGTGATGGGGAAATTATTGGCCGCTCTAGCGTGGAAATAGAGATTATCCCAAGGGCCGTTCCGATCATCGTTCCCGCTCCCATGCCTGAAGAAATAGCCTCCTGAGTCCACATGAAACTGCCGGAAAGCATGGAGCATTCCGAAGGCTTAGGAGTTGGTCGCTGGTGGCCCGTCAAGGTGAATGTGGCGGTTGCGTCCTGCTCCTAGTGCTGCCCAGGCGGCCCCCATCAAGGCCGCCCCGAAGGGCACGCCAGCCCATTGCCAGCTTCCGAAGTATGCGGGAATGAGTCCCAATATCAGCGGACCCAGGGCTGCCAGCACATAGCCTATTCCCTGGACCATGCCGGAGAGATCACCGGCAACCTCGGCATTGGGTGCGCGTAATACGATGAGTACCAAGGCAATACTGAATGCCCCGCCCATTCCCAGACCAAGCAGGGTTATCCAGAGCCAGGCCCACATCATGGACCCATAAAGTACGCCTGCCAGCCCCATGGTGGTGAGGGCGAGCATTATCATAATCGTGGCCCGCTGATCCCGGCCCCTGATAGCGAGGGAGGGTCCAGCCAGGGCGGTGAGAGTCTGGATCATGACGGAAGCCGAGAGCAGAAAACCAGCATGCAACGGTGGAATTCCCCTGCTTTGTAAAATAGTCGGCAGCCAGCCAAAGATCATATAGGCGACCGAAGACTGGAGTCCCATATAGAGCGTGACTTGCCATGCCAAGGGATGACGCCAGAGTCCGCGATGCCGCGCGGTGCCTGTTTGTTGTCTGTCGGTCCTGCGGGACAGGGGCAGCCATAGCAATGCTGCGGCTAAGGCTGGCAATCCCCAAGCGCTTAATGCCCTTTCCCAGCTTTGCCCCGACCCTTGGGCGAGGGGGACGGTCAGGCCCGCAGCCAGCGCCCCCCCGAGGCACAGGGCCATGGTGTAAAGGCCCGTCATAGGGCCAGCATGGCGAGGAAAATCCCGTTTTACGATTCCTGGGAGCAGGGTTCCGGCAATACCGATGGCGCACCCAGCCATTAGCGTGCCCACAAACAGGCCATAAAGTCCGCCCATTCCCCTCAGCGCGGTGCCGACAGCCAGGAGGAGCAAAGCTCCTACCAGCAGGCGCTCAACGCCCCAGTGTTGTCCCCACCGGGATGCGGGAGGCGCCAATAATCCGAGGCAAAGGACGGGCAGGGTCGTGAGCAGGCTGGCGCCCCAGGCATTCAGGCCCGTTTCGGAACGCACTTCCGGCAGTACCGGGCCAAGACTAGTCAGGGCTGGACGCAGGTTAATGCCAACCAGGAAAATCGCGCTAATAAGCCAAGGTGCGGAGTAGGTGTTTACCCACGGTTTTGGCGTTTTTTTCAATGATCGAAAAGGAAACATCTGGTTTGATTTTTTAACCTCAGAATAATTTTTCTATCAGGGAATTGCCTATGGCCATATCCGAAGCTACTACCATCAGGAGCAGGGACGGTTTTACTCTCTACCAGGGGGCTATATCGGCGGGGAAGTAATCTCACTGATTCTACTTGCGCTAGAACGGCAAGGGCAACCTGAGCACGTATTTTCCGCTGGAGAGTGTGGTCTTCCACCTGACCGAGGCTGCCGCCCTGAACTAGCCTTACTTCTTCGTGGGCTTATCCCGTGAGCTTTCTCACCAAACTTCAATCAGACGGCCGAGATTTCCCTCTGGCTGTTGAAGATTTACGCTGAGTTGGAAATCTGATAGGAAAAATCTAACCTTTTAGAGCTAGAGAATAACTTTAATTCAGCTCCATCTTAGACCACACTTATTGATAATGGCTTTGATCGCAACCCCGCAACGGGGCAGAAATTCACTACGAGGAGGGGAGTAATGAAAAAAAACTATGGTTTTCTGATCGCTGCTTTATCCCTGGGGGGAGTAGGGCTGATACTAAGCACCATGGACAATGTTTTAGCCGCGGAAAGCGGCGGTTCGGGGCAGGATGGCCAAGAGCTTAAGGCGAAACTGTATGTCACCCTGGAGGAGCCGGATGCGCTGGGGGCGGTCGATCCAAAGTCCCAGAAACGGCTCGGGGAAATTACTGTCGGTGGGAAGCCCCATGATGTGACTTGCGCCCCGGATGGAGCGACGGCCTATGTCACCAATCCAGAAACTCACAACCTGAGCGTTGTGGATACAGTCACGGATAAGGTCAAAAAAACCGTGGAATTTGGTCAGGGAACGACCCCCTGGCATGTGGAAATTTCCCCGGATGGTTCGCAAGTCTTTGCCGCCCTCCAGGATCAATCAGCGGTGGCGATTATTGCTACCGCTGATAATCATTTAGCGACCAAAGTTTCGGTGACAAGCGGTCCCTGGGCAGTGGCTGCCCCTAAAAACGGACCTTGGGCGGTGGCCGCTCCAAGCAACGATGTCGTTTACGTCACGCTCAATGGGAGCATTACCAAGGGTACGGCGAATGCGGCCCGCAGTGAAGATATTGCTGTGTTTGATCCAACGGCGGCTGTACCTACCGTGAAATATGTGACCCTGGCGGCGGACACGGCCAATGGCCCCCATGGGATTGTATCGGCGCCAGATGGATCGGCGGTGTATGTTGCCGCCGAGGCAAGCCATGAAGTATGGAAAATCAATGTGGACGGCAACCAGGCAAAACGGCTAGTCAAAATCCCTGATCCTAACCCTGACGGAACGCCTCTTAACCCCGGCTTTCCCACGGATCTGGGCATCAGCCCCGACGGTAATACGCTCATTGCCGTTAACCATGACCTTGACTCCATAACGGTAATTAATCTGAAAACCCATAAAATCATCGAGACGGTCAGCACGGGTGAAGGTAGCGCGCCCTGGGGAGCGTTGATTTCGCCGGATGGACAGACAGCTTATATCTCCACCAACGGCACGGACAGCCTTGCCTTTTTTTCCATGAAGGAACTCACCGATGGGACGGAAGGGGCCCGCAAGCACACCATCGCGGATCTGCCCACCTCGGATGGTCTGGCGTGGTGTAATTTGGCCCAGTAAGGTGGTTGATCTCTACGCACGCTAGAATCGGGTGGAGCGGTACGCTGGCAAGATAATCTCCTTGCCAGCAGATTCGAGGATTGAACTTGTGCAACTCGCTTGTGGGTATTTTTCAGGCACTGAGCAGGTGGTCAGCAGGCTAATAGTGGCCTCTGACGGCTGGTTCCATGGAAAATATGCCTATGGATTTTTTTGGTACTATCAAAAACACTTATCGTGGCACTTTATTGAGTCCAACAAACAATAGTATCTTATGCCCAACACAGCAGTAAACATGGGATGCCAGCTTTTTCAAGGGCATCCCATGTTCGTGTTACAGCTTCATTATTGTACCTATATGCCTCTCCTTTACCCCCGGGGTTTTACCCCGGGGTTTTTTTTGCTAGTAGCTATCCCAAACCCTGCTAAAAGTAGTTACCAGCGCCAATCCGCCATGAAGACATTGGTTTCCCCTTCCACCTTGCCGTTGCGGTTGGAGGCAAACACCAGTTTTTTGCCGTCGTGGGAGAACATGGGAAAGCCATCGAAATCAGGGTGGTAGGTGATTTGTTCGATTTTCCGGGTATCCACATTAATCAGGAACAGATCAAAGTTGCGGCCCTTGGGATTGTGCATGTTGGAGGAGAAGATGATGTGCTTGCCATCCGGATGCCAATAGGGGCCGAAGTTGGCGGCGCCATTGTCGGTCAGCTGGATAGGTTTGCGTTCCTCCAGGTTCATGATGAAAATTTCCAGCCGGCCAGGACGGATGAGTCCTTGTTTAAGCAAGCTTTGATAATCGGCCAGGGCTTTACCTTCGGGACGGGAGGCGCGCCAGACAATCCACTGACCATCGCGGGAGAAAAAGGCCCCGCCATCATAGCCGGGTTGGTCTGTGAGCTGTTCCATCTCGCTGCCGTCCGGGCTCATCATAAACAGTTCCAGATCTCCCGTGCGGGCTGACGTAAATATGATTTTGTCCCCCTGGGGAGAGTAAACTCCCTCGGCATCATAGCCAGGGGTGTCGGTCAGGCGCACCCGATTCCCGCCTTCCGGATCGGCTCGGAAAATGTCATAGCCTTCGTACAAGGGCCAGACATAGCCTTGGGAGTAGTCGGGTTTGGGGGGGCACTGATCGCCGGCCAGATGGGTGGAGGCATAGATAATGGCTTGGTCATCCGGGGCAATAAATGAGCAGGTGGTTACCCCTTTGCCGGAGGAAACCTGGCGGACGTTCTTGCCATCCGCATCCATGCGGAAGATAGCGTCGCATTTCAAATCGTCACGGGTAGATTGAAAGATCAGCTCCTTGCCGTCGAAAGAAAAATAAGCTTCGGCATTCTGACCGCCAAAGGTAAGCTGGCGCAGATGAGTCAGATGTTGTTCGCCGGGATAGCGAAGCTCCTCCGTCTGGGAAGCGGGGCTGTTAGTGGGTTCCGCCGCGATAGCTCCAGTGCCCGCGCCGAGCGCCGTCGCTAAGAGCCAACAGGAAGCGACAGTATTGATTGCTCGCATGTATTTACCTCCAAGAGTCATCGCGCGACCACCTGAGTCGTCACCGTCCGGGACTGCTGATCGCGCAGAAATTCGATGGTTAAGGAATCGCCCGGCTTGAGGGCGCGCAGGACGCCAGCGAAGTCCGCTAGCGTGTCAGTAGCTGTATCATTGAGCCGTATAATAATATCATCTTTTTGCAGACCCGCTGCCTCTGCTGGTGTATTCGGCGTAACGCCGGAGATCCGCACGCCCGTGCCGGTCCAGCCGAAATCCGGTATCGTGCCCAAGCCGACGCGACGGCCCTGACGGGATGAATCCTGAGCCTCTTCTCCTGGGGCTACTGATTGGCCGTGTAAAGGGTCAGGGCGGGAGGTTAGATACGCTACCGCCTCTTTTAGCACGGCAGCGATTTTGGTCAAGCCCGCAGAATCAATCTTATCAGGGGTGTCCGTGGGGCGATGGAAATCACCATGGGGTCCCGTGAAAAGCTGCACGGCGGGAATACCGGCGTTGAGGAAAGAGGTTTGATCACTGGAGCCGATATCCTGGGCCACGGTTTGAATAGGGACGCCGGTGACAAAGCCCGCTCCCCGAAAAATATGCGCCCACTCCCGCGCTGAATCAGCGGCAAGCACCATGAGTTCGCCGTCATGAAGGCGGCCCACCGCATCCAGGTTGATCATGGCCATGGTGGTTTTTGCAGGCGAGTTGCCCAAATGCTGGACATAGTGGGCCGAGCCCAGCTTGCCAGCTTCTTCCCCAGTAAAGGCGACCCACGCTACCGTGCGCTCGGGTTGCCATTGGGGACCCAAAACCCGGGCTAGCTCCAGCATGACAGCAATGCCGCTGGCGTTGTCATCGGCTCCCGGATGAATTTTGCCTTCATCCCCCCGATGCACATCGGGCCAGCCCCGTCCCAAATGGTCATAGTGGGCGCCCACGACTACCGGGGGGAGTTCCGGCTGGGCGCCGGGGGTTAAACCCACCACGTTGCGGAGGGTGATGGTTCGTTCCGGTTCGCCGGCCGTTGCGGCCCAGGTCTGATAGTAGTTTCCCTCGTCGCCGTCGGGCTTGAGTCCCGCCGCCTGGAACTTATCCGCAATATACTGGGCGGCTTGGTCCAACTCTGGGGTGCCCAGCCCCCGGCCTGCCAGATTGGGATCAGCCAGATAAGCGATATCCTGCATCATCCGCTGGGCTTTAAAGAGGGGAGGAAGTTCCGCCAGGGGCTTGCGCGGGGGCAGTTTCGCCTGGAGGGGAGAGGGATTTTCAGTTAGCGACACCGACATGGGGGAGTTCACTACCGGCCATTGGCCTTTTAGACTATTCTCGGGCTCGGCGCCAGTGAAACCCAAATAGCTGTATTTGCCGTAGTGGGGGAGCTTGCGGGCCAGCCCCGGCATGGCAGCCACGTTATCAGTGGCTATCCAGGCCAGAGCCTGATCGGGATTATCCCGCGGGCGGGTTACTACCACAACCGAGTGTTGTTGCCGCTGGAGTTTGTTCTCATCTAGGGTAAGACTGTTTTTGCCTGCCTGGTAAGCGTAATCGCTCAGCGCCTCATTAAATTGGGAACGGAAGCGGTTTTCCCACCCGAACAGCCAGACAGCCCGATCCGTGGGTAGCGCATCCAGCTCTGCATCGGTGGTGATTGCCAAATTCTCCCGCCCCCGCTGCCAGTCTCGGGCTATGGCGGCGTAGCCTTCCCGTAGCGCTTGGGGGGCCTGGGAGGGCAGGACGGCCAGAGCCCGATCAGCGCCAAAGGCTTGGCTAAGGGCCGGGGGGATTTCATTGTGGTGGAGCCGCCGGAAGACATCAAATTGGGGATCTATCTCCAGCCGCAGGGGACGGGCCGGTAGCTGGAGCTTTAGGGAATAGGTTTTTTCCACCATGGAAAGGTGGGTTTGGTAAACTTCCTTGGTATCTTCCAGGTAAATGGCTACCGGCACGTCTAGTTGATACGGCTTGCCGGGCTGAAGCTGCTCAATAGTAGCGGTCAGCAGATAGCCTTTGTCGAGGGATTTGACGTGTGCTTCCCGGATGCCCAGAGAGGGCGCGCCCGTACCCTCGACCCATTGTTTAAAGAAGGCTTGCAAGGGTTGCTCGCTGACCTGGCTGAAAGTTTCCGCGACTTCCTGGAAATCGGTGACCTGGAACCGGTGCTGGCGGTACAGGCGTTGCAGGGCTTGGATAAAATCCGAATCGCCTAGCTGCTGGCGCAGCATATGAAACAGCATCAGGGTTTTACCGTAGCCCACGGCCTGGGTGGCGGCGCTATGGCGGCTGCGGAATTCGGTCAGGGGAAAATCCTGTCCTTCCCGCACATAATCGGCGTATTTTTGCAGCGTTTCCCGCCGGTATTGCGCTCCCTGGCCTTGCTGTTCCTTGAGCAGGTGGTCCGCCAGATAGCTGGTTAGCCCTTCGGCCCAGTTGCCGGAAGCGTAATCCACATAAACTCCGTTACCCCACCAGTTATGGAGAATTTCATGGGGATAGGAGGAGCGGAGAATAAAGGGAAAGCGGATGACCTGGGGCCCCAGCAGGGTAAAGGAGGGCATCCCGTAGCCGGTCTCCCAGAAGTTCTCCACCAGGGCAAATTTCTGGTAAGGATAAGGGCCGATCAGTTGCCGGTACATCTCAATATATTGGGCCGTGGCGTCGAGATACTTGCGGGCCAGGGCGGGATCGGGTTGACGCAAAAACGCCAGGGTTTCCACCTGACCGGCCTGCTCCTGGTATTCGGTAAAGGGGGCCGCTATCAGATAGATTTCTTCCTGGGGGTGATCCATGGTCCAGGTTTCCTCGGTGCTTCCCGCCTGTTCAGAGAGGGAGGAGCGCTTCCCCTGACTGACCGAGCGCCATTCTGCCGGAAGCTGGGTAGTTAAGGAAAAAGTCACCATGCCGTCGCCAAAGTGGGGATACCAGTAACTGGGACCGGCCAGGAAAACTCCTTCTGGAGCAATCAGTCCCGGCGAGGCGCTAAAGCTGCGGGCATATTCCTCGCTGATGGGGGCAATGGGATGAAAGATTTCACCGCTATATTCCAAGGTGAACTGGCGGACTCCCGGGGGAAGATCGACTGCATAGTCTTCGGTAAATTGGGTTTTTCTCACTCGCCGAAGCCGTACCTCTGGGTTGTTGGCTTGAGGCTGGAGGCCCGAATGAAGGCGGAAAGTTACCGGAGAGGATATTTCCTTCGGCAGGGTCAGGGTATCTACCGCCGTGAGACGATGGCTATCCGGGTCCAAGTTAATATGCAGTTGATGGTGGATTTGGGCGCTCACCGTCCCGGAGGCCAGCACCATCAGCCCAACAATGAGAAAAGGTAGTCTTATTTTTTGCCGGTACATAGGGTTAGGGTTTTTATGGATTTTTGAAGGTATAAATAATTATCTAGTTAAAAATAAGCCTGCTGGGAATGAATCCGATATCCGGAATTTCATTTTTTATATTTTGTAGACCTTCATCACTTCATCGCCCAAGTGGTTAATCACTTTTACGGCAATCCGGCCGCTCCTAGGCTTTTTAAAGGGGCGGGAGATATCGCTGTTCAGCGTTTCCCATGCTTCCTGATTAATCTCCGCCTTGAGGGTGGTCTTCAGCGATTTGTAGGGATCGTTGGCGCTGAGAAAATAAGCCTGGCGAACAAAAAAACTTTCCTCGTTATAGTCGGTGTCGATAAACCAGCAGGCTATCCCGTCCGCGTCATCGCTTCTGACCTCTCCGGTGTTGGGATGAAAAACATCCACGCCATGGAGCGTGACTTGTGCGTAGTGATCCGTGGTAAGTGACAGCGGAAAATCAACTTCGGTCAGCGCCTCGATTGCAGCGACCGCTTGAGGCCAGCGAGCATACAGCTGATCTCCGTTGTTTGCTGTTCTATTCGATTGAGCGCCTCCATTGCTATCACCGGCGGAAAGGACTTTGAAATATTGTAAATCCGTTCGGCCAAGTTCATTGATTTTTTCCAAACTTCCAAGTCCCGATAGTTTTTGACACTGCGCATAATTCACCACTATTCCGCCATCACTTGCCACTAGCCACTGGCCACTCACCACTTCCACATCCGGCTCACCGAAAATAACAAATAGATTCCCTTTGCCGGTATTTTTCAGATCATCGGCCATGTGCAGATCGGCATTCATGCGGGCTTTCAAAACCGGGACCCGGCCAAGCTTTTCAAATTCGGTGGAGTGGGCGTCATAGTTAAAGGCGCAGGCAATCAGGACATCAAAACCCCCATCGGCGGCTTCTCTCGCCGCCCGGACCAGATCCGGGCGGGAAACCGTGCCGAATTCCGGGCCGATGAAAATCGCCGCGCGCTGTTGAGTGGTGGGTGGTTGGTGATGAGTGGCTAGCGTGGGTTGGCCGTTGGCCGCTTCAAACACGCCTTCGGCGCAAACCAGCTCGCCCGGCCAAGGAGTCAGGGAGATAAAGTTAATTTTGTCGTCCTTGTGGGCTTGCTGGACGCCCGCGGTTTTCAGGTTTTCCAAAATAATTTGGGCAAAGTCCTGTTCATCGTCGAAGACTTTCTTCTGGTGCGCGGGGTCGATCAGTTCATCATCTGCGCCGACCGTCAGCGCCCGATGGGGAGAAATACTTTCAACGGTGAAGGGACCGGCAACGCGAACTTTATTTTTATCTTCGTAGGGTTTGTCGTAGAGATATTCAAAATCCGCCTTGGCGGCAATGGAGGCGTCGATTTCGCGCTGGCGCGCGACCCTCGCCCGCCAGAAGTCTTGGTGCAGCGTTTTGGCTTCTTCCGGCCAGTCGGCGGGAAATTCGCGCGGCACTTCCCACTCGGCGAGGGAGTGATCAGTGGAAAGTGATGCGTGGCTAGCTTTCCTGCTGGTTACTATCCACTTCTCACCAATCATGCGTGACAAGTCGCGCAACAATGGCTCCAGCTTTTCGTGGTAGTTATCCCAAATCACGTCAATCTCGGCGTTATTGGCGATGGACTTCAGGGTAATATGGGGCACGCGCTCATAAACAAACCCGTAACGGATATTTTCAGTGGTGGGCTTGGTTGATGGCGCGGTGCGGGTAATTTCCGCTTCCTTAAGAACGCCCTCCTTGGAATCCACCAAGAGATAATAAGGATAGCGGGCGCCCATGATTCGGGACCGGGCAAGCGCCAGCGCGACGCGGGAGGTATCAATGGTTATCCAGCGCCGTCCCCATTGCTCGGCGACGTAGGCGGTAGTGCCGGAGCCGCAGGTGGGATCGAGGACGAGATCGCCGGGGTCGGTGGACATTAGAAGGCAGCGCTGAGGAATCTTTTCATTAGTTTGAACAACATATATGACATTTGATGCGCCTCCGCTATCAGTCCATATATTTGTTAAGGTCTTGACTGGATTATCAACCCAATATTTTCTTAAACGAATCTGCTTTCTTTGTTTTATAATCCTGCCGGCACGCGCTAATATTTCCATGCCACCAAGAGTAGTCTTCCAATGCGCCTTTTTGCCTGGATGAAAAATTTGTCCTTGGAAATAGAAATTAGCGGTTCCTTTTTCAGATGCACCATCTGAAGTTAACGGATCAGGTGAAAAATCCCCTTCTCCTCCATCTTTGGGTAAAAAAATATTTCTTACTTTTGCATTTTGCTTTCTTTTAGCGAACCAAAGGATATAGTCCGAAATATTACCAATAATTGATCCGGGCTGACTTCCCGTTTTTTGGAAAACTATTTCACTAACAAAATTCACATCTCCAAAAACTTCATCCATCAAAGCCCGTACCCGATGCACATTCTCATCCCCAATCTGCACGAAAATCGAACCCGAATCTGTCAACAAATCCCGTGCCACCGTTAACCGATCCCGCAAGTAAGTTAGGTAGGAATGAATTCCATCCCGCCAGGTATCCCGAAACGCCTTGACCTGCTCCGGCTCTCGCGTGATGTGCTGTACATTGCCGTCCTTGACATCGCGACTGGTGGTGGACCATTGGAAATTGGAATTAAATTTGATGCCGTAAGGGGGATCGAAATAAATACATTGCACTTTGCCCCGCAAGCCTTCCCGCTCCGCTAACGACGCCATCACCTGAAGGCTGTCGCCCAAAATCATCCGGTTGGACCAGTGAGCTTCATGCTGATAAAACTCGGTTTTTGCTGCTTCGTCCGGCAGGCCATTAAAGTCGGCGAACAGATCAAGCTGTTGCTCCCTATCCACTGACCGCTCGCCACTCGCCACTGACTGCCGGCGCAAGTCGTCAATCAACGCCTTGGGATGGACTTTTTCCTGAATATAAAGGGGCGGCGCATGGACAACGAGATCGGACCAGTCCTGCTCATCCTTGCCCCGCCAGACTAATTGCGGATCAAGATCCCGGTTGCGCCGCTTGTAGGGCACGGGAATCGGGCTTTTGTCTTTTTGATGGAGCATGGCTTCATATTCCGCGGTGGGGATATTTACCCGAGCAGCATCGTCATGGGTTAGGGTTTCTATCCGTTTTTTTGTTATTTTCTTGCGCGCCATATTTTTATTTTAAAAAAGCGTTCAACGCTCATTCATTTCTTCCCGGCTTAATTTACGCCCAACCTTAAGTTGGCCTTGCAGTTCCTTAATGGCGTCGTCATAAAAACGTAGCTGCTGTTGTTTGCGTGCGTATATTGTTCATTTAATGTCGTGTGTTCAGCGGCAGCCCGCTGACGGGCGACTTCAATCAGGTGTTCATCGGCGCTCAAAGTGATGTTCTTCATGGCTCATCTTATTCACTTTCAAAAAAATTAACGCTCATTCATCTCATCCCGTGTGAATTTACGGCCACCGGTACGCACGTGTTTTCTCAACTCCCTGATGAAGGCTATCGCTTCATCCGCCTGCCGCTGACGTTGTACATAGTCTTCCAGCCATTCCCGAAATTTGGCATTCAAGGTCGTGTGCTCAGCGGCAGCTCGCTGACGGGCAGCTTCAATCAGGTGCTCATCGGCGCTTAGGGTAATGTTTTTCATGGCCATCTCTCATTTTGTTCGTGTACACCATCATAGTGTGTTTTTGGGTACGCTCACAGTTTTGATCATCTCGTTAAACGTTTGTTCGACTTTCCTTGCAAAGGCATGCTGCATTTCAAAGACATCCCCGAATTCCGCGAAGGCCCATCGCCCGTAGCTTTTTAGATTGTTCACGCCCGGAATCCAGTAAGTATCCATGGTGAGCTTTTTTTCCTTGGCATCTTCCCGGCGATAACCTTTGATTTCCACAATCAGATTCAAGGGATCATCCTGGCCATCATCGATCTGGACAAGGAAGTCCGGGCGGTATTTCCGCGTTTCGGAACCATAGCGATAGGGCACTTCCAAACCCAGACTGTGATTCTTGACGTAAGCAATCACCTGTTCGTGGGCTTCCGCCACCCGGCAAAACTCGGCTTCCCAGTCGCTATCCAGAATGACCCAATTAATATGGGATTTCAGCGGATGGGTTTCCCACCGTTCGGTTTTCGAGGTATTGAAATTGACATGGAGGGTTGAACCCGTCGGATTGTAGGGATCGAGCAAAACCTTGATGGGTCGGTCCCTGCTTTGTTCCGCCTGGGTAATGGCGGCGGTGATTCTGGAGCAGGCCATGTCGGCCAGTTCCTGGTACAGGAGTTGCGCCGGATAAGTCCCCCCCTTGCAGACGAGATATCCCTCCAGCCATTGTTTGGTAATCCGCTTGAGCTGACCGAACAGGTGGAGTTTCGGCGCTTCGCCGGGGTCACGCCATTTCGTATAGAGCAACCGTTGAGTTAAATGGAAGAGCAGCGTTGAAGGACGCACATTACCCGTATGGATCAAGTTCAAATCAACCGCCTCGCCAATAATGCCCGCATTGCGGGTAACGGATGGACCCACCAAATCCGGGGTCAACTCAAGCACGGAGTCTTCGTTGAATTCTGCCGTCAGTTTTTCTTCCGGCAGCTCGACCCGATAGCCGCTGACCCGGGGGAAACGAATTTCTAGAGCGTCCCGCTCCGGGCGCACCGCTTTGACATGGATGGTTTCCCGTGGCGGCTGAGGGGGCGCGACCACGGGCTTGGCCGTGAAAAGGTCTTTTCGTAGTGGCCGTACAATGCTTCCAGGGCCGTTTGCAGTTCGACGGGAAGGCTAAGCGGGTCGAGTTTCGCCCCTTTGCTCCGGCCTTTTTTGGGCATCCTAGCGCCGATGTGTTTCCACAATTCCCGGAATTTGGGCATCTCAGCGCCGGGGATGTTGTCCGCCACCGGCACCCGGGGCAATTTGACGATGCCGCATTCAATGGCATCCATGAGGGAAAAATCGCTCATAGTCCAGGGGAATAAGGTCCCCTCGGCATACCCGGAACCGCTGAGAAAAAAAGGCGTTGCCGATAGATCGATGACCCGGTTAAGGCCAATTTTCCTGGCGACGATTTCCAGCCCGAAAATCCAAAGCCGCGCCGCTTCCCGGTTGCTCTCGGCTTCTTTCTTGTCATCCCCCTTCAGCGCCCCTTCTTCGTCCTCGCCGGGCTTTTCCCGGTAACAGTGGTGAGCTTCATCGTTCAATACCATGACGTTCTTCATGCCCATTAGCTCCGGCATGACCCGTTGCAACATCTGGCCTTCAGTTTCCAGGGTATTGAGTTCTTCGCCTCGTTTGCCCTTGAGAAGCGCCCGCCCGCCTTTGGAGATAGCCATGCGTTCGCGCGGCTTGAAGGCGTGGTAGTTGGTAATCACGATCTTGCCGGCTGACGCACTGCGTTAATCGTTTGCCATGCAATCAGCATGGACATGACCGTGGTCTTGCCCGCGCCCGTGGCCAGTTTCAGCGCAAGCCGCAGCAAACCGGGGTTGGCGTCGGCGTTCGCATTCTTTAAGTAATCGAGAAATTGCTTGCCTGTTTGGCCAAATTTAGGGGCCACCTCCGTGAGCCAAATAGCCACTTCCACGGCTTCCACTTGGCAGAAGAAGGGGCGAATACCCTTGAATTCATAATGGCGCCAGTGCCGCAATAACCGGGCGGTCTCGGGTGTTACCCGCCAGTCCCGCTCGCTTGGCAATTTCCGCCAAGCATCCACGTGGCCGCGAAGTTCGTTGATAATGGAGATCGGGTCGTACTTCTGGCTACCGCCACCTAGACCCAGGCTTTCGTCGAATAAGTCTTGCGACTTTGAACCCTTGCGCTTCCTGGGCTTGGGAATGGGCGTGATGAATTCCGCTCTTCGGCGGGAGTTAACGATATTGTGGGTCGGCAGCCCATCCACTATCTCCCAATGAAAGGAAGGGTATTCATAGGGTGAATTGAGTATCGGCTTTTTGAAAAATTCGTCACTCATATTTTAGCCCAACCGCTTTAATTCCCTATGTATGCATTGCCGACGAGTGCTCTTTCACCTTTTTCCTTGTGAATCGACTTCTTGCCCAGAAGTCCAAGTTTCAATAAAGAAATAGTGTACTGGGCCTGCCAGTTTAGAGCCACCCCGGGGGTGGAGGTCTTTTTAACGCAAGAGAGCTCACCTGCCCTATAGGCAAGTTTTATCAGTCTTCGTCCAGCGCCTTGAACTGGGCTACGAGAAAGTCGATCAAGGTTCGCACCGAGGGCAACAGGCCACGGCGCGACACAAACACCGCATGGATGGTTTCGGGCCGCGGTGCCCAGTCCGGCAGCAGTGGTAGAAGTTCTCCCCCCGCGAGTTCAGCGCGTATCATCATATTGGGCAGTTGAACGATGCCCACGCCGGCTATCGCGGCGGTACGCAGGGCGGTCATGTCACGAGTGATAAAGCGAGGCCAGTGCTTGACGGTGGCTTGTGCCTTGTTAGGTCCGAGCAGATTCCATTGGAACTCATGATGGGGTTGCCCCAGACCAAGGCTGGGTAAGTGGGCCAGATCGGTGGGCAACCTGGGTGTGGGAACTTGCTGAAGTAAGCGAGGACTGGCTATGAGAGATTGGCGGCGGTTGCCCAGGATACGCATCACCAGATCGCTATCTTCGAAGGGCGGGGGACGCACCCGAATAGCCAGATCTATGCCTTCGCTAATGAGATCGACCCGGCGATTGGTAGCCTCCAGATGGATATTAACGCGGGGGTGCTGGGCCATAAATGCCGCTAGCATGGTGCCGACCCTTGCTTCCAATAAGGCGACCGGGCAGCTCATTCGCACAATGCCACAGGGCTCCGCACGGGTTAGTTCAATAGCTTCTTGCGCGGCATCGGCTTCAACCAGCATGGCTTTGCAATGGGCGTAGTAAGTTTGGCCAATCTCGGTCACTGAAAAATGCCGTGTCGAGCGCTGCAACAATTGCACGCCCAGGCGTTCCTCCAATTTCCCAATCCGCCGGCTCAGTTTTGATTTGGGCTCGCCAAGCGCGCGGCCGGCTGGCGCAAAGCCGCCGTGATCTACAACCTGGACGAAATAGTAGAGATCATTGAGATCTTGCATAGTCTGCCATCGTTCTATAAATAAGACACACAGTAGCTATTTACTAGCCTACTAGGATTATTGTTCCGATATTATAATCAATCCTAGATATTAGAATATGCAAGATAGGAGCTGGCCGTGAAAAAAATTCAAGGCGTTTATAACGCGCCGCAACAGCACTGGGTAGGCGATGGATTCCCTGTCCGTTCATTATTTTCCTACCGCAATCAGGGGGAGCAACTGAGTCCGTTTTTGCTTCTCGATTACGCTGGCCCCATGGAATTCGAGCCGGCGGAGCGCCCGCGAGGCGTGGGCGAGCATCCGCACCGGGGCTTTGAGACCGTCACCATTGTCTACCAGGGCGAGGTTGCTCACCGTGACTCCACGGGAGCCGGCGGCAAGATCGGACCCGGCGATGTGCAATGGATGACCGCTGCCTCTGGCATACTCCACGAAGAATTCCACTCGCCCGCGTTCACCCACGCTGGTGGCACCTTGGAAATGGTCCAGTTATGGGTGAATTTGCCGGCCAAGGACAAAATGTCGCCACCGAAATACCAGACTTTATTGGACCAGGACATTCCGGCGGTGGAATTACCGGATCAGGGAGGCCAGGTGCGAGTGATTGCCGGCGAGTACGGCGGCCATCGGGGTCCGGCGGCGACCTTTACGCCCATGAATGTATGGGACGTGCGGCTGAATCCCGGCCGCTCCGTTGACTTCGCCGCGCCGGAAGGCCATACCCTGGCGCTGGTTGTCTTGCACGGCAATGTGCGGGTCAACGCCAGTGAGACCGTCCGTGAGGCGCAGTGGGTATTGCTGGAGCGAGCACATCGTACCGTTTCTCTGGAGGCGGATACCGAGGCCACATTGCTGCTGCTGAGCGGTGAGCCCATCAACGAACCGCTGGTGGGCCACGGGCCCTTCGTGATGAACAGTGAGGCCGAAATTCAACAGGCGATGGAAGATTTCAAGCGTGGTCGTTTTGGCCGTCTAGCGTCGGTGGCGGTTGTTTGAGCGAGTGCTTGCGCTATCCTCTTATTATATAAATTGAAAGGAGATCATCATGGGATTATTGATAGACGGGCAATGGCAGGATCAGTGGTATGACACTAAAAGCACTGGCGGTCGCTTCCAACGTTCCGAGAGCCAATTCCGCAACTGGGTGACCGCCGATGGTGCGCCTGGACCCAGCGGTACGGGTGGTTTTGAAGCCCAATCCGGGCGCTACCATTTGTATGGATCGTATGCCTGCCCTTGGGTACACCGGACCCTGGTCATGCGTGCCTGGAAAGGGCTAGAGAAGCACATTGGCCTGTCCGTGGTGCATCCGCTGATGCTGGAGAACGGTTGGGAGCTGCGGGAAGATTTTGACGGCGCTACCGGCGATACGCTCTACGGGCTGGATAAACTCTATGAACTCTATTTGAAGGCGGACAATCGCTACAGCGGCCGGGTAACCGTGCCCGTGTTGTGGGACAAGCAGCGGGAGACCATCGTCAGCAATGAGTCGGCGGATATTATTCGCATGCTCAACCGCGCCTTCGATGATCGCGGCGCCAGGCCAGGGGACTACTACCCCGAGGATCTGCGCGAATCCATCGAGGCGATCAACGAGACCGTTTATGACAACATCAATAATGGGGTGTACAAGGCCGGTTTCGCCACCAGCCAGGAAGCCTATGATGAAGCAGTGACAGTGCTGTTCGACACCCTGGAGAGCTTGGAGCAGCGCCTTGGCGAGAGCCGCTATCTGGTGGGCAACACCCTGACCGAAGCGGATCTGCGCCTGTGGACCACCCTGCTGCGCTTCGATCCCGTTTACGTAACCCACTTCAAGTGCGATCGCAAGCGCATCCGGGACTATCCCAATCTGGACGGGTTGCTGCGGGAGATTTATCAGCTACCCGGCGTGGCCGAGACGGTCCACATGGACCATATCCGCAATCATTACTTCCGCAGCCATCCGACGGTGAACCCCAACGGCATTGTCTCCATCGGCCCAGAACTGGATTTGTCCGCGCCCCACGGCCGGGATCGTCTGGGCGAGCGGATGGTGCGCGGTGCTTAATCGTTTACGAAAAATACGAAGAAGAGGAACGGGAAGATGACACCTACAACATCCAAGAGAGCTGCTAGCTGGCCAGAAATACCTTATGCCGCCTGGGCGGAAACCTGTGGCGCTTTACACTTGTTCACCCAAATCGTTGGCAAGTACCGGCTTGCCCATACCCCCTGGGTTAACCATTCATGGCACGCAACCCTGTATGCCAATGGGCGTGGTTTGACCACAGCGCTCATTCCAGACGGGCCGGGCGGAGTCGAGGTCTTGTTCGATTTCCTTGACCATCGGGTCGTTGCCGAAACGCCGGGCCACGGGTCGGTAAGCTTCGCCCTTGAGCCGATGTCCGTGGCGGAGTTTCATCAGCGATTTGTGGAGCTGATTAATACCGTTGGCGGCAATCCACAATTCCACGGCCGGCCTAATGAAATTCCCAACCCAATGCCGTTTGAAGAGGACACCCGCTCACGCCCCTACGATGCCGATGCAGTGCAAAGATTTCACCAAGCCTTGGTGTTTATCAGCCAGGTGTTTCAACAATTCCGTACCGGGTTTATCGGCAAGGTCAGCCCGGTGCATCTCTTCTGGGGTAGTTTCGACCTTGCCGTTACCCGTTTTTCCGGGCGTCCAGCGCCAGAACATCCAGGTGGATTCCCCGCGATGCCGGATGAGATCACCCGCGAGGCCTACAGCCATGAAGTGTCTTCGGCAGGCTTCTGGCCCGGCGGCGGGCCGATAGAGGCGGCCGCTTTTTACTCTTATGCGTATCCGACGCCGGCGGGGTTTGATGCCGCCACGGTGATGCCCGCTGATGCCTACTATGACAAAAATGCAGGTGAATTCATTTTGCCTTACGAGGCTGTAAGAGCGGCGCCTGATCCCGAGAAAGCGCTCCTGTCTTTTCTTGAAAGCACTTACACAGCTGCGGCAGAGCTTGGTGGTTGGGACCGATCAAGCCTTGAGTGCCCAACCGGTAAACCTCTCATCCCACGGCCTATTTAAAATCGTAGTCGGTAAGTAAAGAGAAATAGCGCTTTCGAAGGACAAGGAGCAGGACGCGTGGGAATGGTTGGAGGCGGCACCCGCCGGGGAATCCGCCCGGTAGAGGATGTTTTTGTCTTTTGGGTTAGCCCTAATAGGTTTACCGTTCCCGCTCTGGCGGCTTAATAAAGGCAATTCCAAAACACACCACGGCGGTGATGACGGCCTGCTCGGACACCGCTTGGAAACTTGGAGCATAGCGATCATACAGTTGGCCGAGGGCTTCAGAATTAGCTCGGGCTACTCCGTCGATGAGATCGGTATCGTCCATATCTCAGCCATGGCCTTTTCCGTGACGGATCTAAAAGTTATGTCTTTAAGATTAGCAGAACCAATTTTGATGGGTTGATCGACCGCTAAGCAATTAAATTCCAATGCTATCACAGGGAAAAGACGTTGCTAGGACGGCTGAGAAAAAATGGGAAATTTTTGTGATCCGAACGGCGCGCTTATCACGTACCTATTCATGAGTGAATAGCGTGAAGCTGATAAGGAGGAACATCCCATGACAACATTCATTGAGCACTATCGGTTATTCAAGGTATCTGGGGATAAGTATTGCGCGATGCTTATCATCTTACTGCTGATAGGCAGTATGGCCACGGCCACCCTTGAGGCGCAAGAAGCTCCGGAAGGACTTGCGTTTCTAAGGAGCTTAGGTATTTATTGAAGTAACGCCCCACGAAAAAGATAATAAATTCCTGCTGGGCCAGCGTGTATTCGAGACAAAAGCCGGTCAGAGTCAGACTCGTACCTATCGCTTCCATTCAACGAAAATGGATGTCACTTATGAAGTAAAGCTCATGGTTGACCACCACTCGGAAGATTGGAAGCTTGGTGGTTTCCAGCACTTTCTCTGGAGAGGTTGATCTCTATGTGGGTTATCTGCACCCTGAAGGGGGGATCATGAAGGAAATCTTGGTTAAACACCTCTCTGAAATTCAAGCGGAAATGGGCTGGACCGCCTCGGTACCGGTCCCACCAGGTTTGGCCCCGGGATTTTATCAGCTTGTTATTACCGCAGTATGCGAGTTATGCAAGACGGAGACTACCGCCTTTGGTCCCATGGTCCGCGTAGGGCAATTTAAGAAACTGCCTGATCTAAATCTTTTTCCCGAACCGTATGGCGGACAATGGGATAGCGGCGACGGGGAAAGGGAAATTCTATTGAATTCCAAGGATGGGGCTGAGTTTCAAGCGCCGGTTTTACGGTAGGCAAAAGTAATAAAGATGCTAGTTCCGTCTATTCTACGAAAAGGGCGGGTGGCCATCTCAGATAATGAGACGGTCGCCCGCCCTTCTCATTGAGGAAATTGCTTGGCGCGGTTCTAAGAATCAAGGCGAGACTTTACAGCGGGGCTAGGAACAGTCATACAATATTGGGTCCAGCGCAGAAACGTTGCTGCTTATTTTGCTGTTGTGGGGTGTCGTTTTGTTGCCCTATTAGAGGCGGCTTTTACCTTTTACCCAATGATAGGATTCCAATGGGCATACGCCATACATTTTTATTCGAGCCCGCGGTATGGAAAGCGGAGGGAACCTTCTTTGATGCGGCGGGCCATGCTCTGCGGCTGGAGGGGGAAATGCAGGTGACCCACGCGACCCGAGGCTGGCATAGCGAGGGGCGCATGCGGGTGCTAAGCGAGCCGCCATTAGTCATTGAGAATCACTACGATATTATTCCCTTTGCCCCAGGGCGCGATACTACCTCATGGATATCAGTGAACCCGGTGTTGGGAAAACTCTCTGGCCGGTTTGTGCTGGTAGGGGAGATGATCCTGTCTCTGTTTGAAAGCAAAAAGGGAGAACATAGGGGAATGGAGGTATTGGTTAAGCAGGATGATAGGTGTTATCTGGGGCGGGGGACGGTGCTGGCAAAGGGGGGTAAGATCTCATCGTGGTCCATTACCCTTGGGCGTCAGCACCAGGCGTAAAACGCAATGAATTGGATTAAGCGGTTGCAAAATATTCCCTGGTTTCACGGGGACAAAACCCCGCAGGCATTTTCTATACCTATCTTGTGCTACCACAGCTGGGGTGCGAAGGGAGATGCCTATCAGGGGAACGACCACCTTGCACTCGAAAGCGATCTGAAGGAGCTGGGCCGTCGTCAGTATCGCGTGATCCCGCTGCCTACCTTGGTTGGTGTATTGCGCGGCAAAAAGCCCTTAGCATTTCTCGCTGATCGCAAGCTGGTTGGACTCACCTGTGATGATGGCACGGATTTCGACTATTATGATTACAAGGAAGATGAGAACGGTACAGTCTCTAGCCTTCATTCCATACTGGAGCGCAGCGAGCAATGGCTTCCTCGGTTCGGCGATGGCCCCAGGGCTGTTTCGTTTGTGATTGCTTCCCGGGAGGCAGGGGACATTCTCGATCGCACCTGTTTCAACGGACGTGGTGAATGGCGCGATTCTTGGTGGGCTGAAAGCGCGGCAAAAAATGTTTTGGGTATTGCAAACCATAGTTGGGATCACGTACACGATAGGCTTCCCCTAGTCCGTCAGCGACATAATAAAAAGGGTTCCTTCTTCGAGATCGCCACATTTGACGATGCGGAAGGGCAGATCGCGGATGCGCAACGGTATCTCGCGGATAAAAGGAAGGGGAAGGCGCTACCGCTATTCTGTTATCCTTACGGGCACGTTTCACCTTACTTACGTGACGATTATTTCCCTAACCATGGCGTCCGCCTCGGCATTGAAGCGGCTTTTAGCACGGCAGGAGCCTCGGTACGATCCGATACCAATGTTTGGGATATTCCCCGTTTTGTTTGTGGCTGGCACTGGCAGTCGCCCGAGGAATTCTCGGCCCTGCTTGATGCGGTCGAACGAGGCGAGCGATGAAATTGCTAGCCACCATGGCGAGTAGCATTCCACCTAGTGTACGGGCGATTTTGCGCGACTGGCTTCCACCTATTTTCTTACGCGCTATGATGGGTCGGATTTACGCTCAGACGGGTAGTGCTATCGATCTACCTGTAACCAGTGCTACCCTGGTTAACCTTCATGCTGAAGCAGATGCGGCGCTAGCAACCGTTTCGGACGCCATCTTCGTTATTGAGGTTGATCAAGCGGAATCATTGGTAGGACACTTATTTCGCCGACGCTTCAATACCCCCACTTTTCCAAGAGAGCCCCGCCATTTCGTTGCCTTTTCGAAGCTAAGCGACGGCAGTTTGCTGACGCTGGGATACGTGCACTACACGATGTGGGAGGGGTGTGCATTGTGTGGCGGTTTAGTCATAGATGATCGTCATTATCGGCGCATCGGTGAGGCAAGTCGCAAGGCGATCCGCAAGGCAGGCGGCGTTGCGGAGATATTGCTGCGCGCTAGCTTTGACTTGCTTCCAGACGATTTAACGGCTATCTGGGGTCTTGTCGGCGATAAGCAATCCGCAAAGGTTTGCCTGCGGGTGGGCTTTGTCCGAACGGAGTCTGATTTTTTAATGGTGGTGTGGCGAGATGCACGGCTAACCGATGGGCAAAAAACCGAGTGGATAAAGCGCGCCTCCCAACTTGATCCCTTCTAGCCGTTCCAGTTGCGATGACGCGCTTTTCCGCAAAGGCACTTGTCAGTGGTTCTGCCTGCCCGACGCCCACTCCGGTAAAAGCACGATGCAATTGGGATTGAATCCTTGGTTTTTGAGGGTGTCGATTTGCGCTATCGCTTCGCCTTTCGCGAGATCAACCACGGTAATCGAGCCATCGCTCATTGCCGGTAGATTGAGGAAGCTATTCTGGACAAAAACGTAGCGTTCATCAGGCGATAATACCATATGGTGAGCGCCAGGAGCCGTGGGAATAGCCTTCAGCAGCTCGGGGGATTGGGGATCGCTGATATCAAAAATATTCAAATGGCCCGGTTTGGCTGTGGTAACAAAAAGCCGATCACCCTTGCGGTTGAACTCTATGACAAGGGGAACGCCCCGCCCCTGGGGCGCAAAGTCCGCCACTTGCTGGAAATCGAACGCTTTTTTATCCGAATCCCAAACTGCTGTCCAGAGGTTCCCTTCGTACATGTTATTGATATAGACCAGCGGAGGTTCAGCATCGGGCAGAAAGCGAACTTCCACGGGGGCTGCCCCTGAAGGAGAGGGTTTCTCAGAGACCTTGTGGGTGGACAGCACCTTCCCCGTGCTGGGTTCAATGACCGTAATGGTTTCTCCCGCATCGCCTAAATCCGAGTGCCGAACCGTGCTTGTGACCAATAAGCGGTCAAGGCCGTCGTGGAGGGCGATTCCATGGGGATAACGAATAAAAGCTGAGTTTGAAAGCGCAGCCTTGATGGATTTGATAGGCTTATCCGTGGCGGCGTTGCCCACGATAATGTTACTGGACCCCATGCAGGTGAGATACCATGTTTGTTTATCCTTGGAGAAGGTCATGTCCTCCAGAACCTCGCATTGGGGAATCTCTACCGCCTTTATCCGGTAGGGAAACCGGGTTACATCTAGGACGTGCAAAATGCTTTTTCCTAGAGCGGTTACGTAGATTTTGCTATGGTCCTGGTTGTAGTAAAGATGATGGGCCACTAAGCCGGGGGGCAGGGGAATATCCATTAGCATTTTGCCAAAACGGGGTGAATTGGGATCGACATCGATGATGGCGAGCCCTTCTTTCTGAATCATCTGCTCTGGCTTCGCCTCGTAATTGAGCATGGCAAGAATTTCTCCCTGAGCACGGGGAGAAAATAACATCGGAATTATTAAACTAAGCGTAAGGACAACAGTGTAAAAAACGGGAAGAGGGTATCTTTGTTTCATAGCAACAAACCTTCTTAGGCTGTATGTAAAGTGCTTTACTTTTTAACCCATTTTTAGTTTGAAATATCGGATTTGTCTTTATGGGCTGAGTCAGGGGTAGATAAAATAGATTCCAAATTTAAATCCCGAATAGCCTGTACAGCGCATTCCCACCGGCCTTCAGCGCATAGTCCGCTTATTCCAGCATTTTCGTAAGCTTCAAGCGCGGCCTCTAAACAGGCGAGCCGAATCGTTTCCGCGACTTTAGTATTATTCATAATTGACTTAGTTTACTCATTGTATCCGATTTTTTATACCTTGAAATTCTCCATGGATGGTGAACGACCCCCTAGCGAGAGTGCGAAGTGAAACTTTGCTGCGAGCGCGACCTGCCTGCAGTAGATAGGGGGCCAGGTTACTTGCGTTTTGCTATGAATTCGCGCTATGATTTTCCCGTTGCCACAAGCGCAACCTATCCTCGGGAGGAGGAGAAGTGATGCGCGTGGAGGGTGATACCCCACCGAGGGCCTTGCGCGCTAAGTCGTGGCCAGCCCGAGGCACTCGTTGAAGCGCGAATTCTCCAGGCTGATGAGGTTTTGTCTGCCTGCGCGTGTCCGCACGCAGACAGGTAGGAACAAAGCTGACATCAGTCATGGCGAAACTCCAATTTATTAAGGTTGTTCCATAAATTTTCACGAGAATTACAGTGCCAGCGGCATTCTCCATCCATAGCACCATTGCGTAGCTTTGGTGTTTGGGTGGAGATAAATAGCGAAGCGAGCATTGCTCGCTAATCTTTCGGTCTTTCCTGTTTTTTGATGTATTCCCTCAATACTTCGAGCGGCGCTCCTCCAGCAGTTATCAGGCAATAAGCTCTAGTCCATAGAACAGGTTTCCAGTAGAAGTTGAGTAGATACTCATTGAAAACTAATATTTAGTATACTCTTTCAAATATATTCTTCTGACGGAAAACATTATCCGTGACTGATATCTCGGTAGCCATCGCATTACATGTATTAGGAGTCGTCTGGTGGATCGGCGGCTTGGCACTGGTAACGACGGTCGTGCTGCCGCAACTGCGCAGCGATCCGGTCAACGCGTTGGAGCGCTTTCACACCATTGAACGCCGGTTTGCGCCGCAGGTCCGTATAGCGGTACTGATTGTAGGCGCTTCTGGTGGTTGGCTACTTTATCGGCTACAACTCTACCATGTTCTCGGCGAGCTGGCTTTTTGGTGGTTGCCAGCAATGATGGCGCTGTGGACACTGTTCTTTCTCATGTTATTCATTCTCGGGCCAACCGGCGTGCTGCGCCGCATTATGTCAGGTCCGCTAAATGCCGACCTGGCACGCCGGTTGGCGCGCATGCACTTGCTGCATGCTGTGCTGCTGATTGCGGCGCTCGTTATCATTGCAGGTGCTGTGGCTGGCAATCATGGCTGAGGCTGCTACATAACTCACAAGTGCCGTTGCATTATTACCGCTTCGTTTTCCTCGCTCCACGCCCGCCAACTCGCGAATAGTGAGGTGCGCCGGTGCTCAATGCTGATGACTAATTTATGGAGCGAGAGATTCTACCCATGCTCTGATCGTCAGCAACGGATCACCGTTGTGGTTCGCTACGCCGTGTTACCGCCTGCAGCAAGCTGAGTGACATGAATAGTCTCTGGATCATCGGCGTGCTCTAGCAGAAGGCGGCGGACACGCTCCTGCCACGCTTCGGCAAAAGCAGCGAGCATCTCGGTATCGGCATACCCTTGCAGGACCGCCATGATACGTTTTTGTTGCGCGCCATTCATCGGCACAGTACCCGCATTGAAGCTCACGGCAACAGCAGCTCCCGTATCCAGCCGCTCGAAATGTACTCATCGCCATTAGTCCCGGGGTCTGAGGCAAAGTCGAGCAGACTGTTGCGGGCAAACTGTCCGCCGAGACCCTTGAATCCGCCGCCTCCGGCCGCACCGGTAAGTAACGTTAGAACCTGGGCGATCACACCGCTGGTGCCATCATACTCCGGCGTCGGCATTTGCACCGTGACGCCGCCGCGTTCGGGTAGCGTGTCTGGGTAAAGCGCAGCCAACGCAGCACGACCGATGAGAAACGCTCCTACTACCGTGGGGCAGGAGTGGCCCGCCAAGCGCACTGCGTCCGCATAACGATAATCTATGATACCGTCAGCGCTTGCGCCAAGCAGTTGAGCCAGCGGGTCGCGTACGCGCACCACTGGCGCTTCATCGAAGAAATCTGGAAAACTCATGTCATTGCTCCCTGGGATTAGTCACTTTTTTCGAGTTCGGACGGCTCACGTCAGCGGTGTAACGTTGATCCCCCTGCCGAAAAAACGTTTAATCTAATAAGTAGTGGCAGTGGGCCATAATCATTGCTGATGCAGGTGCGCTCGCCGGGAGTAAGTGCATTCAGAACGTCGAAAAGGTAGCTGGTCTGCTGCTCACCCATAGGTATGCCGTTGTGAGGTATTGCGCCAAGCTCCGTATCGTAATCGTTAATACATATATAGTAAATGAATGTTATACAAACCTTCATAAGAACTGCCAGCGGTAAGATAAAAGTGATTGGTCAGAAAGTAGTCGTGAATATTATGGCAGGTGCTTACCTTCTTTCGGTAATTATTGATTATCTTTCCATGCTGTGCTAAAAAAAGTATAACAAATGCGCTTTTTCTATGAGCCAATCAACTTTAAACCAAGACAAAATCATTTTCGCCCTGCATGAAGTGATTGATCCCGAGGCCGGCGTCAGCATAGTCGACCTGGGTCTTATCTATCATATTCAGCTGTATGAGCGCCGCATTGATATCCGGATGACGATGACCACTCCGGCCTGTCCTTTGCACGAGTCCATTCGCGCTGAGATTAAAGCGGCGATTGGGCGTTGTTTGCCGGAGATTAGTGAAGTGTCCGTGGAATTGGTATGGGATCCTCCCTGGCACCCGGATAGGATGTCTGAAAGGGCTAAACGTCAGCTAGGTTGGTTTGGCCGGTAGGAAAAAATATTATTTTTGGCGGGGAATTGACGGTGCTTAGATGATCTATCGCGTGCTTTTATTCGTGCTAGGGTTTTTATGTCTACCTGTTGCTTTTTTAGCGCTGTATGGCCTGCCCATGGTACCAAGCTTGTTTGGCGCGCTCATCAGCCTTGAGCGGAGTGTTGCCCTGGGCCTCCGCCGGCGGGCTTATGAATGTCTGATCTATAAGGCATTAAGAGGCGTATTCCTCACTCGTGGGCAGCATTGGCAAGCAAAGGCGGCAGTTGTTTGAGCCAGGGAAAGAGTAAGCCCTTATCGGTTGATCTTTTCTTCTTTCCCGTTGCAGCTGCTTTGGCGGTGGTTGCCATGCCGGTTTGGATGGCAATGTTACAGGGTTGGATATCTCCCCCTGGGCCTTATTGGCACGGGCATGAGATGTTGCTGGGTTATGCTTTTGCCGTGGTCTCTGGGTATCTTATTACCCGAGTATCGGCGGTGACAGTAGGGCTCCTTTTCTTCAGTTGGCTTGTTGCGCGCCTGGCAGCTTTTGGTTTTATGGGGGAAGGTTTGCCAGCAGCTTTACCGGGTCTGATTTTTGCTGGGCTGGTGGCCTATTTCACCGCATCCCCTTTCCTGCGGGCAGCAAAGAAATTTGAAAACCGGGTTTTTGGACCCTTGTTTATCGGGATTGGCATTTGCGAGCTTATTTACCAGTTAGGGGCGAGCAAGGTAGTGCCTGGCGCGGAACCATTTGCCTTGCTGGTGGCTGTGGATTTATTTGCGTTGCTCTTATTGCTCATGGGAGGGCGCGTGATTGCGCCGGCGGTAGCAGGTCATTTTCATCGGCGTGGGGAGGTTCTAGCCGCCCGAGTCCAGCCTCGCTTGGAGCGGATGGCCATTTTATGTATGCTGGGCATGATTATCCTGGATATGATTCCAGGCGCGGCCCCGGCTGGGGGAATATTCGCTCTAGGCGCCAGTGCTGTGACCGCGATCCGGGCCTGGCGCTGGCGGTTGTGGCGGGTATTGGATACCCCCCATCTGTGGGCTTTAGGCTTGGGCTATCTTTGGCTTGTTCCAGGTCTCGGTCTCAAGGGGTGGGCACAGCTTACGGGGAGTCTTAGTTTAGACTGGGCGCTCCACGGCGTTACCGTTGGCGCTCTTGGAACACTGACCCTTGTTGTGATGGCCCGTACCCGCTTGCAACGGAGCCGTCAAGGGCTTGAGGATTTTAGGGATATAGGTGCCGCGGCATTAGGGGTGAGCCTCGCTGCCATACTACGCTTAGGTGCACCGTTGGCGGATGGAGAGTATATGTTCTTGCTTTTATGGGGTTCTGCCATCGCTTGGTCGGTTGCCTTTAGCTTGCTGTTGCGCCGTTTAATTCTTATTCATCGCAAAGGGCCGGAAGGAGCAAGAAAAAGACGGGAATATTAAGAGTAAGAGCGACTTTCACTCCGGCTTCCAAATCTTCCACGGTTTTTGCGGGACTACGGCTATGAACAGCGACGGTGGCCTCGTCCGCTTCATCTTTTGGTTTAACTAAAGCGGTGAACCCCTTTTCCCTGACCAGCATTGAAGTATCGTAGGGATTAGCATAAATTAAATCCACTTTTCCGGCATCAATGGCATCACGCTGGGTTTGAAAATCATTAGATAGAATTGCGTATTAAAAAAATACTTGTCTGAATTTGTAATAAATTTTCAAAAATATTTTTTAGCAAGGAGTTCACATACTCTTTCATATCATTGAAGCGATACTTTCAGCCGCTCTTTTGACATCAAGAAAAATCAACCCAAGTTTTGCGCGGGGTTTTGCCATGACTGTGAGCACCGCTTCATCGCCCGCATAGGTCATTAGCACATAGCCGTGATCCCCTTTTATCAGAACTTGCTCCAAGGCCCCACGCTCTAATTCTTTGGCGCTTCTATCACCCAAAGCCAACATGGCGGCGCTCATGGCGCCTATCCTGTCTTTATCGAGAGTAGTAGGCAAAACCGAGGCTATCATTAGTCCATCGATTGAAATGACTCCAGATGCCTCGATATCAGCGGAGGTGCTATTGAGATCATTGAGGACTGCAGTCAGCATATCTGCGCGCATTTCATGCTCCTATTACCAAGCCATTTAAGAGAAAGATTATTGCAGTAAGTATGTAGTGAAATAGGGATTGGAGATCTAGACGGGGTTCACAGAACGGGGTTCTTTCGCTCAACCTAATGTCCTAATTATTATTGACATAAATGTTATGTTATAACATTTATGTATAAATTTAGAGAGTGAATGCAAGTGGTTATATTGAGATGGGCAAGCCTCTGCTGGGGGATGCTGTTTTTGTTGCCTTTTTTTAAGGCACAAGCAATGGACGACGCCGTAGCATTGGAAGCGTTAGTGGTGACGGCTGATCCCTTGGGCAGAAGCGAGGAGGATATATTGCAGCCTACTTCGGTACTGATGGGTAAGGCGTTATCGATTAAGGATAAACGCAATATTGGGGAGGCTGTGGCTGGGGAACTCGGGGTGACTTCCAGCGACTTTGGCCCTGCGGTAGGCCGTCCAATTATCCGGGGTTTGGGCGGAACCCGCGTTCGCGTATTAGAAGACGGCATTGGGGCCATGGATGTTTCCGCTATCAGTCCGGACCATGCGGTGGCTGTCCAACCTTTCTTTGCGGATCAGATTGAAATTTTCAAGGGGCCGGCTACTTTACTATACGGCAGTGGTGCTATTGGGGGAGTGGTTAATATTGTCGACCACCGAATTCTCGATTATGTCCCCGAAGCCATTGAGGGGGATGTGTACGGCCATTATGATTCGGTTGCTGATGACGCTACCGGCGTTTTTCGCTTTAATGCCGGTGCAGGTGATTTTGCATTTCACCTGGCTGGCCTTTTGCGGGATACGGAGGATTATGGTATTCCGGGATTTGCCCAGGTTAATCCTGAGCCGGCCGCGAAAAGTGGAACACTTGCAAACAGCGATGTCCACACCAAGAATTTTACCGGTGGTTTATCTCTCGTTCGTGATGAGGGATTTTTAGGGCTTGCCGTGAGTCGCCTCACCAATGAATATGGTGTCCCTGGTGAGCATGGGCATGAAGATGAAGCAGGGCAGGCGCACGAAGAGGGCGGAGTCCGTATTGATCAAGCCCAGACCCGTCTTGATATTAAAGGGGCCTTATACTTACCTTTAGCGGGAATCCAAACCATTAAAACCCGATGGGGCCATAATGATCATACCCATCAGGAATTTGAGCCCTCTGGGCTGGCTAGCACGATTTTAAATAACAAAGAGTGGGAGGGTCGGGTTGAATTTCTTCATACTCCTTTTGGAGAGTGGGAGGGGGTCGCTGGATTGCAATACCGCAACCGGGACCTTTCCGCTAGAGGGGAGGAGGCTTTCATGCCTCCCTCCTCGCGGATGGATTCTATGAGCGTCTTTATTTTAGAAGGGCGTGCTTGGCGGCGCTGGCATTTCGAGATGGGGGGGCGATTTGAGCATCAGGTAGCTAAGAAATCAGAGGGTGGCCCGCACGCGAGCCATGATCTATTCAGTATCTCTGGCGGAGCCATGTGGGATTTCTGGAAAGACTATGCTGTCGGCTTCAATGTTTCCCATTCCGAGCGGGCCCCCGCGTTGGAAGAGCTATTTTCAGAAGGTCCCCACCTGGCTACCAATACGTTTGAAATTGGCAATCCTTTCCTGAACAAGGAAATCTCCAATAATTTGGATCTATCCTTGCGTAAGACTCGTTCACATTGGCATTGGAAGTTGAATCTTTTTGCTAATTTCATCAGCGATTTCATTTTCTTACAAGAGCAGGATAAAAATGGTGATGGGATGGCTGATCGGGTTAATTTGGAAGGGGAATTAGCCATGGACCCGGATGCGCTTTTATTGGTAAACGAAAAACAAGCGGATGCTGAGTTTTTTGGCGTAGAATTTGAAACGGTAATAGGTCTATTTGAGGATCATCGCGGTAAGCTAGATCTTCGTTTATGGACCGACTATGTCAGGGGTAAATTGAAAAATGGCGCTAATTTACCTCGAATAACGCCTTTGCGTTTTGGGAGTGAATTGGACTATGAGCGAGGACCGGGGTATGCGGGTATTAATCTAATGCGGGTTCAAGCCCAAGGGGAGACGGCAGCACTAGAGACAGAGACTGGAGGCTATACCCTATTAAAGGCTTATATGGGATATCGCTTTGCGCTGGGGCCGGTGCAGTATGCTGTTTTCCTGCGGGGGACAAATCTCTTAGATGAGGAAGCCCGGCGCCATACTTCCTTTTTAAAAAACCAGGCTCCTTTACCAGGCCGTTCAGCCATGGTCGGCGTAAACGCGACTTTCTAACCTCTGTTGGCCTGCTTTTTCTCAGAGATAATGTGTTTTGCTGATGTTTGCTGCCGCCGCTTCTGGATAGCGCGGGCAAGTTCACGAAGCAACTGCTCGCTTTCTTCCCAGCCCATACAGGCATCGGTGATGCTTTGACCATAAGTAAGAGGAGTGTTTGGAATAACATCCTGGCGTCCTGCTATGAGATGGCTTTCCAGCATAACCCCCATGATCCGCTCATCGCCCGCAGCAATTTGCCCCGCAATATCCCTAGCCACTAGCGCTTGCTTTTTGGGGCTCTTGCTACTGTTGCCATGGCTGCAATCAATCATGACTTGAGGCCGAAGGCCCGTTTGAATAAGATTCTGGGCTGTTTTGTTAACGCTTTCCGCATCGTAATTAGGTTTCTGTCCACCCCGTAAAATGAGATGGCAATATGGATTTCCGGCCGTTGAAAAAATAGCTGAACGGCCAGCCAGGGTGAGGGAGAGAAAATGATGGGGCTTTGAGGCCGAGACGATAGCGGACATGGCGGCACCTAGACTGCCGTTGGTCGCATTCTTAAAGCCAACCGGACATGAGAGTCCCGAAGCGAGTTCCCGATGCACCTGACTTTCGGTTGTACGAGCGCCGATTGCGCCCCAGGCAATGAGATCAGCGACATATTGCGGGCTGATGAGATCCAGGTATTCAGTACCTGCCGGCACGCCTGTTTCGGCCAGATCCAACAGCAGTTTACGGGCCAGGCGCAAGCCTTCATTAATCTGAAAACTACCGTCCAAATGGGGATCGTTAATAAGCCCTTTCCAGCCTACCGTAGAGCGAGGTTTCTCAAAATATACCCGCATGACGATGAGCAATTCATCGGCAAGCTCGTCAATCAGTAGCTTGAGTCTTTTTCCATAATCCCGCGCAGCCTGGGGATCATGGATGGAGCAGGGGCCGGCGATCACCAGCAGGCGGTCATCTTTCCCGCCGAGCACTTCCTGAATGGCTTGCCGGGCTCGATAGACTGTTTCCGAAGCTTCACCGGTAATGGGCAAACCCTCATGGAGTTGGGCCGGAGGAATAACTTCTTGAATGTTCTTAATGCGAAGATCTTCAGTAGGAAAGCTCATAGGTTAATTATTTCCGTTACACTAACGCTCTATTTTACTGGGTGTTTAATTCGGACACGATCATTATATAAATATACGAAGTGCTACTGAAACAGCTCAGCGTTGAGGATAAGATGGGCCCAGATGCTAGCGCCATAGCCTAAGGCAATGGCCCAAATCCATTTCAAATGGGCAAAAAAAGTATAAACTCCCCGGGCCTGGCCCATTACTGCTACTCCCGCTGCTGAACCGATGGAAAGCAGTGAGCCCCCAACCCCAGCGGTCAGGGTCACTAACAGCCATTGGCCGTGTCCCATGTCCGGTTCCATGGAGAGTACCGCAAACATGACCGGGATATTATCTACGATAGCAGAAAGTATGCCTACTAGAATATTGGCAGTAGTCGGTCCTAGATCCACGTACATGAATTGGGAGCCTAGCGCCAGATAGCCAATGGCGCCCAATCCACCGACACAAAGAATAATGCCATAAAAGAACATCAGAGTATCCCATTCCGCCCGTTCTAATTGCTCAAATATGTTAAATGGCCTGGCAAGGGGTTGGGGATGTCCGCCACTTTTTTCACTACTTTGCTGGTTGAGAAAGCTGAGCACGGCTTCATCGCGGCGCTTGAGATAGTAGCCAAAGAATTTGAGTAATCCCAGCCCGGTCATCATGCCCAACACGGGCGGCAAGTGGAGGAAATTATGGAAGCTAACTGCCATGGTAATCGTGACGATAAACAGGCCGATGACGATCCAGGCACCATTTTTCAGTGCTACATATTCATCCAAAGCTGGCGGGTGGGCTTTGGGAATGGCAAACGCCATAAACACTGCGGGTACCAGCCAATTGATCAAGGATGGAAAAAACAAGACAAAAAATTCTTGAAATTCCACCATGCCTTTTTGCCACACCATAAGGGTTGTGATATCGCCGAAAGGACTAAAAGCGCCTCCCGCATTGGCGGCCACTACCACGTTAATGCAGGCGACTACCACAAACTGGCGATTGCTTCCTCCAACCGCCATGACTACCGTCGCCATCAATAGGGCCGTGGTAAGGTTATCGGCGATGGGGGAGATAAAAAAAGCAAGCAAGCCTGTCAGCCAGAAGATAGTACGCAGGGAGAAGCCTTGTGAAACCAGCCAGGCGCGCAGAACCTCGAATACCTTTCGCTCGCCCATGGTATTAATATAGGTCATGGCCGCTAGCAAAAATAGAAAGAGTTCCGCAAACTCTAGTAAGTTATGACGGAGGGCTTCTCCAGCTATCCCAGGCGTTCCGATCTGGACCTCCGCGGCCGCAACGAGCGCCCAGATAATGCCCGCAGCGACAATCACCGGTTTGGATTTTCGTAAGTGTAGCCGCTCCTCCAGGATCACTAATGTATAGGCCAGCACAAAAATGAACAGGGCACTATAGCCCGCCCAATGCTGGGTGAGATCGAGGGATTCAGAGGTTTCGGCAGCGAAGCTCAATTCCGGCGCGATAGAGAAGGCCAACAGCATCCAAAGTGCTTGGATTCTCCCCGGCAAGGCAATTTGAGAAAAATCTCGGTGCATTACTTATCCTTGATTAATAAAAAATAGTGGCCAATGATACCTTAAGTCAAAACAGTGGTACGCGCCGTTTAAAAATCGGCACGAAGGGTGACTTCCTAAAGGAGATTCGGTAAATTGCCGGTTTCTTTAAAGAGTATGATGGTGATAAGTTATTTATATATCTTGTTTTTGAGCAAGCTAGTTTAGCGATGTCGTTTATTCATTATCGCATTATTCCTAAAAATCCCCAGGCCCACCTGTTCCAGGTGACACTTACTATTTTAGAACCTGCTCCTAAAGGCCAGCGTTTGTCGCTACCGGCCTGGATTCCAGGGAGTTATTTGATTCGCGATTTTGCCAAGCACATAGTACGGCTTAGCGCCGAATCCCAGGGGCAACCGCTTACCGTTGAAAAAATAAGCAAATCTGTCTGGCAATGCGCGCCAAGCACGGAGCCGCTAACGCTTAGTTACGAGATTTATGCTTGGGATAGTTCGGTACGGGCAGCGCATCTTGATACTTTCCATGGCTTCTTTAATGGCACCAGCATGTTTCTTAGGGTGGAGGGGCAAGCGGATCAGCCCTGCACCGTTACCCTTGTGCCGCCAGAAGGGGAGGTGTACCGCCGCTGGCGAGTAGCTACCGCTTTGCCTCGGGCTGGTGCCGAACCCTATGGCTTTGGTGACTATCAGGCGGGGGATTATGAGGAACTGATTGATCATCCGGTGGAAATGGGCGAGTTTAGCCTGGCCACCTTCGAGGCTTGTGGTGTTCCCCACGATATCGTTATTACGGGCCGCCATCGGGCTGATATGGAGCGTCTGAGTCGGGATCTGACAGTTTTATGCGAACATCATATCCGTTTCTTTGGCGAACCCGCACCCATGGACCGTTATGTCTTTTTAGTGACTGCCGTGGGCGAAGGGTATGGGGGGTTGGAACATCGGGCTTCGAGTGCTTTGCTATGCAGTCGAAACGATTTGCCTCAAGTAGGAGAAACCGAGGTGCGGGAAGGATATCGGAATTTTCTTGGCTTATGCAGCCATGAATATTTCCATACCTGGAATATCAAGCGTATCAAGCCTGCCGCTTTTGTTCCCTACGATCTTCAGCAAGAGAATTACACCCACCTGCTTTGGGCTTTTGAAGGCATTACCTCCTATTATGACGATCTGGGGCTGGTGCGTTCGGGGCTGATTAGCCAAGAGAGTTATTTAGAGTTGCTGGGACAGACCATCACCCGGGTGTTGCGAGGCTCGGGCCGGCTTAAGCAAAATCTAGCCGAATCCAGCTTTGATGCCTGGACGAAGTTTTACCAGCAGGATGAAAACGCTCCCAATGCTATCGTGAGTTACTATACCAAGGGTGCATGGGTAGCCCTGACGCTGGATCTAACTCTGCGGCGCGAAACCCACGGCAAGTGTTCCTTGGATGAGGTGATGCGGGCGTTGTGGGAGGCTTATGGCAAAACGGGGGCAGGCGTACCTGAGGATGGGGTAGAACGGCAGGTTGCTGAAGTTTCAGGCGTGGAGCTAACGGATTTCTTTGAAGTAGCGCTGCGGCGGGCGGAGGATCTTCCCCTGCAAGCGTTGTTGGCCCAGGTTGGGATTCGCTATGAGCTGCGTACCTCAGAATCCAATGATGATAAAGGCGGTAAACCTAGCAACGGGGGCGAGCCTCGCGCTAGGCTAGGTATTCGCCTGGTTCCGAATGAAAAAGAGGCTAGGATCAGCCAAGTCTTCGATGAGAGTGCGGCTCAATGGGCCGGACTCTCAGCTGGGGATAGCCTCATTGCCGTGGATGGCATTAGGGTGACCGCCAGCAATCTGGAGAAAGTCATTGGCTCTTATCCAGGAGGAGCGAGAGTTCTTATCCATGCTTTTCGGCGGGATGAATTGCGGGAGTTTGAGGTCACTTTGCAACTGCCTCCCAAGGATACCTGCGTGCTGACTATGGATGAAAACGCTCATCCGCCCGCTGTGGCCGCCCGGGAGGCTTGGTTAGCGGTAAAGTAGGTGTAAAGTAGGTGTCGTTGGGACTGGCTCAAGTCAAATCTGGAAGCGGCCTTTCGTTGTACCTCTGTAAAGAGCAAGAAAGAACTGGTGCATCTGGCGTTGAAGGAATTTGTCGATCATCACCAGCGCAAAGACCTGCGGGAGTTGCCAGGGCGGGCTGGTATCCGATCGGATTATGACCACAAGGCGTTGCGTGAATACAGGCATAACACGTGATATTGGTGGATACGTCGGTCTGGATCGATTTTCTGCGTGACCGCGACAGCCTGGGGTCTAGGTCCTAAATAGGATTCTGGATCACGATTATTCCTTCGGCATCACGGGCATTATTTGCCAGGGGGATATTCCAGGGGGCGGATTCGCCGAAAAGCTTGCGTGTGTTGGTGAATTATTTCGCAACGCAGCGGTTTTATTATCCATTGGACAAGCATTGATACGTAATAGGTGTGCCGCAGAGATGTATAGGCACTGTCGGCGCCATGGAGTGACGATACGTAGTACGGTTAATTGCCTGATCGCGCAAATTGCCCTGGAGCATAATTTATTTCTGTTGCATAGCGATCGGGATTTTCAATTGATGAAAGGCTGCATCCCTGAATTACGGGAATGGTCGAATAATTAATTCCAGGGACAGGAAAGGTAGGGGTTAGGTAATGGAGTGCATAAACCGGAAGAGTTTTGGGGGATCATGAAAAAAGCATTGATTACCGGCGTCACCGGCCAGGATGGGGTGTATCTGGTTGAGTTTTTACTGAAAAAAGGCTATGAAGTTCATGGCATTAAGCGTCGGGCTTCCCTGTTTAATACCGACCGGATTGATCATCTCTATCAAGATCCCCATGAATCCGAGCGGCGTTTTATTTTGCACTATGGGGATTTAACGGACGCCACCAATCTTATCCGGGTCATCCAGGAAGTGCAGCCGGATGAAATTTATAATTTGGCGGCTCAAAGCCACGTGGCGGTTTCCTTTGAAACGCCTGAATACACGGCGAATGCCGATGCTCTGGGGACGCTGCGGTTGCTGGAGGCGATTCGCATTTTAGGGTTGGAGGAGAAGGTGCGTTTTTATCAAGCGTCTACTTCCGAACTCTATGGCAAGGTGCAGTCCGTGCCGCAGAATGAACAGACGCCTTTTTATCCCCGTTCCCCTTATGCCGCGGCCAAGCTCTATGCTTATTGGATCACGGTGAATTACCGGGAAGCCTATGGCATGTATGCCTGCAATGGAATCCTCTTTAATCATGAATCGCCGGTTCGGGGCGAGACTTTTATCACCCGCAAGATTACCCGGGGGTTGGTGCGGATCGCTTTGGGCTTACAGAGCTGCTTGCATGTGGGGAATCTGGAAGCGCGGCGGGACTGGGGCCATGCCCGGGACTATGTGAAAGCCCAGTGGCTGATGCTGCAACAATCATGGCCGGATGATTATGTGATTGCCACTGGCGAGCAACACTCAGTGCGGGAATTTATCGAACAGGCGGCCCAGGTGCTCGGGCTTTCCTTGGATTGGCAAGGCCAAGGGGAAGAAGAAATCGCCGTGGTGAGGGCGGTTGCCGGGCAGGCCATGGAATACGGCCATATCCAATCTGGCGATGTGATCATTCGTATTGATGGCCGTTATTTCCGTCCTACCGAGGTGGAAACGCTGCTAGGCGATGCCAGCAAGGCCCGCCGGGAGTTGGGGTGGGCGCCGCAAATCGCCTTTGATGGGCTGGTGCGGGAGATGGTCATGGAGGACTTGAAATACGCCAAGCGAGATGTGCTTTGCCGCCAGGAGGGATACCGGACCTTTGATTATTATGAGTGAGCGCTTCTATGCCATAGCGGAATAAGATGCGTATCTTAATTTACGGTATTAACTTTACCCCGGAATTGACTGGTACCGGCAAGTATAGTGGGGAGATGGCGGCGTGGCTGGCAGGTCGCGGGCATGAAGTCCGGGTAGTGACGGCTCCTCCCTATTATCCGGAATGGCGCGTTAAGGAGGGTTACTCCAGTTGGCGTTATCGCCGTGAAAGCTTCGCCCTTCCAGTAGGCGAGGGTTTTAGCGGCTGGCGTTGCCCCCTTTGGGTGCCCCATGCTCCTTCCGGCTTAACCCGGTTATTGCATCTAGCCACTTTCATGTTAACCAGTACGCCCATTATGTTGCGCTATCTCCTATGGCGTCCCCATGTGGTTTTGCTGGTTGCGCCCACGCTTTTTTGCGCTCCCGTGGCCTGGATCGTGGCGCGGCTTGGGGGAGGGGCGGTCTGGTTGCATCTGCAGGATTTTGAATTGGACGCTGCGGTGGGGCTTAATCTATTGCGTCATGGCTGGTTGCGTGGCGCCGCCAGGATTTTTGAGTGGCAGTGGCTGTTGGCTTTTGATCGGGTTTCCAGTATTTCCCCTCGGATGCTGTCCCATCTGGGGGACAAAGGGGTGGTTGAAACGCGATGCGTGCTTTTTCCTAATTGGGTGGATACTCAAGCGCTTTATCCTCTACCGGGAGTGAGTGCCTACCGGGCTGAGCTGGGAATCGTCCCGGAGACGGTCGTGGCCCTTTACTCGGGCAATATGGGGGAGAAGCAAGGGCTGGAGCTTTTGGTGGAGGCGGCCCGGCGGTTGCGGAGCCGGCCAGAAATCGTATTTGTGCTGGCCGGTACGGGGGTTGCCCGCGCCCGGCTGGAAGCCCAGGGAAAGGACTTACCCAATCTTCGATGGTGGCCATTGCAACCCGCCGAGCGGTTGAACGAATGGCTCAATTTAGCGAATATTCACTTATTGCCCCAGCGCGCCGATGCGGCTGATCTGGTGATGCCTTCCAAATTGACGGGGATGCTGGCCAGTGGCCGGCCTGTGGTGGCCACGGCGCGGCTGGAGACTCAAATCGGGCAAGTGGTCGCGGGCTGTGGACAGTTAGTGGCGCCGGGGGATGTGGATGGATTGGCGGAAGCCATTTATCAACTGGCGCGGAACCCCGGTCGGCGGCTTAAGCTCGGGCAACAGGCACGGCGTTATGCCGTGGAGCACTGTGATTATGAGCGCGTGATGTTGGATTTTGAAAAAAACCTGGGAAGTTTATTGCCTTCCCCCTAAAGGGGAAGGGGTGGATGGGAAGACAACTTCCTATCCTCCTTCCTGCTGGGTGAGGGGAGGGGTCAGTTTATCATCAATTCAAGAGAGTGCCATGATGACAACTAACAGGAACCGTTTTGTGGATACCGGTTTAAGAATCTCCAGTCGGGAGAGATTAAGCAAAGGATGGGGGCGTATTCTTTGCTTTTTGATGATCGGACTTTTAGCGGCTTGCGGTGCTAGCACTCCTTCCCGGGAAGCAGCAAGTCCGCTCCCGGAATCCACGATGAGCACGCATGCCAGTTTATCGTCACAGGCGGTGGAGGAAAATAGTGGTTATCGCATTGGTCCTTATTGCAAGCGCTTGCCTCCGCTCAGGGAGTCAACAAGGTGGCCGATCTGGACGGGGTAAAGCTGTTCCGTCCTACGGGCAATAACACTAAACAAATTTTATATTACAATATCGAGGCTATTCGAGAAGGGGTCGTGCCGGACCCGAAAATTTACGCGGATGATATCATCGTGGTCGAGGAGTCGGGCACTAAGGTGTTTTTCGACGAACTTTCTAATTATATCCGCTTTTTTGCGAACCCGTTTATATTTTTCTAAAGAGACAATTTTTTATTGCTACGGGACATCAATCGAAGTATATCTGTTTTTTTCCTAAAAATAATTTTTATTAGAGCCGTATCTTAGTTAAAAACTTCTGCGCTGCTCACAGCTTGGGAGGATATTCCTCGCTCCAGGGGATGGAGAATAATTTCCTTAAATCTAGGAATTGTGATAAAATCCACGGAGTGCAATATAGTATCATCAAATTTTTTATTTTGGCTGCCTTTTGGGGGACTTTTAGTCTGTTAGCAATATTAGTTGCTGCTGGCCCTGACACCCCCCCCTTCCAGACGGAAATCCATTACCCCATGGCAGAGGTTCAGATAGGGGCGCCTACCTGCGTTGCGTCGTCCTTCCAGGATGGATTTTCTTTCGGGAATGGGAACTGCAATAAAAAATCTGGATGTGCCGGTTACCACCTCCAGTGTAATTCCCACCTGTGCTTTTTGCCCGAGTGCTTAATTTCACCCCTCTATGTAGCCGCCATTCAGTGGGTTTTCCTGCCGGGGGCAGGGCCACCCGAATTTCAACCCCTTTCTCTTTTTAAACCTCCTATTTCTGCTTGAAAAGCTAAGCAGTATCGCGACCCGGGTTTGTGCGTAAGGCCGGAATTTTTATACTGTCCTTACAGCTCGTTAGTCGTGCCTGTTAGATCGCTGGGCGTTATAGCCATAGGACTAAGCCGGATGTGCTTTAGCTCCGTGGTTTGCCTAGAAACGATTACCTTCAAGGAATTAAGGAGATGTTTAAACTTATCTTTTTGGCTCTTTTAATTGGAGCGAGAAAGAAGAGAAATAGTCCGCGGTTTTTTTTTCAGGGTGTAGTGACCGGTGGATTATTTATCTTTTCAATAGCAGCTTTGGCGGAAGTCAAACCGCCTTTTCTAGAGGCGCCAGAGGCTCGGTTTTCGGAAAGCCGCCTAGATAAGAGGGGGATGGATGGAGGCGCATCCCAAGGTTATTCCCCGGCTGTTTCGACTCCCTCCCAGCAAAGTGGTAAAGAATATGCTGCCAGCCCTGGGGAGGAATCGCTAGAGAAGCGGTTGAGTTTGCAAGTCGCCATAGAGACGGCGCTCCAGGATAATCCAGGCCTTGCAGAGATGGGGGCCCGCGCCAAAGCCATGGCCGCCATTCCCTCCCAGGTGGGCACGCTGCCTGATCCGGTCATCAGTTTCAATGCCTTGAATCTCCCGGTCGATACCTTCGACCGCAGTCAGGAGGCTATGACCCAGTTGCAAGTGGGGATCAGCCAGGAATTTCCCTTCCCCGGTAAGCTCGGGTTGCGGCAGAGCGCGGCGGAATATGAGGCTGCGGCGGCCCGCCATGATGTCCATGAGATGCGGTTGCTGCTTACGCGTGATGTGAAGCAGACCTGGTGGAATTTGTTCTATTTGGACCAAGCCTTGGAAACGGTGAAGCGTAATCAAGCATTGATGCGCCAGTTCGTGGAAATCGCTCAAACCAAGTATCGGGTCGGGCAGGGTCTGCAACAGGATGTCCTGCTGGCCCAGGTGGAGTTGTCCAAACTCTTGGATCTGGAGGTTCAGATCACGGCCTTGCGCCGCACTGGAGAGGCTCGTCTGAATGCCCTCTTGAACTGGCCCACAGAGCGCACATTGCGTCTTCCTCGTGAAGTAGAAATCGATCTTCAACCCCTAGCGCCAGAGGAAAGCTGGCAGCAGCAGGCGGAGAAAAATCGGCCTTTGCTCGCGGCTGAGGAACGTCGGATTGAAGCCGCCCGTGAACGTTTGGATTTGGCCAAAAAGGAGTATTTCCCCGACTTTAAGCTAGGGGCAGCCTATGGCTTTCGCAGCGGCGATGATCCCTTGCGCGGGGGATCCCGCGCCGATTTTGCCACCTTCATGCTCAGTATGAGGGTGCCCCTTTATGCCGGCCGCAAGCAAGCCAAGGCGGTGGACCAGCGTTCTAGCGAGGTGCTCCAACAAATCTTTACCTTTCAGGATAGGCGACAGCAGGTGCGGCGGGAAATCTCTACCGCCCTGGCCGACTACCGGGAGTCCCGGGAGCAATTTCTCCTGTTCAAAACGGGGATCATCCCCCAGGCCCGGCAAACGGTGGCTTCCATGGTGGCCGGCTACCAAGTGAACAAGGTGGATTTTTTGAATTTGGTCAATGCCCAGATCACCCTTTACAACTTCGAAACCGAGTATTGGAAGGTGCTCGCTGAAGCCTACCAGGCCCGGGCGGCTTTGAGCGCCGCCATTGGTGAGGAACAGATAGATGAGTAAACAAACGACTATGGTTATTGTTCTGGCCTTCTTAATCGCCCTGGCGATGGGGGCGGGCGGCGGCTATTGGTATGCGACCTATTGGGCGCCGAAGGAGGCGGCGTCGATACCTGAAACTCCTGCTAAAAAGCCCCTTTTTTACCGTTCTCCCATGAATCCGGAAATTACCTCACCGGTTCCCGCCAAGGATGCCATGGGGATGGATTACGTTCCCGTTTACGCAGACGAGGAAAAGAGCGGCAAAGGGCCTGCGGGTACGGTAAAGATCGATCCGGTCATAGTACAAGATATCGGAGTGCGGACCGCCGCGGCGGAGCGCCGCACCCTAACCCGTACGATACGGGCGGTGGGCCGGGTCGATTACGATGAAGAACTGTTGGCACGGCCCCATCCCAAAACCGAGGGCTGGATCGAGAAACTGTTTGTCGACGAAACGGGCGCAAAGGTGCAAAAAGATGAGCGGTTGCTCAGCCTCTATTCGCCGCAACTGGTAGCCACCCAGCAAGAATATCTTCTCGCCCTGCGTAATCTGGAGACCCTTAAAACCAGCCCTTACCCGGATATCCGTCAAGGGGCGGAGGAACTGGTCCAGAGCACTCGGGAACGGCTCCAATTATTGGATGTGCCGGAACATCAGATCCGTGAGCTGGAGCAGACGGAAAAGATCCAAAAGAATCTGCACATCCATTCCCCTTTCCATGGAGTCGTTCTCAACATTGGCGTCCGTGAAGGTCAATATGTGACGCCTCAAACGGAGATCTATGTACTGGCCGATCTTTGCCAGGTGTGGGTTTATGTGGATGTCTATGAATATGAATTGCCTTGGGTCAAGGTCGGCGATGAAGCCGAGATGCGCGTCGCTGCCGTTCCTGGTCGAATTTTTCACGGTACGGTTACTTATATTTATCCCTACCTAGAGAAACAAACCCGCACTGTCCAATTGCGTCTGGAATTTGATAATTCTGATCTCTTGCTGAAGCCGGAGATGTTCGCCAATGTGACCATTCATGCCAGCAAGCAGGTGGATGCGGTGGTGGTGCCGGAGGCGGCCATTGTCCGCTCCGGCGCCCGCGAACAGGTGTTTGTCGTCCGTGGGCCCGGCAAATTTGAACCCCGGGAGGTGAAGGTTGGAGTCTCTGCCGAGGGTTTCACCGAAATTTTGGAGGGAGTAAAACCCGGCGAGAAGGTAGTGACCTCCAGCCAATTTCTCATCGATTCCGAGTCCAAGCTGCGGGAGGCCACCGCCAAGATGAGAGAGCCCCAAGAGGAAGCATCGACCGCTCCTACCGATCACCAAAAGCACGGGAAGGGATTGGGTAAGCAGGTGGAGGATAAAGAGACTGAAGCGGAAAATCCGCCTTCTGCTCGGCACGGGCACAGCTCGTCAGTGAATTCTGAGCAAGAGGGGGTAAAGGGTGATTAAGTTCATTGTCGACGCTTCCCTCCGGAATAAGTTTCTGGTGCTGACGGCTACGCTGCTGCTGGTGGCCGTGGGTCTCTGGACCCTCAAACATACCCCCCTGGATGCGATTCCAGACCTTTCAGATGTTCAAGTCATCGTCTTTACCGAATATCCGGGCCAGGCGCCCCAGGTGGTGGAAGATCAGGTCACGTATCCCCTGACCACGGCCATGCTGGCGGTGCCCTATGCCAAGGTGGTACGGGGTTATTCCTTCTTTGGTTTCTCTTTCGTCTACATCATCTTCGAAGACGGCACCGACATGTACTGGGCCCGTTCCCGGGTGCTGGAATACCTCAACTATGTCGGCGGCAGGCTCCCGGCGGGAATCAATCCTTCGTTAGGGCCCGATGCCACGGGGGTGGGCTGGGTCTACGAGTATGCCTTGGTGGATCGGAGCGGAAAACACGATCTAGCCCAATTGCGCACCATCCAGGATTGGTACCTGCGCTATCCGCTGCAGACGGTCCCTGGCGTGGCTGAAGTGGCCTCCATCGGGGGATTTGTCAAGCAATATCAGGTGGAAGTGGACCCTAACGCCTTGCTGGCTTACCATATTCCCCTCTCCAAGGTCAAGCAGGCCATCCAGCGTTCCAATAAGGATGTGGGCGGGCGTCTGGTGGAAATGGCCGAGACCGAATATATGGTTCGCGGTCTCGGCTATATCCAGTCCATTGAAGATATCAACAATATCCCGGTGGGGGTGGATAGGCAAGGCACGCCCATCCGTATCGCGGATGTGGCCCATGTCCATTTGGGGCCTGAGTTGCGCCGCGGCCTAGCCGAACTCAATGGGGAAGGAGAAGTGGCTGGCGGCGTGGTGGTTATGCGCTATGACGAGAACGCCCTGGCCACCATTCAGCGGGTGCGGGCCAAGCTGGAGGAACTAAAGCAGTCCTTGCCGGAAGGGGTGGAAATCGTGCCGGTCTACGACCGGGGTGCGCTCATCGAGCGGGCGGTGGACAGTCTCCAGGAAACCCTTCTTCAAGAGATGATCATCGTCAGCCTCGTCCTTGGGCTCTTTCTATTCCATCTCCGTTCCTCCTTGGTGGCCATTTTGGCTTTGCCCATGGCGGTCCTCATCGCCTTTATCATCATGAAAGGGCAGGGACTCAACGCTAACATCATGTCCTTGGGGGGCATTGCCATTACCATCGGGGCCATGGTGGATGCCGCCGTGGTGATGATTGAGAATGCCCACAAGCATCTGGAGCGCGCCGCCCGGGAGAAAGGCAGTCCCCTGACCCACCATGAGCGCTGGGCGACGGTGGGAGTCGCTGCCAAAGAGGTGGGACCGGCGCTATTTTTCTCCCTGGCCATCATGACCGTGTCCTATTTGGCCATCTTCACCCTGGAAGCCCAGGAAGGCAGGCTATTCAAGCCTCTGGCTTTCACCGCAACTTATACCATGGCGGCCGGGGCGGTGCTTGCCATTACCCTGGTTCCCTTGCTGATGGGGTATTTTATCCGAGGCAAGATCCTGCCGGAGAAAAAGAACCCCGCCAATCGTCTCCTGCATTTCCTGTTTGCGCCGGCGGTCCGTCAGGCTTTGCGTTTTCGCAAAACCACATTGGTTATCGCTTTTACTTTGCTGGGAGCGACCCTTTATCCAGTAGCTAAAACCGGCAGCGAGTTTATGCCGCCCCTGGATGAAGGGGATATTCTTTACATGCCTAGCGCCTATCCGGGCATCTCCATCACCAAAGCCAAGGAGGTGCTGCAGCAGACCGACAAGATCTTGCGCACTTTTCCTGAGGTCCACCATGTTTTTGGTAAAGCGGGGCGGGCGGAGACCGCCACCGATCCGGCGCCCCTGTCCATGTTTGAGACCACAGTGCAGCTCAAGCCCAAGGAGGAATGGCCGGATCCTAGCAAAACGACCAAAGAATTGATGGATGAAATGGATGCCGCCATCCGGTTTCCAGGGATTACCAACGCCTGGACCATGCCCATCAAGACACGGATAGATATGCTCTCTACCGGTATCAAGACGCCGATTGGGATCAAGGTGAACGGACCGGATCTGGCGGTGTTGGAACAGGTGGCCGGCGACATTGAACGGACGCTGAAGGCGCTTCCAGAGACTTTATCAGCTTTCGGGGATAAGGCCGCCGGGGGCTACTACTTGGATTTCGAGATTTCTCGCGAGGAGGCGGCCCGCTATGGGCTAACGGTGGGAGATGTACAAGATGTCATCCAGACCGCCATTGGTGGGATGAAGGTGACTGAAACTGTGGAAGGGCTAGAGCGCTATCCCGTGAATCTGCGCTATCCCCGGGAGCTGCGCGACAATCTGACCCAACTGAAACGGACTTTGATTCCCACCCCCACCGGCACCCAAATCCCTTTGTCTCAAGTGGCTGATCTCCGGTTACATCGAGGTCCGCCTGTGATCAAGAGCGAGAACTCCCGGCCCAATGCCTGGGTGTATGTGGATATCAAATCCTCGGATGTGGGGGGCTATGTGGCCAAGGCCAAGGAGGTGGTGCAACGGGAAGTGGAGATTCCGCCAGGATATACTTTGACTTGGTCGGGCCAGTATGAGTACATGGCCCGGGCGGCCGAGCGGTTGCAGATTGTGGTGCCGTTGACCCTGTTGATAATTTTTTTGCTGCTGTACCTTAACTTCCGCAGTATTACCGAACCGCTGCTCGTGATGGCCTTTATTCCCTTCAACCTCATCGGTGGTTTCTGGTTGCTGTATTGGCTAGATTTCAATCTGTCTGTGGCAGTAGCGGTGGGATTCATTGCCTTGGCGGGTATGGGGGCTGAAACGGCGGTGCTAAAATTGACCTTTATCGACCAGGAGCTGGCCCAGCGCCGTCAAGCCAAGCTAAAAAAGCGCCAGGAGGGAGAAAATACGCCTCCTTCCTCCAAGGTTCTGCGCTTGTCGTCCAAGGAGATCATGTCGGCGGCCTATGCGGGGACGATGGGCCGGGTACGTCCTGTCTTCATGGCTGATTTTTCCACCATTGCGGGCCTGTTGCCTATTATGTGGAGCTCGGGCACGGGAGCTGAGACTATGCAGCGAATCGCCGCCCCCATGGTAGGGGGATTGGTGAGTGTCATGATTCTCAACTTACTGGTATTGCCCGTGTTTTATGGGATGATTTTGCAAGTTCGGGAAAGGTTTCGCGGACAGTTCAAAGATGGGCTCTGAATTTTTTTCGTTCCCTGTTATTGGATTTTGCCTATGCTTTATCAATATAGGTTTTCACGAATTGTTCAAGCTGGGGGACGTCACATTCGAATCCCATTTCCCGGGCTTTTTGCAGGGCGGTTTCCCCATTCATTCCCTGCTCGACCGCCGTGGCCATCATGGCGAAAGCGCCAGCGCGCTTGCCACTGGCGCAATGCACAAACACTGGTTTGGGGGCAGCCTCTAGCCGCTCCCGGAACTGGTCCACCAGGGTTTCATTTAAGGCATCCATGGATACCGGAAGATGCGCATATTCCATACCGAGTTCGCTGACAATCGCTCCTTCATCGGACGGGCTCAAGGGTTGATCCTTCTCGCCAGTCGCACGCAGGTTAATGACAGTTTGGAAACCCTCTTGTTTCAGCTGTTGCAAATCTTCCTTGAAAGGCTGGCCGCCCACCGCAGTTGTTTCATTGAATTTGCTCAGATTCATCATGCTTTTTTCTCCCAGTAAATATTGGGTTAATTCCTCATTAATATATATCTCAAGCCTACGGCAATAGGGGGTACTATGCCAATAGCTCGATTATTCAATTCTAGCTGTACTCCCCATCAAGGGGATATTCCTCGTGGATCTCAGCCTGTAACTTCGCTCCCCTTCTTAGCCTTGATCATAGGGGCTACAGGGTGCCCGGAATTCTTCGGGCACCTCAGGCGGGCATTGGCCGCACATGTGGTTGCCGGGGACGGCAAAATCGATTTTTTGGGGATAGGGCAGGTCAAGATTGTTCATGATGGTTGTGAAGTCTTCTAGCGATGTGGATTCCTTTATCCGGGGATTGCGCTTTTTCTCCTGGGCAATGGTTGAGATGAATCGTCCTTCATAATTGTGGGCCGGATAGACCAGGGTTTCGTCGGGTAGGATAAAGAGCTTGTCGCGAATGCTATGGTATAAACGGGTCGTATCGCCTTGCTGAAAGTCTGTGCGCCCGCAGGCATCGATTAAAAGCGCATCGCCAGAGAAGAGTAGGGTGTGGGTTTGGTCGTTCACAATATAGCAATGATGAGTATCGGTATGGCCAGGGGTAAACAGGGGATGCAGTTCGATGTTGCCAATGGAAAAAGCTTCACCCTCTCGCAAGCCAATGTCGACGCAGGAAATCTGATCCATGGCCGGATAGCAGATCTGGCTGCCGGCAAGCTGCTTGAGCTTAAGAGCGCCTGTTAGATGATCCGCATGGACATGGGTATCAATGGTATAGGTTAGCTTCAAGTCCAACGCTTGTAGTATTTCCAAATCTCGTTCAGCGGTATCGATAACTGGGTCAATCAGGGCGCACTGGCCGGTTTCGGGGCAGGCCAGTAAATAAGTGTAGGTGGATGAGTCAGATTCGAAAAGTTGTTTAAATAACATGATGCCTTTGCCTCTGATGGGTGTATTTAAATAACTCCCATCGGGAAGGATAGCGCAGCCTCGAAATCATTACTAGCCTTGGAATGGGGAGTTTCTGGCTTATTACTGTCGGGAAAATCCGTGCTGGTCCTCTCTACATGCAGGCCCTTTAAGGGCAGCAATTTTTAGCTGTGCCGCCATGGGTATGGGCTTGCTGAATAGGCGGGCAGGGGATATCTCCATAACTACAGAATACGCAGCAATCCCCTGGTTTGGGGCGCAACACCGCGCCACAGCCTTTGCAATCATAGAAAAACTGGCAGGCGTCCCTGGGCATGGTTTCCTTCTTCTGATAGCCACACTGGGGACAGGTGAGAATTGAGCAGGACTTAATAACCATGGCTTTCTCCTATGTAATGCCAATGTAGAGCGGTAAATGATTGTAAGCATCTCATCAATAATTTTTGTGGAAAGAAAAATTTCGCCTCCTCTGCTAGAGTTAAGTATTCCCAAGCTTAAGATTGTAAGCCCTGTTTTTAAACCCAACGAGGATTAAACCCATGCGTACGGAGAGTCGCCAACATACCCATAAAACCATGGCTGCTTCTGTTCAGAATGGCGAATCTAGTGCTGTTTTCACCTGCCCCATGCATCCGGAAATACGCCAGCAAGGACCCGGCAATTGCCCTATTTGCGGCATGGCCCTGGAGCCGGAAACCATCACTGGCGAGGAAGGGGAAAATCCAGAGCTGACCGATTTCAAGCGCAGGTTTTGGATTGGCTTGGTGTTGAGTCTCCCCCTGCTGGTACTGGACATGGGGGGGCATTTTACCGATATCCATTTCATTGACGAAAATATTTCAAACTGGGTTCAATTGGTGCTGGCCACGCCCGTTGTGCTCTGGGCGGGTTGGCCTTTTTTCGTGCGCGGCGCTTATTCTCTGGTTAAGCGTTCTTTAAATATGTTTACCTTGATTGCCATGGGTACGGGCGTTGCCTGGATATATAGCGTGGTCGCCACTATCGCCCCTGGTATTTTCCCGGCGGCCTTTCGCGGCGAAAGCGGCATTGTTCCGGTTTATTTTGAAGCCGCCGCAGTCATTATCGTACTGGTGCTGTTAGGGCAAATGCTGGAACTACGGGCGCGGGAGCGGACCGGCGGCGCGATCAAAGCCCTGCTCGGCTTGGCGCCCAAAACCGCCCACCGGGTCGATGACAAGGGCCAGGCCACTGAGATCCCCATTGAAGAGATTCAAGTTGGCGATCATTTACGGATTCGCCCCGGTGAGAAAATACCGGTAGACGGGGTAGTGACGGAGGGTAGCAGCCATCTTGATGAGTCCATGATTACCGGAGAGTCCATGCCGGTTGAAAAAACAGTGGGCTCAAAAGTCATTGGCGCTACCGTGAACGCCAATGGCTCTCTCATTATCCGCGCTGAAAAAGTGGGCCGGGAAACGATGTTGGCTCAAATCGTCAAAATGGTGGCTGATGCCCAAAGAAGCCGGGCCCCCATTCAAAGAATGGTTGATAAAGTAGCTGGCTGGTTTGTGCCGGCGGTCATTTTGGTTGCGGTGATCGCCTTTGTTTGCTGGTCCCTGTGGGGCCCAGCGCCCGCGCTGAGCCATGCTTTGGTAGTCTCGGTCAGCGTTTTGATTATTGCCTGCCCTTGCGCCTTGGGACTCGCTACCCCCATGTCCATCATGGTGGGGGTAGGGCGGGGGGCCAAGGCTGGGGTGCTGATTAAAAATGCTGAAGCTCTGGAGATCATGGAAAAAGTGGATACCCTGGTGGTGGATAAAACCGGTACCCTGACCGAGGGCCGTCCCGCCTTAACGGCGATGATCACCGCGGAGGGATGGAGAGAAGATGAACTGCTCAGACTGGCCGCCGCCCTGGAACAGGGAAGCGAACACCCCCTAGCGGAGGCCATTGTTCGGGCTGCCCATGACAAGGAGTTGAAGTTGCCCCAGACAGAGGGTTTTGAGGCGGTGACTGGAAAAGGCGTAAAAGGCCGGGTAGAAGGCAGGGAAATCGCCCTGGGAAACAGCAAGCTGATGGCCGATCTAGGGGTTGATACCGCGCCGCTTCAGAAAGGCGCCGAAGAGTTGCGGGCCCAGGGCGCTACCGCCATGTTGGTAGCCATTGATGGCAAATCGGCGGGGGTCATCGCGGTCTCTGATCCCATCAAGGAAACGACCCATGGGGCTATTCAAGATCTGCATGAGGCGGGTTTAAAAATTGTCATGCTCACGGGAGACAATGAAACTACCGCTCGGGCAGTTTCAGAAAAACTCGGCATTGATGAAGTGTATGCCGACGTTCTGCCTCAGGATAAAAACCGGATCGTGGGTGAATTGCGGGATAAAGGTGCTGTGGTTGCCATGGCCGGTGATGGGGTCAATGATGCCCCGGCGCTGGCGGCAGCCCAGGTGGGGATTGCCATGGGGACCGGCGCCGACGTGGCTATGGAAAGCGCCGGTGTGACATTGCTGCAAGGCGATTTGAACGGTATTACCAAAGCTATCCACCTGTCCAGAGCCACTATGAGCAATATTCGCCAAAACCTTTTCTTTGCCTTTATCTACAATGCGGCGGGGGTGCCGGTAGCCGCGGGCGTTCTATTTCCCTTTTTTGGCATTTTGCTGTCTCCCATTTTTGCCGCCGCCGCCATGTCACTGAGTTCCGTCAGCGTGGTAGGGAATGCGCTGCGTTTGAATTGGGTGAAAGTATAAATAGCAAAGCGGACATTCACTCAATCGCTGAAAGAAAATCTCTGCCTCGCCAATATCAAAATAGGACGATATGTTAAAAAATCAGTGGAGCATGGGAGTATGAGGAATGGCAAATTGTTGTGAGGACAAAAGCTGCGAGGTTACCGCCCTCCGGGAACGTCATGGACGCGTATTGTGGATTGTGCTGATTATCAATCTCGTGATGTTTTTCGTAGAGGGCTGGGCGGGTCTGTTGGCTCACTCCACCTCGCTTCTTGCGGATGCCCTCGACATGTTGGGCGATGCCTTGGTCTATGGATTCAGCCTTTTTGTGCTTGCCCGTTCGGTGCGCTGGCAGGCGGGGGCGGCTCTCGCAAAGGGGGGATTTATGCTTGTCTTCGGCCTTGGTGTACTGGGGGAAGCCGCCTACAAAGTGTTCTATCCTATTATGCCGGGCGTGGAGATGATGGGCCTTATCGGAGGGGTGGCGCTTGCGGCAAATCTTGTTTGTTTTTTCCTGCTCTACCGCCACCGGAGCGACAATCTCAACATGCGTTCCACATGGCTGTGTTCCAGAAATGACTTAATAGCGAACGTCGGTATCTTACTGGCTGCTGCGGGTAGCTATTTACTTGCTTCACGCTGGCCGGATATTCTTGTTGGAAGTCTCATTGCGACTCTATTTCTCAGATCTGCATTCAGCGTTTTGCGGCAGTCCATTCAATCGCTGCGCGCGCCCCATTCTGAAATCGCGGGATCGGTAGCTATTCGTCCATTCGACACATCGCACAATGCTTAGCGTACGATTTTTCCTGTTCTATATAGCCATTCATGGTTGCTTTGTATCGATTTCTGAATGCGTTATTATAACTTTCCTCGGAATGAGACAGAAGCCAGAGAGAGGCGATGCGCATTTTCAAAATTTCTCGCTATAAGCTCTATCGCTGGCGCACGGGGAATGGCTTGCGCCCTAAAAAACGTGGGAGGCGCCTCGAATAGCCTCCAAGCAAATCGCCGAAAAGTATATGAACCCGGGCATGGCTCAAGCCGGCCGTCTCGACGAGCGATCTAACGGCTTACATGTCATTGGTGACTGGACCTTGGAGTACTACGCTGAACTCCAGTCGCGGATTGACGTTTTCAAGGCGCAAGCTGAGAAAAACAATACTCTGAATGCAACCGTTGAACTGAGTGGATTAAACAGGCTGGATACCGCGGGTGCCGTCCTGCTGGTCGAGTTGCTAGGTGCCGAGCGTCTGGCAGCGTTTGTGAAGGAGGGATCGGGCCTGACGCCAGCCCGTCGGGCGTTACTGGACGCTGTGGTCCGGACCATGTCGATGCCGCTGGCACCGCAACGCCAAGCGAGGTCACCGCTTGTCGCTTTGTTGGCTGGTACCGGTGAGCGTATCGAGTTGTTCTGGCGGCAACAGCTCCTGTTGCTTGGCTTTATCGGCTTGATTCTAGGTTCACTAACTGCCACCTTCTGGCGCCCCAACCGCTGGCGCCTGACTGCCCTGGTCGCGCAGATTCAGCAAACTGGCTTGAACGCCATTGGCATTGTCGCCCTGCTAACTTTCCTGGTCGGCGCAGTCGTGGCCTTTCTTGGCGCCACGGTGCTACAGAATTTTGGCGCTACGATCTACACGGTTGATCTCATCGCCTTTTCATTCCTGCGGGAGTTCGGCGTGCTACTGGCGGCCATCTTGCTCGCGGGACGCACCGCCAGTGCCTTCACCGCTCAAATCGGCTCGATGAAGGCCAACGAGGAAATCGACGCCTTGCGTACTTTGGGGTTGAGCACTGCGGAGCTACTGGTGCTTCCCCGAGTGTTGGCGCTTCTGCTAAGTTTGCCGATCCTGACCTTCATCGGCATGCTCAGTGGCATGCTTGGTGGCGGGTTGGTGTGCCTTGTGGTGCTGGATATTTCGGCATTGCAGTTTGTTACCATTTTGCAGGGGATATCCCTCAAACATTTTCTCGTCGGCCTGTCCAAGGCGCCGATCTTCGCCTTTTTCATCGCGGCTATCGGTTGCCTGGAAGGTTTTAAGGTCAGTGGCAGCGCCCAGTCCGTGGGGGAGCACACCACCTCCAGCGTGGTGCAGTCCATCTTCATGGTGATTCTGCTGGATGCGATTGCCGCCTTATTCTTCATGGAGATGGGCTGGTGAACGGTGGACAAGCCCTGATTCGGATACGCGACCTGGCCAATCGTTTTGGCCATCACAGCGTCCATGAACATCTCGATCTGGATCTGTATCCTGGTGAAATTCTCGGCGTTGTGGGTGGTTCGGGTAGTGGCAAATCTGTATTACTGCGTACTATCATCGGCCTGCGCCGACCCGATGCGGGCAGTATCGAGATATTTGGCGAGGATCTGCGGCGGTTGTCGGGCCAGCGTCGTTCCCAGCTGGAGCGGCGCTTCGGCGTGCTGTTCCAGCGCGGCGCCTTGTTCTCTTCCCTGAACCTGCAAGAGAACGTGGCCTTGCCGATGATTGAGCACGCTAGGCTCAAGCGGCGCGCGGCGGAGTTTCTAGCCAGGATCAAGTTGGCGTTGGTGGGGCTACCAGTGAGTGCAGCCTTGCAGTATCCTGCGGAGCTCTCTGGAGGGATGATCAAGCGCGCCGCCCTGGCTCGTGCCCTGGCGCTGGACCCGGAGGTGCTGTTTCTCGATGAGCCTACCGCGGGCCTGGACCCCATTGGCGCGGCGAGCTTCGACCAACTGCTGCTGACCTTGAGAAACGCCTTGGGGCTTAGTGTTTTCCTAGTTACCCATGATTTGGATACTCTGTACAGCACCTGTGATCGGATTGCCGTATTGGCAAAGCGACGGGTGCTGGTGGCGGATCGCCTGGAGGTGGTCGAAAACGTTGATGATTCTTGGGTGCGCGACTATTTTCATGGCCCCCGCGCCCGCGCCGCGCGAAATCGCCATCGCTTATGGAAGGAGGATTGACATGGAACCTCGCGCCCATCATGTGCTGATCGGCTTATTCGCCCTCCTTACCCTTGGCGGTATCTTGCTCTTTTCCCTGTGGTTGGGCAAGTCCAGCGCCGAGCGCGACTATGACTATTATGAGATACGCTTCGATCAGGCGGTCAGTGGCTTGGCCGTTGGCAATGCGGTGCTATACAACGGCATCAAGGTGGGAGACGTGATGGATTTGTACCTGGACCCTGAAGATCCCAGCCAAGTTCGGGCGCTGATTCGAGTTTACAGCGACGTACCGGTGAAACAGGACACCCGCGCCAGTCTGATGCTGGCTAATATCACCGGTGGCATGAGTATTCAGCTGCATGGCGGCACGCTCCAAAGCCCAAGGCTTATCAGCGATCCTAACCAGCCGGCGGTGATCGTCGCCGAACCCTCACCATTGCGTTCTTTTCTGGCGGGTGGGGAAACCTTGATGGTTAGCCTTGATCGGTTGCTGAACAGCACCAATCGGTTACTCTCGCCAGAAAACCTCGGGCGTATTGAGCGGATTTTAGTGGATATTGAACAGATCACTACGACCCTAGCTGCGCAACGGGATGAACTTGCTCAAGCGATGACGAACTTCAACCGGGCCGGCCAGCAGGCTAACGTCCTGTTGGAGCAACAAGGGAGTAAGGCTTTTAATAGCGCACAACACGCGATGGCGGCGCTGGAACGCTCGAGCAGCCAGATCGAGTCGCTGCTCGCGGCCAACGCGGCTTCCGTCAACCGAGGGCTGGGCCAACTGGGACCTGCCTTGAGTGAATTGAACAGTGTACTGAACAATTTGAATCGCTTCACCCGCCGTCTCGAAGAAAATCCTTCCGAGTACCTGTTTAATAGAGACACCATCGAGGGATTTACCCCATGAAAACGGTCTGCGGGATCACTAGGCAGCGGGTAATTTCGCGGATGATGTTCCTGGCGTTCGCGAGTCTGTCGATGACGCTCCCGGCCTGTACGCTACTGCCTAGTTCGGCACCTCTCCAGACATTTATCCTTCCTCCCTCCAAGCCCGTCGATGCTTCAAATGCGGCACCGCTTAAAGCTATCCTGCGGATTGCCACTCCCCAGGCTAACGAAATATTGAAGGGTCGGCGCATTCTGGTGATGCCAACATCGAACCAATTAAATGTCTATCAAGGGGCGCGTTGGAGCTTGGACGCACCCAGCCTGTTACGCGATCATCTCATGGATGTTTTTCGGCGCAATGGCCGCCTAGCTGGTGTAATTGGCGAGAATAATCCAGTCGACAGCGATTTTTTATTGCTTAGCGAGTTGCACGCCTTTCACAGTGAATATCGGGGGAAGAAACCCTGGGCGGTCATTCGTCTCGATGTTCAGTTGATTGACAGTACTAGTCGCGATTTGCTGGCCAGCCGGCGTTTCTCGGTGCCTGTCGAAAGTCAGGATGAGCGCCTGGAATCAGTCGTCGAGGCATTTGGCCAAGCCGTGGATGAACTCAGCCGCCAACTCGTTGAGTGGAGTCTTATCAACATCGCCAATCACCCAGCAAGCTGATTCATAGTTGCTTTTTACGTTATCGGCGTACCGCCGTTTACGCGCTGGGGCCGTCCCTTCCAGATAGCAAAGATCGCCGGGAAAACAATCAGCACCATAGGGAGCGCTGAGATCACCCCGCCAATCATCGGAGCGGCGATACGCTGCATCACATCCGCGCCGCTGCCGGCGCTCCATAGGATAGGCATTAGGCCTACGAACAGGGTCATACCGGTCATGAGCATGGGGCGGATGCGCATGCTAGCGCCATGCTGAATAACCTCGCGCAGGTCACCACGCGTTCTTAGGCGCCCCTCTGCCCGGCGCGCCCGGTATGCCAGATCCAGATAGACCATCATCAGCAGACCCAGTTCAACCGCAAGGCCGGCCACCGCAATCATACCGACCCACACGGCCACGCTTAGCTTGTAGTTCAGGAACCACAGCAGCCATACGGCACCGACCAGGGAAAATGGCACGCTGACCATGACAATGAATGTTTCCGTAAGCGAGCCCCGGTGCATAAACAGCATGAAGAAGATCAGGAACAGGGTTGCCGGCAGGAGCACCTGGAGCTTGGCCTTGGCCCGCTCGAAATATTGAAACTGTCCTGCCCACTCGAGCCGGTAGCCCGCGGGAATCGCGGCGCGATCAGCAACTGCCTGCTTGGCTAACGCCACATAGTCAGCGATCCCAATGCTCGGCTTGACATCTACAAACACAAAACCCACGAGCTGGCCATCTTCGCTGCGGATCGCCGGCGGGCCGGTGGTAAAGGCAATATCGGCTACCTGGGTAATGGGAATTTGGGCGCCGGTTGGCGTTGCCACCAGCACCCGTTCCAAGGCGGCGATATTATCGCGGTAGCTACGCCCATAGCGCACCAGGATATTGTAGCGCTCGCGCCCCTCCACGGTCTGGGATACGACGGTCCCGCCGATAGCCGCCATGATGACGCGCTGGACGTCTTCGACGTTGAGACCGAAGCGGGCGGCGCTGACCCGGTGGATAGTAAAATCGAGAAAATAGCCGCCGGTGGTGCGTTCGGCGAACGCACTGCGGGTATGGGGATTGGTGCGGGGATCATTCTGTAGGATTTTCTCAATGGCGACCCCCGTTTTTTCGATGGTGGCCAGATCCGGCCCGAAGACTTTAATCCCCAGGGCGGAGCGAATACCGGTAGCCAGCATCTCGGTGCGGGTCTGGATGGGCATCCAGAAAATGTTGGGCATCCCGGGAAAACGCAGCTTCTGGTCCAGCTCCTGAATCAGATCCTCCCAGGCAAGCCCTTGACGCCATTGTTCCTTGGGCTTGAGGGTGATTACGGCTTCCACCATGGATAGGGGGGCCGGATCGGTGGCGCTAGTGGCACGGCCGACCTTGCCGAATACGTGCTCCACTTCCGGGATGCCGGCGATAATCCGATCCATGGTCTGCAAGGTTTGGGTTGCCTCGGTAATGGACATGCCCGGCAGCGCGGTAGGCATGTAGAGAATTGATCCCTCGTTGAGCGGCGGCATGAACTCAGTGCCAAGTGATCGAAACGGGATCACTGTGGCGAATAAGGCAATCACGGCCAACCCTACCACCCACCAGCGCAGCTGGATGGCTAGCCGCACCAGGGGCCGATAGGCCGCCACCAGCCAGCGGTTGAGCCTGCTGCGATCAGCGCGGATACGCCCGCGGATGAGCCATACGGCCAGGGCTGGAATCAAGGTGAGGGAGAGCAGCGCGGCAAATGCCATGGAATAGGTCTTGGTGTAGGCTAGCGGCTTGAACAGCCGTCCCTCGGAGCCCTCCAGGGCGAACACCGGCAGGAAGGAGACGGTGATAATCAACAGGGAGAAGAAAATGCTCGGCCCCACCTCCTGCATGGCCTCGATCACCACATCGATGCGCGATTTTGCCCTCTCCTCCGGCGGCGTGTCCCCAGCCTGCCAGTGGTGCAACCGCTTGTGGATGTTGTCGATGATGACAATGGCCGCATCCACCATGGCGCCGATGGCGACCGCAATGCCGCCCAGCGACATGATATTGGCGGTCAGTCCCTGATAAGCCATGGGAATGAAGGCGATAAGCACCGCCACCGGTAAAGTGATGACCGCCACCAGCGCGGAGCGTAGGTGCAGCAGAAAGGCCAGGATCACCAGTGAGACGATGATCATCTCTTCGATCAGAGTCTTTTGCAGGGTATCAATAGCCTGCTTGATCAGGGTGGAGCGGTCATAAACCGGTACGATCTCCACACCCTCGGGTAGCCCCGGCTTGATCTCGGCCATCCGCTGCTTCACGCGGTTGATCACCGATAGGGCGTTTTCGCCATAGCGCATCACCACAATGCCGCCGACGGTGACGCCCTCCCCATCCAATTCCGCCTGGCCGCGCTGCATGGCCGATCCGAGCGCTACCGTGCCGACCTCCTTGAGGGTGACGGGGACCCCGCCCGTGGTCGTCTTCAGCACGACCTGTTCCAGAGCAGTAACCGATTGCACGTAACCTCGGCCGCGGATGAAGTGCTCGTAGCCGGCCACCTCCAGGAGGCGTCCGCCGACCTCGTTGTTGGCAGCACGCACCGCCTCGACTACCCGCTTGAGCGGAATATCCAGTGAAGCCAGCTTATTAGGATCGAGGCTGATCTGGTATTCGCGCTTATAGCCGCCTACGGACGCTACCTCGGCCACGCCTTCGATGGCCTCCAGCGCATAACGCAGGTTGAAGTCCTGCAAGGAGCGCAACTCCGCCAGATTATGCCGACCGCTGGTATCCCTGAGCGCGTACTGGTACACCCAGCCGACCCCGGTAGCGTCCGGCCCCAGGGTGGGATTGACGTTTTCAGGTAGGTCCGCCGTGGCGCTGTTCAAATACTCCAGCACCCGCGAGCGCGCCCAGTACATATCCACCCCGTCTTCGAAAATGACGTAGACGAAGGAGAGGCCGAAGAAGCTTTGGCCGCGCACGTAGCTGACGCCAGGCGCCGCCAGCAAGGTCGTTGTCAGCGGATAGGTAATTTGATCCTCCACCAGGTCTGGACTGCGCCCCGGCCACTCGGTGAAGAGAATCACTTGCACCTCGGAGAGATCCGGAATGGCGTCCAGCGGCGCTTGCATCAGCGCCCGATAGCCGCCGAAAGCCAGTGCCGCAATGGCGACCAAGGTCAACAGCCGGTTGCGCGCGCAGTAGCCGATGAGGCGCTGTAGCGCGCTAAGATTGGTGCCTTCCGCGGGGGGATGCCCCTTGCCCTGGTGTTCACTTACCATTGCTCTATCCCCGCCTTGAGCCGACTTTCGGAGGCGATCAGAAAATTGCCGGAGGTCACCACCTGATCTCCGGCCTTAAGGCCACTTAATATCTCGATCCGCCCGCCCGCGTGCTGACCGGTTTCGACCCGGTGCGGCGCCAGTCGCCCACGGCCCAAGTCCTCGAACACGATGCGGGTCTTGCCAGCGATGATCACCGCCTCTTCGGGCACGGTAAGCCGTTGACCCAAATCGGCCTTGAGCTTCACCTCGGCGTACATTTCGGGCTTGAGCACGCCGTCGGGATTCTCCAGGATAATGCGCACGCGCCCCGTGCGGCTATCCCCATCTAGGTAAGGATAAACGTAATCGATGTCGCCTTGAAAAACCTGATTCGGCAGATAAGGCAGGCGCACCTCGGCCGACATACCCGCGCGCATTAGCGGCAACTCCGCCTCGTAAACCTCGGCTTCCACCCAGACCCGGGACAGATCGGCGATGCGCATGAGCGTTTCTCCGGCCTGGCGCGCCGTGCCCTCGACCACGTTCTTCATGACTACCGTACCGCTGAGCGGCGCGTGGATGGGCACGTAATCGAGGGGCTCGCCCCGCCGCGCCAAGGCGGCGATCTCCCCGCTGGTCATATCCCACAGTTCAAGACGTTTACGGGCGGCATCAAGGAGAGTGGATGAGGCGCTACGCTGTCTGAGCGTAAGGTATTCCTGCTGGGCTGCTAGCAGTTCCGGGCCATACACCGTAAACAGGGGCTGGTCTTTTTTCACCGGTGCGCCGACATACTCAGCATACAACTCGCCCACCCAGGCATCGAATTTCAAGCTTATATCCTCAAGCCGCGTCTCGTCATAGCTTACTTGCCCTACAGCGCGAATTGTGCGCTCCAGATCTGTGACTTGCGCCCGTGCGGTCTCCACCCCGATGAGCTGCCGGCGGCGGGCATCCACAGTCACCGTGCCGGTAGGCGCGGCTTCAAGGGACTCCTCACTGCCGTCGGCACGAACAGCACCGGAGGCTGCCTCCAACCCCCTGCGGCCGGTGGTCATATCCAGTATTACCGTGTGTTCCGGAGTACCGGCCCCATTGAACCACAGCGTCAACGGCCAACTGCCTTCCATGGGTAATTCGAGTGATCCGCCATAGATGCCGGGTTTGAGCTCCTTTATCTCGGCGGGTACCTCCATGGCCGGCATGGAACCCATCGCTGGCATTGCAGCCATCGCCTCAATTTGGGCATTCTGGAGTGGCTGCCCCTGTTTGTTTTGGAGGTAAATCACCACGATATTTTTGCCCACGACGGGTTTTTTGGGTTCTAGCGCCACATCGAATCGATAGGGACCCGCCACATAAGGCAGAGCGCCGGCCTCGGTGGGCACCTCGGGTGCCGTTTCTAGAGGCCGTGCGCCGGAAGCCAGCTGTAACCCTTCGCGCCCGGTTGCCAAATCGAACACTAGCCGTGTTTCACCCGCCGGCGGCTTGGCAATGCGCAGCGTTAATGGCCAACTGCCTTCCATGGAGAGATCAAAGGTACCCTGGTACAAGCCTGGTTTGATTGCTTGCATCTCCGCCGGGGCCTGCATGGCGGGCATGGAGCCCATGGCGGGCATCTCCGCCACGGCATGGATTTGGGCACCACGGATAGGATTGCCTTTGTGGTCCTCGAGTACCACTTGGAGCCGGTTTTCTCCGACCTGTGGCGTGGCCGGTTGTAGGGCCACACCCACCCGGAACGGGCCTGAGCGATAGGTGGGATGAAGGCCCGTGGGCTTGGGTGCGGTCACGCCGGGCGATGCGGAAGGCGGGAGTTGCCATCCGATGACTATACCTAGGGCTAGCAATGCCGCTCCAGCGATAAAGAGGAGGATGAATCGGGTCACGGCGTGATCTCCTTGGCAGGTGGGAGAGGTGCCGGGGGCGCTGAAATAGAGTCGGCCAGCTGGTCTAGGGGGATGCCCATCCACTGCTCTAGCTGGGCAAGCTGGCGCAAGTAATCGGCCCGTACTCGCGCTAATCCGTTCTCGGTGCGTAGTTGCTGGCGCTCAGCATCAATAACATTGAGAAAGGGACCGGCGCCGGCCCGGTAGTCGGCCCGGGCGGCCTCCAGATTATCCTGGGCGAGGGGCGCCAGGCGGCGGAGATAGACTTTGATCACCGCTTCATTCTCTTCAACCGCGGCGCGGCTGGCCTCCAGCTCCCCCAGGAGTCGGGCCTCCCGGTCGGTGAAACGCCACCGGACCTGGCGCAGATCGGCGCGAGCGGCGTCTAGGGCCGCTGACCGCTTGTTGCTGTAATCGAAGGGAAGATTGATGGAGAAGCCGAGAGTCCAACGCTTAGCCGGATCATCCCAGAAACTGTTGTAACCAGCCATGATTTGAAAATCTGGGTAGAAGTCCTTCTCGGCTAGCCCGACCTGAGCCTTCGCTCCGGCAATACGGGCGCGAATACGCGCGAGTTCAGGGTGCGCGCCCAGTGCGGTCATTTGGAGTTGGGCGAGCCGAGGGAGGGGGATGGTCAATTGGGGAAGCCCGGCGGGTAGCGGCACTCGGGTTTGAGGCGGGCGGTTGAGTAGGGCATTGATACGAGCCTGGACTTCGCGGCGACGGCGATCGAGGGTGACCGCCTCAACCTCAAGGCGGGCCTGGGCCACTTCAGCCTGCAAGGCGTCCTGCTGCCCCGCGCGCCCGGTCGCATACTGGATCTCGGCGATGCGTCGAAGTTCTTGTAGCAGTGCTTGGTGGTCCTGATTAATGGTCAACGCCCGGTGGACGTAGAACCATTCAGCAAAGAGGGTTTTGGCGGCTGCCGCGACTTGCAGGCGTAAGGCGCCTTCATTCTCGGCGATAGCGCGGGCTTCCTCTTGTGCCGCCTGTTTCTGGAGCGCCAGCTTGCCCGGCCAAGGTAACGCTTGGCTGAGTCCCAGCCGTTGGTTGAACCTGCGGGAGCTGTCGAGTGTGTCGGGGGCGGTGGAATAGCTCAGCGTGGGATCGTCCAGGGCGCCTGCCGGGGCGATGCGGTACTCTGCGGCCTCAAGCGCGGCCTGCCGTGCTTTGAGGCCCGGATGGTGGCTAAGTACCGATTCCACCAATTGCGTCACCGTAATCCGTGGCTGTCCCGCAATCGGGTCCGGTTCGCTCGCAAATACCTGGGTGCCTGCAATGACCAGTGCCGCGATCAAACCGAGTTCATAGGACAAATGGGCGCTATAAAACATGAAAGACCTCCGGGAAAAGAAATAAAGCGGCGCACAGCCTGCATTGGCATGAGTCTGCGCTTAATCTGTACAAAGACCGGAGGTCTATTTAATTTCGCAAGCGGTGGGTAAACAGGTAAGTGCGAGTTCCAGGGAACCCAGAAGAGAAAGGGGGGATAGGGGGCGCGGTGAGAAGTGGCCTAGGTAACGCCACCACAAAGGTGGCGGGGGGAAGAATGGCAGGGGGAGGTTGAGGGCCGTCCAACAGCATCGCGAGTAGCTGGGGGGAGGTGGGCGAGGGGGCGTGGAGGCCCGCTAATTGGGCCACGCTGACCTGGCAGCAATCCGTCCCGGTGCGGCTCTCGGAGGCGCCGCATCCGCTTTCCATTTCGCAGCCATCCGTCACCTGCTGGCCGCAGCAACAGACGAAGCGGGGCTTATCATCCATAAGGGAGCAGGCAAAGACTTCCTGGAACGGGGTGCCCAAGCTTGTCAGCAGGAAAAGCCCCACCGTCATCATTTGCCGCAGCAGGAGATTACGAAATAACCTCATGCGCTAAAGTTTATGGGTAATTATACTTCCTAGGCAAGCGCCGATAATTCCCAGCACTAAGTTCTACAACTGAGTGTCTCCCGTTGCTGGATTAATCCTCTTGCTCTACTTCCATTGCTAATTCGCGCTGTAATTTTGCAAGCGCCTGCTTAATTTTTGCCGCTTCCTTATAAAGGCGAGCTAAGTCTTGGTAGTGTTGCACCGTATAACTGCGCTTGAGGGGGTAAACGTCAGTCTCTTTTGCATATACCTTGGCTAGTTTTCGATTGTCTTCCGATTTTTTTTCCAAGCGCTTGGCTTCTTCCTCATAGTGGGCTGCTAACCGCTCATGGTCAGCTTTGGTTTGGGCGTTGACGACCGCCTGTTCGATGTCCTCTATCCCTGAACCTTGGCTGTGGGCAAACATGGGTGCAAGAATAAAGGCTATTGCCAGCACCATTTTTGGTACGAGTCCTCCATAGATTCTGTTCATTGTATTGTCTCCATTGCAAGATCCTGTTTGACTTGTTCAATCAATCTCCCCCGCTTGCGGGCGGAGGCGTTCAATATCATCACCCCGTTTTTTAACCCAACGCCTAACAGTGACATTAGAAACGCCGCTCAAGCATTTAATACCACGAAAACCAATCCCTTCAAGATAAAGTTCTATACACCGTTTTTTATAGCTTCGATACCGCGGCATTTCGGACAAGGCATAAAACTTTATCTTAAACTGCAATGGTCTATCCTTGAAATAGAAATTTAGAAAAAGCGTTTTGGCACGTCTATATAAAAAATAATCTCTCCTCCGGTGTTTTTAATGAAAATAAGCCATTCCCCCAGAGCGTGTAATCGCCTACCGGTTGTAGGAGTAATAGCCCTTGCTTTGCTATTCATATTCACCAGTTGCGCAAGCCATAACCTCCCTTCCCTGGGGGGACAGCCAGGGCAAAGCGCGCCCTTTGAACCTGAAAACGGGACTACCGCCGCTTCGCCTCAGCGGACAGGGGAAAGGAAGCCATTATTTGGCGGCGTCTCATCCCTCGAGCCTGTGCTAACGGGGGGAGAAGCGCTTTCCTTGAGCAAGTTAGAGGCCCTCGCGCGGCAGCACAACCCTACTTTGGCCCAGGCCAAAGCCCAGATCCAGTCAGAACATGCCAAGGCCCTGGAAGCGGGGCTTTATCCCAATCCGGTCATAGGATATATCGGTGAGCAAATCAACGTGCGGGGAACCGCGGGTGAATTTCAAGGGGGATTTATCCGCCAGGAAATTGTCACGGCGGGGAAGCTGCGCCTGAGCCGTGAGAAATACCAAGCCCGCGCTTCTGCCGCGGAGCTTCTTGCCCTGGCCCAGATGTACCGGGTGATCAACGGGGTGCGTATGCAGTTTTACCGAACCTTGGGCGCCGAGCGTAAGCTTGAGGTTCAACAAGAGTTGCTAGAGACGGCGGAAGATAGGCAGGTGACGGTGCAGGAGATGTTCAACGTGGGACAGGCCAATCGGGCCGATCTTCACCAGACGCGGGTTCTACGCCAGGCACAGCTACTCAATGTGCAGCAGGCGGAGAATGATTTGGCCATGGAGCGAGAGACTCTGGGAGCGATTATTGGTTTGTTGCAACCCCTGGGGGAGGTGACGGGGAAGTTGGAAGCTCCTTTGCAGCCCCTGGTGTGGGAAGAGGCCCTGGAGCGGCTATTGGCGGAGAGCCCGGAGTTGGCCGCAGCCCATGCCAATCTTAAAGCCGATGAAATTATGGTGCAGCGGGAAAAAGTGGAACCTATTCCCAACCTGTTTATTGAAGGCTCTGCCGGCCGAAACTTCGAGGCTTCCGAGACCGTCTATGGGGTGAGGGCCTTTGTGGAAGTACCCCTTTTTGACTGGAATCAAGGCACCATCCGGCAGGCTAAAGCGGATTGGCGACGCCAGCGCAATGAGGTGCGCCGGACGGAACTCAGCTTGCGCCAATCCTTGGCCGACTGGTTCCGCCGTTTTCGCACCGCGCTGCAAAAGGTCACGGAGTATCAAAATGTCATTTTGCCCCAATCGGAGCAGCGCTATGTCACGCGCCTTAAAAGCTATCGGGCGGATCGGGAGACCTGGTCTGGGGTGTTGGAGGCACAGCACGACTTTTTTCATCGTCGCCTGATTTATATTGACCAGTTGGTAGCTTGGCGGCAAGCCCAGGTGGCGATTGATGGCTTTCTCTTGGTAGGGGGGCTGGAGCCGCCAGCGGGTGTGGTGCCTCCCGGTCACATTGATTCGGTACCTAAACCCCGTTAAGGGCGAGCCATGGCATCATGCTCCCCATAATTTCTCAAGGAGGTTGTTCATTGATGAAAAAGGGCCTAAGCCGCAGGCGATTTCTGGCCACCAGCACCGCGGCGGTAGCGGCGGGCGCTTTGGGCGGAAGAGATGTCCAAGGGCAAGAGCCGACAGCCGGATCGAGACAGAAGCAGGCTAACGGTCCCGACTCCGCTCAGTCCTCTTTCTCCCGTTACTCGCGCTATCATCCGAGTTTCGGCGGTCCGCCGGAATCGGATCACTATTTGGGAAAGTTAGTGCCCGGATTGCGACAATCGGGTCTTCCGCCGGTGCCGTTCGAAGCGCCTGATTTGGGCAAGATTCCCTGGCGAATGGTGGGCGGAGTCAAAGAATTTGAGATTCGCTGTACCCCGGTGAAGCGGGAGTTTTTGCCAGGGCAGTTTATGAATGTCTGGGGGTATAACGGTAGTCTGCCAGGACCGACCATCGAAGCTTTCCAAGGCGATCGGGTCCGTTTCGTGGTGCATAATGAATTGCCAGAGCCCACCACCGTCCATTGGCACGGGTTGGAATTACCCGTGCAATTTGACGGGGTACCTGGCCTGACACAAGATTTGATCCCGCCGGGAGAAACCTATGTTTATGAGTACGATCTCCATCAGGCAGGTACCTTTTTCTATCACTCCCATGTCACCATGCAGGAATCGTTTGGAATGGCGGGCTTTTTTATCATTCACCCCCGGATAGCCTACGATCCTCCAGTAGACCGGGATTTTGGCCTGATTTTTCAGAATTTTTTTATCTTCCCAAATACCGCTACCCCTGATTCCATGGCCATGGATTGGAATTGGCACACCATTAATGGGCGCAGCGGTCCTTATACGACCCCATTGGTGTGCAAGCACGGAGAGCGGGTGCGGATACGGCTGATGGACTTTAGCCCCATGCAGCATCATCCTATTCATCTCCATGGTCATACTTTTTGGTTGACGGGCACCGAGGCGGGGCGTATCCCGGTTAGCGCCTGGGTCCCGAGAAATACCACCTTGACAGGCGTGGCCATGGCTCAGGATTTTGAGTTTATCGCTTTTAATCCGGGGGATTGGATTTTTCACTGCCATATGACTCATCACATGATGAATCATATGACCCAACAGGTGGGACCCCGTATCCGCAAAAAAGTGGATGTGTCCCGTTACCTGGCGGATTTACCTAACCGGCCGCCGGTGGAACCTTCCCTAGCGCGACCGGCTTTCGAGGTTCCGGGCTACCCGCAAAAAATGCAGGGCATGGAGATGAACGCTGAGGCGATGCGCAAGCTTAATGGACGGCGGGAGACCCGGGGGATGCGCAAGCAGTGGCATGAGGGCGTTAAAGGGCTGATGACCGTGCTGCGGGTGCTTCCAGAGGATCTCTATGATCGGGTGATGCATAGCGAGGAGGCTATCCAGCCAGGTGAAATCTTTGAGGCTGTGGCCCGGCGTAAATGAGTAAAGGGTGGACTATTTTTCATAGCTTCCTGGGGACTGGAAGTTATCCCCTCCACCCCCCGTCAAGGGAGATTATTCTTTTCTGACCGCTCATAAAAGACTAGGATAATCTGTAGAAAACCTAGACTTATTCACGCCGACCACACCCATGCCGCTAGCGCGGTCTTACGCGGCTCTTGCGTGCGTTTAAGGTCTGGCTTGAGCGTGTCTCGACGGTACCGATTTAAATTAATCGTGGCATTGAGATCGCGGTTAATGGTCACCCCGCAATCACAGGCCAATGCTCTATCCGCGAGCGTGATGTCGTGGAGTTGGCCGCAGCCCGAGCACATCCGGCTAGAAGGGAAAAATCTATCCACGAGCTCAACCGTGCAGCCACGAAGAGTGGCTTTGTACTCAATCAACTGGCGCAGCATCCCGAAGCCCGCATCGGCGATGGAACGGGCCAATTTTCGGTTTTTTACCATGCCCTTGACGTTGAGGTCTTCTATAGCAATCCGGTCATAGCTGGCCGTGAGCTGATGGCTCAGCTCATGGAGTACGGCTTTAAAATCAACGCCCACAGAAGGCGCTCTGTTGTGGCTATAGTCCTTGTAGTCTTCGGTGTCCACCAGAATGGAGGCAAAATATTTTCCTGCTCGCTTACTGATAGTGACTTACTTGGGCATTCCTTCAAACCGCAACCGCTGCCGCATGGGGATATTTGTTTTCAGTTTTTCAATCCTCAGCTTGCGGCCTTTAACTTCAAACTTAGTCTTTTCTCGCAAGGCAAAGCTATCGTTGATATCCTTTTTCTTGAAGCAGGGAAAACCCGGCTTCTCTCCCTTTTTCACCCGCCGAAAGAGATGGTTGAAGGCGCTGTCCAAATCGTCAATGGCGTTGCGGGTCACCCGGCTGGATACCTCGCCATACCAGGGAAACTCCGGCCGGATAACTTTTATAGAGTGCTGGTAGGCCGCCGCCTTGCTCCACTTATTGTCAGGCTTAGAGAAGTGCTCCAGTAGTTAGTTATAGCAATGACGCCTGGACCCACACGCCTTGTCTAGATACTCGGCTTGGATGGTGGTGGGTCTTAATTCAATTTTTAAAGCCTCTATGGTTTGCTGGTGCTTTCTGCTTCGGCTGCCGTATAGTCGAGCTGAGAAAATCGTAATGATCTCTAAAACATCTTGGGCTAGCTCTTCCTCAAAGCTGGGTTGCTCTCCTTTATGGAGAATCACCATTTCAATACCTTGAATTTCGCAGAGGGTAAAAATCAACTCCACGCCCAACCTTAAAAGCCGGTCTTTGTGGGTAATCACTAGCCGCCGCATCTTTCGCCGTAGAATAAGTTCAAGCAGCCTGTTTAAATCCTTTTTCCGGTCGTTCATTCCTGAGCCGAGACCCTTGATCACCTCAGACTTCCAGCCTTTGGCTGCGCAGTAAGCCTCCAACATACCATGCTGGCGTTCTAAATCTTCCTTTTGGTCATGGCTACTGACACGGGCATAACACACCGTTGGACTGCTTTCATTAGTCAGACCTACCAGATCCGCTACAGCGTCATAGCGAGTCCCGCCTTGGGTTTTTCTAGCAGGTAGCAGCTCTCCTGTTACTTCCCATTTTCTAAAGGTATCCGGGGTGGTGCCTAACAATTTGGCGGCTTCGCCGATTTTTACTCATCTCTTGTGCATTTTCATAGATTAGATGAGATTAGTATAAATTTTAACCCTCAGTTAAATACCCGGAATTTTTGCCCTTCCCGTCTGATGGTATAACGATTCCCGTTATTGGGCTGTACAAGGGTATTTTCCTGCTGGTCTGGCCAATGAAAGCGCAAATTTTCTGAGCGGCACAGCTGGTGGGTTCGGATGGCCCGCGGCGGAAGGGGGAATAGCTGGTTGCCGAGCTTGTACTGAATGGCGGTAGCCGTGTTATTGGCGACCTGAAATTCGATACGCAGGGACTTTGGGCGGCCAAACATTTGCACCGCATAGTAATAGCCGCTCTGTTTACTTTGCGCTACCGCCACTCCAATTTCTGTCACCGCTGGATCGAGCATGTTCTTGCGGTGACCTGGCGAGGACTTCCATCCTTGGAAGAACGCCTGGGTCAACTTCTCGGTGGTAAAGCCCGCTGAGTTGAATTGAAAGGCGATATTTTCGGAAATGATGCAATACTGATAGCCGTATCTACTCGCGCGTCCCGCTGGTTGATTGCCATCCGCATGGTGGCCATATTGGCCCGTACGGGCCATAAATCCTGCGAAATACTGGGAGGCTTCCCTAAGCTTTGGGTTGACTGCCAGCTTTTGGCGCCCTTTTTCTTGGCGGAAGGTGTTGGTGCGGCTGATAATTCCTTTCGCTGCTTTGGTTAGGTGGGGAGAACTTTTCTCTTGCCGAGGCTGAGCCACAGGAGCCTTACTGGATTTGGGCGCTTCTTCCTCTGCATAAGTAAAGGCAGGAAGGAGAAATGCTGCAAAAAGGAAGATTAAAAGATTTTGTCGGGACATCCGTAAGGGCGTTTCTCAGTTAGCTGGCAGATTAAGATACTCTAGTCGTCCCCGTCCATTATAAAACATCAGTCTCTTCCCTAGTCGCCTCTCTCAATGAAACTCTTTTTATTTCCGCGCTAGCCGCTGATAAGCGCCGGCAGCGGTGATACCAAACACAAGGTGAGCGGCGAGGGTAATTCCGCCTCGTACTTCGGTAAACCAAGGAAAGAGGATGGTCAAACCATATAAGTTGAGGGCATAAATCGCTAGTCCGAAAACGACGCCCGTTAGCAGACTCATCTCCCAGGACTGCCGATGAATGGCCCATGCTAGCAGGATGCCGTAAAAAATGGATAGCACAAAATGAATACCTGCCGCTACGATCATAATTCCTGGACTGAAGCGGATAGGTGGGGGGAGAACGGCTTCGCCCATCACCAGGGCCGCCGTTAATTGAGAGTCTCGAAATAAGGAGTTCAGAATGTCGTCGATGAAGATCCACCACATCACTCCCTGGGCCAGGGTTGCTAACACACCTGCAATGATGCCGGCCCAAATTGCGGCACCCCTATCGATAGAGGAGAAAGAGCAAGGAAGCAGTGGGTTAGAACGGCGCATTAGGAGGAATCTGTATTCTATAGAGGATTTCAGTGGAACGGACAGAATAAAATTCTGTTGTATATTTTAGATGATATAGGTGATGAATCGTTACTTACCCCCATGTTATCTTTAGTTACTAACCTTACTTTTTCCGGCCTGTCCACCTGCCTCGCTTTATACAGCCCTACTCATGGCAGGATACAATAAAGCACTTAACTATATAATATAGGTCTATAGGTCGCTTTTCCTTGCGGTGATGAGATTAGGAACTTACAGTGAATTTTAAAGGTTATTCGGATTACCGCCATGATACGGTTGCCCGTATCGGCGTTTTGGTGGCCAGTTTAGGAACACCAGAAGCGCCTACGGCATCTGCGGTGCGGCGCTTTTTGGCTAGCTTCTTATCTGATCCGCGCGTGGTGGAGTTGCCCCGTCCTTTATGGTGGCTTATTCTCCACGGCATTATTTTGCGTATTCGGCCGTCCCCAGTGGCTCGTCTTTATCAAAGTATCTGGCGGGAAGATGGCTCTCCACTGCTGAGTTTTGCCCGGCGTGTGGGACAAAGCCTGCAAGCGGAATGGGATAGCCGGGGAAGAGGAGCTATTGAAGTCAGGTTGGGAATGCGGCATGGTTCGCCTTCCATCGAAACGGCGCTGGAGGAACTGCGTCAGGCAGGAGCCCAGCGGTTATTGGTTTTTCCTCTTTATCCCCAGTACTCGGGTAGTACTACCGGTTCTACCTTTGATGCGGTAGCTCAAGTGCTTTCCAGTTGGCGCTGGATACCGGAGTTGCGGATGATTACCCACTACCATGATCATTCAGGCTACCTTGAGGCATTGGCGGAGACGATTCAGCGTAGCTGGAAGGAGGCGGAGCGGGGAGAGCGCTTGCTTATGTCTTTCCATGGCTTGCCAAAACGGTATTTACTGGCCGGCGATCCTTATCATTGCCAGTGCCAAAAAACCGCCCGCCTCTTGGCAGAGCGTTTAGAATTAAAAGAAGACGAATGGCAAATAGCCTTCCAGTCCCGTTTTGGCCGTGAAGAATGGCTAAAGCCCTATGCTGATGATCTCTTGCAAGCGTGGGCCGAAGCCGGAATAAAACGGGTGGATGTGGTTTGCCCTGGGTTTGCTGTCGATTGTTTGGAAACCCTAGAAGAGATGGCCCAGCGTAACAGGGAACTATTTTTGCAAGCAGGAGGAGAAGAATATCGTTATATTCCCGCGCTTAACGATGAACCTGCCCATATCCGTGCTTTGGCTGATCTGGTTGAGCAACATGTTCAAGGGTGGTCTGAAACCAATTCAGAGAGGGATCGGGAGACGGCGGTTCAAGCTGCTGAAAGAAGCCGTCAACGGGCTTTGGCGCTTGGCGCTAAGCAGTAAGTGAGTAACTAACTAGGGCGGGATACACTAATAGGAGACCTTCAGGGTTTTACCCAGCGGGTGTTGTCTGCTGGAATCATCCTTCTATGCACTGCTAAAATCGTCCTGAACTGTTTACCCTGGAGGATGCCTTTAGGCAAAAAAGTTATAGCCTAATTCCCCCGCGATTCATATCGCGGGTTTCCTTCGGAGGATTTATGAAATCTCATCGGGAAATGTTGCGGGATATCCAGCGGGAAGTTGGCATTACTCGACGCTGGATTGGTAAAGAATCGCTCAGTGGGCGGGTTATGGAAGCCGTGAAGGCTGTGCCGCGCCATGAATTTGTGCCGGATGAACAACGCCCTTATGCGTATGATAATGCTCCTCTGGTTATCGGATGTGGGCAGACCATTTCCCAGCCTTATATCGTTGCTTTGATGACTGATCTGTTGGATCCCAAACCTGAGGATATCATCCTGGAGGTGGGAACAGGTTCAGGATACCAAGCAGCGATTCTTTCTAGATTGGTAAAAAAAGTTTACACCATTGAGGTTATTGAGGAATTAGCGCAACAAGCGGAGGCGCGGTTGGAGCGGCTTGGTTACACTAATGTTGAGGTTCAAACTGCCGATGGTTATTTTGGTTGGCCGGAACAAGCGCCATTTGATGGGATCATGGTGACGGCGGCAGCGCCTTCGATTCCCGAGCCGTTGATCGAACAGCTCAAGCCAGAAGCGCGACTAGTGCTTCCTCTGGGAGCTGGCTTTCAGCAAGAGCTTAGGGTGGTAACAAAAAAGGAAAACAATGAAATTGACACCCAGCGTGTGCTTGGGGTGTCTTTTGTGCCTTTAACGGGAGAGCATTCCAGCCGTTGAATTTTTTCTGGCTTCGAGAATCGAAGTATCGCCATAGATTAATTATTGTTGAGGAATTTTAAAGCTCCATGAGGCATGAGCTACAGTCTATTTCTTCATTGCTTTTTGGCATTGCCATTGTCCTATTGGGTTCGGGCCTATTAGGCACCTTGGTGGGGGTGCAAGCCAACCAGGAGCACTTCAGCCCCACGATGATTGGCTTTATCCAATCTGCCTTTTTTCTAGGCTATGTGCTCGGAACCTTCCTTTGTCCCCTGCTCATCAAGCGTGTAGGGCATATCCGTGTTTTTGCCACCATGGCGGCGTTAGGGTCAGCCACTGCAATGGGCTTTGCCCTCTGGGTCCATCCTCTCTGGTGGATTCTATTGCGGATGGTTTTGGGAATCTCGGTAGTAGGGCTTTATATGGTGGTTGAAAGCTGGCTTAATGAGCAAGCTTCCCATCATAAGCGGGGCCGGGTGTTTGCCATTTATATGAGCATTACATTGATGGCCTTGGGGGCCAGTCAGTTTCTGCTCTTAATAGAAGATAATAATGGCTTTATTCGTTTCGCCTTGACCGCCGTGCTATTTTCCCTCGCTCTGATTCCAGTTGCGTTGACCCAGATGGTGGAACCAAAACCGATCCCCACGCCGCGCTCGAAGCTTAAAGAACTTTATTTGGCCTCGCCATTAGGGGTTATGGGTGCTTTGGTGGCCGGCCTTGCTAGCGGCGCCTTTTGGGGGATGGGCGCGGTATTTGCTCAGAATATGGGTCTCTCGGTCTCCAGCACCTCGGTGTTTATGAGCACCGTTATCTTTGGCGGCGCCTTGCTGTTATGGCCAGTAGGTTATTTGTCAGATCGTTGGGATCGGCGCAGAGTGCTCATCATGGTTAGCTTTATCAGTGCAGCTAGCGTGCTGGGCGCTGCCCTTGTTTCAGATGCCTCAACGCTGGTGTTGTTGTTGCTTGCTTTTCTTTACGGAGGTGTTTCTTTTTCCGTCTATGCGCTGGCTGTAGCTCACCTCAACGATCACCTTAAACCTGGGGAAGTATTGGAAGCGACCCGGGGAATTTTATTAGTTTATGGGGCTGGTTCCGCCCTGGGGCCGCTGGTGGCTGGTGTTTGCATGGCAGTTTGGGGACCCTCCAGTTTACTAGAGTATTTGGCGGTTATTTTGGCATTGCTTGGACTGTTTGGCCTTTACCGCACCCAGCGGAGTGCTCCCGTGCCGGCTGAAGAACAGGCGGAATTCGTTCCCATGGTACGAACCTCTCAAGCTGTTCTTGAAATGTACCCGGAGGCTGATCTGGAGCCAGAATTGGACTTGGAGTTGAGTACTGAAAATATTGCGGGAGAGGCAAAAATTGAAGCCCCGCCGGATTCTTCCGGAATGAGCGGAACCAACTCTCCGGCTTATGAGTAAGGGAAAAAATAACCTGCCTTGGACTGGCGGCCGGAATTCAAATAATGGGAGGTTCTTCGGGATGGACTGCCATGCCGTTGTCGGGGCTATATTTCTGTTGAAAGGCTTCTAATGCTTCAGCGACCGTTTTGAGTTGTCCAAACCGAGCCAGGTGATAGAGGGCTTCCCCTTCATGTACCAAGGGCAGATTAGTGCGCCCCACGACAATGCCGGAGAAAGGAGCGATCACTGCTTCGGTCTTCTCTCCAAAAGGATCGGCTAGCATGGCCATGGTGTCACCTTTTTTGACATGATTGCCAAGGGCGGTAAGCGAGCGCAAGATACCGCTTTGGGGCGCCCGGACCCAATTTGAAGAACGGGCCACCACGGGCTCGGCCCGCGGTGTTTTCCTTTGACGCGGGGGGAGCATCCCCAGCTCCCGCATCACTGAGATAATCCCACTGACTCCGGCCCGGATAGCAAATTCGTTAAAGCGTAACGCTTCGCCCGCTTCGTATACTAATACGGGGATGCCAAAATCAGCCACCGCGTGGCGGAGCGAGCCGTCTCGCAGATCAGAGTTGAGAATGACGGGGGAACCAAACGCATGAGCTAATCGTTTGGTCTCGGGATTATCCACCAAGGTGCGGATCTGGGGCAAATTGTCCCGGTGGATAGCGGCGGTATGGAGATCGATTCCGTGGGTACAGCGGGCAACGATTTCTTCCATGAATAGATGGGCTAGGCGGGCGGCCAGGGAGCCGGTTTTAGAACCGGGAAAGGAGCGATTAAGATCCCGCCGATCGGGAAGATAGCGGGATTGGTTGACAAAGCCATAGACATTGACTACGGGCACGGCAAGTAAGGTTCCCCGAAGTCGCTGTAAAATGCGAAGTCCCACTAAACGGCGGATGATTTCAATCCCATTAATCTCATCCCCATGAATAGCCGCGCTGATAAACAGTTTGGGTCCCGAGCGTTTTCCATTAATGACCTGAACCGGCATGGAGACAGCGGTATGGGTATAAAGTTGAGGGACGGTGAAATCTAGGGTAATCCGTTTTCCTGGAGCTATCTGGTGAGTGCCGATCTGAAAAGCCTCGCCCATGGCTCAACCTTTACCGCGGGTCCGGGTTCGGCCCCGGGTCGCATTTTTTTCGATAAACTCGATGACTTTTGTGGCTATATCCGTGCCGGTTGCGGATTCGATTCCTTCCAGGCCCGGGGAGGAATTCACTTCCATGACCAGTGGGCCGTGATTGGAGCGCAGAATATCCACTCCCGCTACGTTTAACCCCATGGTTTGGGCGGCCCGGATAGCCGTGGAGCGCTCTTCGGGGGTAATGCGAACCAGGCTGGCGCTGCCCCCCCGGTGGAGGTTGGAGCGAAATTCGCCCTCCGGGGCTTGCCGTTTCATGGCGGCGACTACCTTATCGCCAATAATAAAACAGCGGATATCAGACCCTGCCGTCTCTTTAATAAACTCTTGTACTAAAATGTGTGTTTTAAGCCCCATGAAGGCTTCGATAACGCTTTGAGCTGCTTTTTTATTTTCGGCTAGCACGACCCCGATACCCTGGGTCCCTTCCAGGAGCTTGATAACGACTGGCGCGCCGCCTACCATTTTGATGAGATCATCGATTTCATCAGGCGCGTGGGCAAACCCGGTGACTGGCAAGCCAATTCCTTTTCGCGCCAGCAGTTGTAAGGAACGTAATTTATCACGGGAACGGGTGATGGCAACGGATTCACTGAGTGGATATACCCCAATCATTTCAAATTGCCGTAGCACGGCCGTACCATAGAAGGTGACTGACGCTCCAATCCGGGGAATCACCGCATCAAAGCCAGTTAAATCTTCCCCCTTGTAATGAATGGAAGGCCGATGGGAGGCAATATTCATATAACAGCGCAGCACATCCAGGACGCGGACCTCGTGTCCCCGCGTTTTAGCTGCCTCCACCAGCCGCCGAGTCGAATATAGTTTAGCATTGCGGGATAGGATCGCGATTTTCATGATGGGGACTCCTTATTTATGACTTATCCTTGATTTTTTTTGTATAACGGCGCGCCAGTGAGGGACCTGCAAGATAGGAAGCATCTGGAACTATCCTTGTCTTCCCCGCCGTGAGGGCAGTGCGCCCCAAGAGCATGCGAAAGCGCATGGTATCACGGTTAGTCAGGGTGATTTCGATAGGCCAGCATTTATTTCCGATTTGCACGGGAGTTTCGATGACATAGCGATTTTCCCGGTGCCCTCCAGAATCCGTCACTACCCGTTCATCAAGAATGTCAGCGACACAGATCAATTCTACATCGACTCGGCGCTGAAGGGGGTGAAGGCCAAAGCGGATTTTATTTTGATATCTTTCCTGGAAGGGTTCTAGCCAAAAAGCATGTAACACTGAAGTGCGTGCGCCCGTATCAATTTTGGCTTTAATGCCGGGGACTCCAAGTTCTGGCAGTTTCACCCATTCTCTCCAACCGAGCAAAAAATCTTTTTTATCTAATTCTTCTCTTGTGGTCATTTTAAATTGATAGTGGCATTTAAGATCATGATCTATTATGAGGCCACACTCACACGCCAATGCCCCATCCGCAAGTGTAATAATGCCAAGCGGGTAAACTCCGCCGATTGGTGTTTGTGTTTGGACCTGAAACGCGGGTAATTGGCGCGGCTTTCAAGGAAATTTTTGAATGCTGCCCGTTGGTGGCGAAGGCATTGCTGCAACGGTACACAAGCTACCTCGTAGAGGAATTTGGTTTCCGCTTCTTCCTTCATGGCAGTCAGCCGGGTATTTGCGTCAACGTAGCTAATTTTTCTTGCCGCTGATAGAGCGTATCTGTGCGATAACTCAGCACGGTATTATAGACGAAACGCACACATCCAAACGTCCGTATCAGAAGCTGTACCTGCTCGGTTGTCGGATAAAAGAGGTATCCATAGATGCGCTTTGTCATAGGTCACAGTATATAATAAATTATGCCAACCACTTCTCTCTGAAGGAAGAAGCTTGTAGCTGTACTCTCTCAATCCCTATGAAATCAACGCACACTACAGTGGGTATCAAGGGCGGGTTTCCTGGCTTAACCGCGTACCTGTTAGGTTGGTTGGCGCGTCTAACCAAGAGGCTGCGGAAGCGGATCAGCCTCATCGTATTCACGCAGCATCTAGGTTACTTTGCGATGCTGTCTAGTTTTCCGGAGATGTTAAAAGATGCCAGTATTTTACGGTTTACTCGGTGGGTGTCTAAGTGCAAGCGCATTATACCGCGAACGTTCCCTCCCTACCCTGAATGGTGAGAATTCACGTGCGAAAATGGATGAAGCAGGATCAGGGTAACAATATGACAGGAACTCAAACCAAGTTATCGGATTTGCCCGCCGGACCTATCAGTTCCCGCAGTCTAGACTCCCTGAGCCGGATTGTTCGGGAAGTTAGCCTTGCCACTAGCCTCGAAGAGGTGTTGCAGGTCATTGTGGTGCAGACCCGTAAAACAATGGCGGTGGATGTATGCTCTGTTTATCTCACCGAGAGTAACGGTAGTCATGTGTTGATGGCGACCCAAGGATTGCATCCGGAGGCGGTGGGGAAGGTACGGCTTATTCCGAGAGAAGGCTTGGTAGGTTTGGTAGCGGAACGGGCTGAGCCGGTCAATTTGGAAAATGCTGCCGCCCATCCTCATTTTAAGTTTATTCCCGGCTCGGGCGAAGAACCCTTCCAGGCATTTTTAGGCGTACCTGTTCTCCACCAGCGAAAACTATTAGGTGTGTTGGTGGTGCAACAGAAAATAGCCCGTCAATTCGATGAAGTTGACGTTTCTTTTTTATTCACGCTAGCCGCTCAGCTGGGTGGTGTCATTGCCCATGCCAGGGCCAGTGGTGTCCTGCAAAAGCCTATGGATAGCCAGAATGAGAATGGGCCCGAGCGCTATCTTACCGGTATTATCGGAGCTCCCGGGGTAGCCCTAGGAAAGGGGGTGGTAGTTTATTCCGCTACTGGTTTAGAGACGGTGCCTGAGCGCCAGGTAGCCAATATCGAGGAGGAGGAGAGAATCTTCCGGTTAGCCATAGACCATGTCTCCCAGGAAATTCAGTCTCTAGGTAATCACCTAGAGCTAGCGTTGGCGAATGAGTACCAGCCTCTGTTTAAAGCTTATGCCATGCTTACAGGAAGCCAAAGCCTGGTGGAAGCCACGGTAGAACGTATCCGGGCCGGTGAGTGGGCACCGAGCGCCTTAAGTACGGTCATCAAGGAACAAGCCCGGCGACTTGAAGCCCAGGAAGATCCTTATTTGCGGGAACGGGGAAATGACCTGCGAGAGATTGGCCGGCGTATTTTGGGTTATCTTCAGAATATAGCGCCTATTAGCTTGGAATATCCAGAAAATACCATCTTGATAGGTGAAAATTTGAGTGCCATGGATCTTGCCGAAGTACCCATAGGGCGCCTGGCAGGGGTGATATCGGCCCATGGTTCAGGTTTCTCCCATGTGGCGATTCTAGCCCATGCTATGAGTATTCCTGCCATTATGGGAATTAGTAAAGCAAATCTTGGACAATTCGACCAGCGGGAGTTGATCCTGGATGGTTATCAAGGTCGGGTGCATTTGGAGCCAGGCAGGCTAGTACGCCGAGAGTTTGCCCGCCTTGCCCGGCAGGAGCAGCAGCTTACGGAAGAACTCAAGGGCTTGCGGGATTTGCCTGCCAAAACACCCGATGGTTTTCGAGTTCATTTATATGCCAACATCGGCCTGTTGGCGGATATCGAGCTTTCTCGTGCTGCGGGTACTGAGGGCGTGGGGCTTTACCGGACCGAGTTGCTTTTTATGGTGAGGGACCAATTTCCCACGGAAGAAGAACAATATGTCGTGTATCGAGAACTCCTCCAGGCTTTTACGCCTTTACCTGTTGTTTTACGCGTGCTTGATGTGGGTGGCGACAAATTTCTGCCCTATTTCTCGATTGAGGAGGCCAATCCGTTTTTAGGATGGCGAGGAATTCGCGTTATTTTAGACCATCCAGAAATATTTTTGACTCAAGTGCGAGCGGCACTTCGGGCTGCCGAAGGGTTAAGTAACCTGAATTTGCTGTTTCCCATGATTAGCGCGGTTTCCGAGTTGGAAGAAGCCATCCATATAGTACGGCGGGCCTATGAAGAGCTGGTAGAGGAAGGTGTTCGAGTTACTTGGCCTCGAGTGGGAGTCATGATTGAGGTGCCTGCCGCAGTCTATCAGGCGGAAGCGCTGGCACGGCGGGTAGATTTTTTTTCCATTGGTACTAACGATCTGGTTCAATATCTACTGGCGGTTGATCGCAGTAATGAGCGGGTGGCGGAATTATATCATTCCCTCCATCCGGCTGTTTTGGCGGCCATTCACGCAGTAGTTAAGGCGGCTCGCCGACACCATAAGCCCGTTAGCGTGTGTGGTGAGATGGCGGGAGAAGCCACGGCAGCTATATTATTACTCGGTATGGGGATAGATAATCTCAGCTTGACCGCTGGCGATTTACCCCGGATTAAGTGGATAATAAGAAATTTTAGCCAACAGCATGCTAGGGACTTGCTCGCTCGAGCTTTGCAGGAGGAGGAACCCGAGCCCATCTATCGAATGTTATGTCAGGCGCTTGATAACTTTGGGCTAGGGGGGTTGATACGTGGGGTAAAATAAGCTCCTGCCTGCTTTGAGAGTAAGTAGCAGGAGGGGGAAGAAGCAAATGAATACTACTTTTTTATAATATTTTACTCTGAGGCACGGTTACCAGCATGAGGCTGGCACTTGATTTTTATTTGGGTTACTGGAGCCCGTGTCCGGATTAGCTCAAGCAAAGTATAGACCAATAGGATCAAACCGGTAAATTCCAGTAATTCCTCTACCGTTTGGAATAGCCGGTAGTTTAAATTTACCGTCTCATTGAGGGACTGGTAATATTTGCCGCCGAGCATTTCGACGAAAATGGCGCCAGAGAGATATGCTGCGGCGGAGCTTCCGAAGAGCACCCGATAACGAGCACCTAAACGCCATATAAAGGGAGCAACGATAAAGCCGAGAGCTATCACAATGAACGTGTAAGGTATTACCCAGGCGAAAAATAATAAGCCTCCCACATTTAAGGTTTCCCGCACGGGGCTGATCAGAAGCTCGTGGATCATGGCAAATTCGTCCACGGCAAGAAAAGAAAATGTTAGTGAGAGGAGCAGCCAGATTTTTTTCTCTTTTTTTTCCCTGTTGCTCAAGCGCCACAGCAAGAGAAACAATAATCCGTTAAAGAGCAAGAGGCTGCTCGCAAAGAAGGTTGGAATATTTCCTTCCCTAGCAATATTGAACAGAGGCACCAAACCGAAAACGTAAGAGTGCCCGAACCCGTAGGCCAGCACCAGCCCAATAACATGCGCTATAAGGAGTGCCAGAAGTATAATAGATAGCGTGGCCGCCACGCGCATTGGAACAATAACGATGTGAATGTATTGAGTAGTCATGATCCTCCCCTGAAAGAGTGGGTACCAGTCATATTTCAAGCATAGAGAAGTACGGACTCTGAGGGTACTGGTGTGCTGTCCCCTCTATCATTTAGGTTACCCGTCCATCTCTATTTAGAACTTTACATTTTTTAAATTCTCTTTTCCTTAAACTCCTCTAACTGGGCTGTGTTATAGACGCTTGAGAACCCAAACTACTAAATAGGTCAAAGTTGAACCCGCGGTCCCTATGGCGGCGCTTCGCGCCGACCTATTATGGCATCAGCCTGGTGAGCGCAAAGTTTACAGTGGAGTAAAAGTAGCATAATTTTTTGTATTTACTAGAAAATAATAGTTATTTTCCATCGCTATCTGAGGAAATGTTACAGCAATGAGGCAAAAAGAAGTTAGTTAAAGTTTCCTTTATTTTTCATTTAGGATAGGGTTTTTGCGTAAATCGTATTAATTACAGTACCTTACTAATAATGGCATGAAATTAGCCTAAGAACAGGTCAGACAAGGGGTATCAAAAACCGGATTTCCCGCATAATTGAAGCAGGTAAAAAGGTCTCTAAAAGAGACTAAATAATTATCATAGCCTATAAATTCTGCCGCAATAGAAAAGGCCCTAACCGCGTTCGTTTACCCCTGTCATCCGGCATAGCAAGAGCAGAATACCTATTAGGAAACTAACTTATGCATCAATTTTATTTCCATGAGAACCCGAGCTTACCTCCTCTGGCGTGGTGCGCTAAAATTGTTCACGCTGCAGCCGTGGTCACTGTTGAACATGGAGCGTGGGTAGAAACGGGTAGGGGTTACTTCGTTGAAGGTGCTTGGAAGGGGGACTTTGGCGAGATCTGTTTCAATAAAACCGAGGTAATGCTCGGTTCCGGTGGCGCCCTTCTGGATGGCGGTGTTGTTTTTACGCCGACCACGCACACGATGGAGCGACTCTACACGCTTAAGTTGCCTGATACCCTGTTTGTCTCTAACTCTCTGGTTTATCTTCTCCAGGCAACCGGCTCAAAGTTAAATATGCGTAACTGGGCTTACGAATCGGAGTTGATGACATTCCTGCGCGGCTATAAAAGAGCGGTTAAGCAGCTACGCCTTATGAACGGAAGAATAGTGAAGCTTCATTACCATAACTCTTTCATTGTCGATGGTAAGTTAGCGATCAAACCCATTAGCCCTCCGGAGCCGCCTGGTTTCGAGTCTTACCAAACCTATATCGATTATCTGCTTGAAACTCTAGCGCAACTACATCGAAACGCAAATGCAAGCAATCGCCGGATTAAATTTGCTGATCCCATCACAACGATATCTTCTGGGTACGATTCACCGGCCTGCGCCGTACTTGCGAAGCATATCGGCTGCCGTCAAGCAGTAACGTTCGCGGAAGCAAGAACCGACTTTGCGCGAAGCATGGCAAGTATAGACGACAGTGGCGAGCAAATTGCTAGCTATCTTGATCTTGAGGTTGAGATTTTCTCACGGCATGATTATCTTAAGCAAGAAAACTATCCGGAGGCGTTGTTTCTAGCCACGGGAAATGGCGGAGATGATGTCGTGATGAACGTACTTGGTAGCCGCCTTCAACGTTCGTTATTCTTCACAGGAATGTTGGGGGATACACTGTGGAATCTGCATGGCCAGCATCCTGCATTAAGCAAGGAATTTCGGTTTCGATTCCCCGCTGGCGGTAGTCTGCAAGAATTTCGGTTAAACAGAGGATTTGTTCATATTCCGATCCCATTACTTACTTTCACGTGTCACGCAGAAATACAAAAGATCTCGGCCTCCGATGAGATGCGCCCTTGGCGGATTGGAGGTGAGTACGACCGGCCCATTCCCAGGCGGCTAGTGGAAGAATATGGGGTCCCTCGATGGGCTTTTGCCAAGGAGAAACGGGCCATTACCCAACCTTTCTGGCTTCAGAAGGTCAGTGCAAACTGCATGGGCGCGGCCTCGGTACAGGATTACCACGACTTTGTTAAGGAAGTGTCAAAAAATTATCTGCTTGGGACTTTACAAATGCAGGCTGTAGCTTACTTACGGCGACTGTTATACAAATATAGAAAAAGGCTTGAGCAAAGGCGTAATTCCTTTTTCTCGCCGTCATACTGGTCAGCGGCGATCAACGATCCGCTACGGTTTCACTGGGCAGTTGGCAAACTTTCTACTACCTATCGTTCATCCTGCTTTAGCCAGGCAAATAAAACCGGACACCAGGAGCAAGTAGCCACAAAGCTTTGCCGGACAGTTGATTCATAAAGTATCCTATACTTTTGATAGAGAAGCATGAAAAATTGAGGGGCCTACGCTTCCAGAAAGCCGTCATACTTATCCGATTAAAGCATTGATGGGCCCAATGGGTTAAGCAGTTTTTTCAAAAATGAAATCGTCTTCCGGACCAAGCACGAGAGCATGGGTGCGAGGTGTAGCTAAACTATCCTCAATGACTATTGGTTCATAGCGATGCCCTTTTAAGGCAAACTTGTTACGATAGCCCTTCTGGAGATTGCCAGCTAAAGTGGGCAGTCTCCGCGTCTGGAGAATCTTATGAACTTTTGTAAGCGGCTAAGTATTGCTTCAACGACGGACGATGGTAACCTTTAATCGACGTGCCTTTTTGCGGCTTCTTTTTGCCACAAGCGCCGCGCGCTTGATGGGTAAGGTTGCGCCGGCCGCCTTGGCGGCAACGGGCCTTAAGTTCAGCGCGCCTAAGCCTTTCTCTTATAGTTGGTTGAAGCAGTACGTACGTGAACGTGCCGCGCAGCCGTATCAGCCACCACCACAACCGGACCCCTCAATCATTTCAAAGATCGACTACGACGCGCATGGAAAATTGCGTTATCGCAAGGAATTCTCGCTCTATAGGAACAGCGCCTACCCAATTTCTTTCCAGCACGTTGGCAAATTCTTTCCGCATACTGTGCGGATGTATGCGGTTGACGGGACGATGGCCCGTGAAGTCCTGTACGATCCATCCTACTTCACGATTGGCGAGAATCACATTGCCACGGGCCTGGAAGAGCAGCCCTCGGCCTTTGCCGGCTTCTGGGTTCATGAGCCGGTTCGCAGGGGCAGCCTTGATGAGGTGGAGCCTTGGGCTACCTTTCTTGGCGCGTCCTATTTCCGGGGTGTCGGTGAACTCGGCCAGGTTGGCCTGTCGGCACGGGGCATCGCGCTAGCACCGGGTGCTCCGGGCCCAGAGGAGTTCCCTGACTTCACCGCCTACTGGTTCGAGCCGGCGGAGAATGAAGCGGCACCAGTCACAGTCTACGCCCTTTTGGATGGACCCTCGATAGCCGGAGCGTACCGCTTCCTGCTGCATCGGACGTCTGGCGTTGTCATGGATATTGAAGCTAACTTCTATCCACGCCGTACGATCGAGCGTTTCGGTATCGCTCCTTTGACCTCCATGTATTGGTTCTCCGAGACCGCTAAGCCCACCATGGTGGACTGGCGCCCGGAGGTGCATGATTCCGATGGCCTTGAGATGTGGACGGGAGCTGGTGAGCGGATCTGGCGGCCACTCAACAACCCACCACGAATTACTATCTCGAGTTTCCAGGACAACAATCCCCGCGGCTTTGGTCTCATGCAGCGCGACCGCAACTTTGACCATTACCTGGACGGCGTTAGGTACCATAAGCGCCCCTCCGCTTGGGTCGAGCCCCAAGGCGACTGGGGACGTGGCGCGGTGCAGCTAATTGAGATACCGGCGCATGATGAGATCCACGATAACATCTGCGCCATGTGGGTTCCCGAAGTCCCGCCCGGGGCTGGAAATCATATCGAGATGGCCTACCGCCTCCACTGGCTGGCCGGGTCGCCCTATCCAAGCAGGCTTGCGCGTTGTGTCGCCACCCGGCTTGGCAAAGGCGGTCAACCGGGCCGGCCGAGGCCGGAGGGCGTGCGCAAGTTTATGGTGGAGTTCCTCGGCGGCCCCTTAGCCGAACTCCCCTACGGCACCCTACCGGAACCGGCCTTGAGCACCTCGCGGGGAACCTTCTCCTATGTGTACACCGAAGCGGTACCTAACAATATACCGGGCCATTGGCGCGCGCAGTTCGATCTGACCGTTGACGGTAACGAGCCCGTGGAAATGCGCTGCTATCTGCGTGATGGCGATACCGTGCTAACAGAAACCTGGCTCTACCAGTATCACCCAATATTGAAGCCTTAGTGGTGGGGTGGAGCCCAATAATGAATACAGTCTTCTTTCAAGCAGGCGCGTAGGCGTTTACACGATGACGGCAACTTCTATATCGCCCTCTTTGCGCAGCACGTTGACGCCGACATCGTGTAAGTGACGTCGGAGAGTAAGGTCAATCACGGCATTGCCAAAGCGCAGGTTTGTGATTTCAAGGCGCTGGAGATACTCAGGTAAACGGGGATGATGAAACCGTACTTGCGGTTTTTCCTCCGAGAAAGTTAAGCCAAGGCAGGCCTGAAGGAGATAAAATACCGTGCCACTCGCCCACGCTTGGGGCGAGCAGGCGACCGGATAAAGAGTCGGTCCTTGGCCAGGAAGGCGATCAAAGCCACAAAATAGCTCGGGCAGGCGGTGCAAATCCATCATGATGCTGGCATCAAAAAGGCCGCCGAGGATCTGTTGCACCTGGTCTTTGAACCCATAGCGTGCTAGCCCCATGGCAACAAGGGCATTGTCATGGGGCCAGATGGAGCCGTTGTGATAGGACATAGGATTAAAACGGGACTGGGTCGTAGCAAGCGTTCGGATGCCCCAGCCGCTAAAGGAAGCCTCGCTAAGCAGCGTCTCCGCTACGCAGCGCGCGTGTTCTGGATGGGCAATTCCGCTGAAAAGGGCATGGCCCGCATTAGAGGAGATGATCCGGCAAGGGCGTTTGTGGCCGTCCAGGGCCAGAGCAAAGGTGGCGATTTCCTCGCACCAAAATGCTTGATTAAATTTCTCCTTGAGAAGTGTTGCCTGATGTTCCAATTCCGCAGCGCAACTCGTCTCGCCAAAGAGAGCGGCCAATTTAGCCGCTATTTTCTTGGCCTCATACACATAGCCCTGCACTTCACATAAGGCAAGGGGTCCTTCCGCCGGTTTTCCCCCGTGATGAAAAATTGGATCGTCAGAGTCCTTCCAACCTTGATGGATCAAGCCGTCGGCGCTATGGCGAGCATACTCCACAAAACCATCTCCATCGCAATCGCCGTAATGATTGATCCAATGGAGGGCGGCTTTGATATTAGGCCAAATGGTCTCTAAAAAGATCCGATCAGCGGTGCGGTGATAATAAGCTCCCGCAAGCACAATAAATAAGGGCGTGGCATCCACGCTGCCATAATAGCGCCAAAAGGGCACCTCATGTAAGGCCGCCATCTCCCCTTGGCGGGTCTCATGGAGTATTTTGCCAGGTTCGGCATCTTGGGCTGCATTTTCTTCCGTGGCTTGAGTGGTTGCTAGAAAACCTAATACGCCTCGAGCCAATTGAGGATTAAGCCATAAATACTGCAACGCGGTAATGATTCCATCGCGCCCGAACGGGGTACTGAACCAAGGGACGCCCGCATAAGGGTAGTCGCCGTGCTCGGTCTGGGTAGCCAGCATCTGTAAGTCTGCCGCTGATCGGTTAAGCCAACCATTGAATTGCTCATTACTCGTGCGCACCTGGCCTATTCCCTTGCGAGCGGTTATAACTGCCTGGTTGGAGTTAGCAAGGGCTTGCTGATAGGTTAAAATTGCAGGCTTGCTCGTCTCTATTTCACAGGCAATAGTAAAATAAAATTGCTTTTTTTCTTGGGGTAAAAGCTCGATAGCAAAATAGATCTGGCCCTCGTTTTGGTTATCGGGTGGCTGGCTAAGAAGGATGCGAGTACGGCGCGTCTTATTGTCCAGACCACGGTAGCTGAACACGAGCTCTCGACCTTGGTGCTGCACTGGCAGAACTTGACCCCGCTTACGGCGCTTAGCTCCTCGCACTTCAAAGATATCTGCATAATCAGCCTCAAACCGAACCTCTAGGTGAAGGTTAAGCGCTTTATCTCCGTAGTTGAAAAGCCGGATATGCTCGTAGTGAACGCCATCCCAGAGCAGCTTGCTGCGAAAGATATGCGCAATCCCCTTGCGAGTAACAAGCTGACCTTCTTGGTAGATATCTGGAGTGGTAATATCCGCAGTCAACAGGGTGTTATCTTCCTTGACGGTGGAATGGAGTAAAAGTGGCCGGCGGTGGTTGATGCTCAGTTCAAAATAAGAAAGAAAGCGCGTACCTTGATGGTAAATCCCTTGTTCACCCATGCCTAAGCGCTGGATATCGCCGTAACGGTCGAACACCGCGAAGGTATCCTTGTGTTTGAGTACGCGGGTACTCTCATCGGCGCGCGAGGAGGTTGCCAGTACATACCATTGATCATTAATGAGAACAACGTCGTCTACCGCCATAGAGGGTCAACCTGCTAATAATTGTGGTTTAGGAAGTTACTCAAAAACGTCCATTATGCCTTTTTCTCTTTAATCTAAATTATATACCTAAGTCTCATGAGGGTGACAGATTCAGGGCGGCTATCGTGATCAAATCTGGTAAAGGGAGTGTTTTCTGGACCCAGGGATAAGGGCCAGAAAACAATCTTAATTTTTGTCCGAGGATAGTTAACTTACTAGCCGCGGCTTAATCGCGGGTTGGGTAAGGGCCTGATATAATCGTAGGTAATTTTTGGCCATGCATTTGGCGGAGAATTGCTCTTCAAATACCTGACGGCAATGCCGGCGGCTTACCTGACTTATTCTTTCTACCGCTGTTACCGCCTGCTCTAGGCTTTCAACGATAAAACCCGTTTTGCCGTTTTGCATTACTTCAGGGACAGAGCCTTGCCGATAGGCGATAACAGGCGTGCCGCAGGCCATGGCTTCAATCATGACCAGTCCAAAAGGCTCAGGCCAATCGATAGGAAACAACAATGCATAGGCTTGGCCAAGAAAATCATTCTTTTCCCTTTCGCCGATCTCTCCAATATAGCTGACCAGGGGATGGGTGAGCAGGGGTTTAATACGCTTTTGAAAATAGGCTTCATCAACGGGATCGACTTTTGCCGCAATCCGGATTTCCATGCCGGCACGAAGAGCGATTTCGATAGCGCGGTCGAGTCGTTTTTCTGGTGAGATGCGGCCGAGAAAGGCCAGGTAATCCCCAGGCTGAGGATGAAAATCGTAAAGGTTCTCGGGTAAGCCATGATAGATGGTTGCTTGCCAATTGGCGAACGGTAAAGGATGCCGTTGAGCATTGGAAATCGATACTACCGGCATTTCCGGGAAGGCCTGATAGAGAGGCGCTAAATCGGGAAGATCGAGCCGTCCATGCAAGGTGGTAAGTTGGGGAACGCGTAATATCCGGCTCAAGGGGAAGTGCAGGTAATCAATATGAAAGTGGAGGATATCAAAGGTAGGCGCTAAGTTAGACACCTCGCCTAGCAGGCGAATGTGGTGCGCCAAAGGATCTAAATAATGGGAGTTAAGCCGTAAAGCACATTCCCCAATGGGGTGGAGTTTGGCTTTAGTAAGAGAATCGCCGCTGGCAAAGAGAGTGACGTCATGGCCTTGGTTTACTAATTCTTCGGTCAGATAGGAGACAATTCGCTCTGTTCCGCCATAATATCTGGGGGGAACCCTTTCATAAAGAGGGGCAATCTGTGCAATTTTCATGACTAGCTCGGGGTCGTGTTTTAGATTGAGTTAACGTTAATTTAATGTAATGGGTGTGGCCTAACCTGATCTAAGGATGATTGGCCGTTACCAGAAAAAAGAGACCACACTAAACAGATTGTAGCCACGTTGTAGGAAGAAAATATCAGGACTTTCCCTTACCTACCTATTAATTGCAGATGCTGTAGTGTTTTACCTTAGGAGAGAAAAGGCACTATTCTTTCTCGCTTAAAGAGCTGTTGGGTGTGGTTTTCCAGCTTTCCTTTTTCCCCATTGAGAATATAAATGAGCGTCTTCAGAGACCTCGCAACGGGTTTCCTGACCGCCAGCGTCCGAGTCCATGTTGGGTTCAGAGAGGCAAAAGGCGCTGAGATAATCCTGCGTCATAGCGGGAAGAAAACGTTTTTTTGCGCTTCAGTGCCAAATAGAATGATGGCGCCGCAACCAATGGATTGGTGGGCGGAGACCATCCGGAATAGCACCCGGTTGTAGCTGGTAATTCCAAAGCCCCCACCGTATTCTCTAGGGACGATCATCCCCATGATTCCCCTATTGAAGAGACGCTTGATTACCCACGCTGGGATTTCTTGTCGTTGATCGATGGCGATAGCCGAGGTGCTTGTTTATCAGGTAAGCATCTAATTCCGCAGGGAGTTGATCGCAGCGGGTGGATTTCTCTGCGCTTACCGCCGGGAAGAGAAAGAGCAATGCCTCCCGAAAACGACCTCAAAATAGGCTTTTCACGAAAGTATTGCCTGGATCGCTTCAATTTGTTGGCGATCGGCTTCCGAGAAGCGTTCTAATTCTCCTAGAGGGGTTTTGGCCATGATGCTCTTCCTAGCCTGCTAGGTAGGCGTTGAAGTTTTTACTAGTGAGTCAGCTTTAGGGCTTTCTGCTTGTTTGGCTACTCCCGAGGGTACTGGTTAGCCTTTAAAAGCTTCTTGGGCCTCTGTTATTAATGCCTGTCGCCGATCTGAGTAACGTGGTGAAAAGTGGATAGGCACTAGCTTTTTGACTCCGGCTTCCCGGGCAATCCAGTCAGCCTGCCGGGCCGTAAGATGGCATTTTTCCGCGGCTATTTTTACATCCTCATGAAGAAAGGTGGTTTCGATGAACAAGAGGTGAGAGCCCTGAATCAACTCTATCGTCTTCTGGCAGTTGCTATCTGAGTAGCGTATATTGACGATGTAACTGATTTTTTGCCCTGGGGCGGCACGCACGACCTGTCGCCTTAACAAGAAGCCCAGGGGTAATTCTCAAAATTTTTCCGTTTTCCTGTTTCCAAATCTTGATGGGCGTGTCATCAGGCTATAGGCCGTTAGTTTGTGTTCTAGCCGGTCAATCAAGCCAGGAGGTCCAAACAGTCGTATTTTCTTATCTCTCCCCAACACCAATCGCAGCAACCAGTCAAAACCGGCAAAATGGTCCATAAAAGGATCATTAACAACTAACGGCGGTAACAGCGGTCTTATTGTCTGTGCCCATGGTGCCCCTTAGTTCCTGGAATTGGTGAGCCTGTTTTCGTTTATAGAGTAGGATGGGCCTTTTCCTGATAGGTGCGTTCATATCTAGCTTGGCAATCAAAACAGCGTTTTACTGCCGGATTAATTTGTAGACGCTGGTAGTCTATGTCGACGCCGCAATCGGTACAGATGCCATAACTACCCTTGGGAAAGCGCATCAGCGCCTGTTCAATCTCCCGAATTTCCTCAATATGAAGGTCCACGATGGCAAGATTGATATCTACTAGCAGATCGGCCAAGGAGGCTTCTTCTTGATCATGGACCTTGCCCGCGAGTTCGATATAGGATTGATTATCGCTCTCCCGGAGTTCCTGGCGTATCTTTTCCGAGAGTTCATTAAATTGCTGTTGCAGCTTTTGCTTAAGTTCTCGGCGCTGTTGGCCTGAAAGCTCCCGTTTCATGCTTGTACCTCCATAAAGGGTTTAACTCTAAGGGGTGATCCTGTTGCTCTCGCTGACTACTTACGATTTAGTTTAGAGAATAGTCCGTAAAAATTCCTGGGTTCTTTTTGTATGTGTCTTCCGGAGAGACTGCCGCGATCCTTGGAAACCAATAAAATTCTCCGGGGAGTGCTGCGGGCAAATGGCCCGCCCGCGCTCAGATAGTCTTCTCTTTACGTTTGGGCAGGGCTTGACTCTGGTCAGTCCCGTGCTTTCGAGTCTGAACTGTTCATCTGGCTCTTGCTGCGTACTACCATCGATCCCGGCATCGGCTTACCAGCGGTTTCGGGAATAATAAGAATGGGTACTATGGCAATAGCTGCTGCCAGCATCAGATAGTAGGCAGGCACAAAGTTATCACCGGTGAGTGCGATCAACCAGGTAATAACCAAGGGGGCAGTGCCGCCAAACAGAGCGGTGGAAATGTTATAGGAAATGGCAAAGCCGCCGTACCGGATGTGTGTTGGGAAAATAGCGGGTAAAGTGGCGGGCATGACACCCGCAAGTGCTACTACAAGCATGCCTAAAATGGCTAAGCCGATGACGGTGGTGGCGATACTGTGTTGCGATAGTAACCAAAATGCTGGGTATGACAAAATGATAAAGCCGATACAGGTGCCTACCAGCACGCGTTTACGCCCTACATGGTCTGATAGTTTGCCCACCATATTGATGACGCACATCATGGCTAGCATCGTCAACACGAGAAATACCAGTGAGCGGGAGGCATCTATATGTAGCACCTCGGTGAGGTAGCTTGGCAGGTAACTGAGCACCGTATAGTAGGCAATGTTGAGTATCAATACCAAGCCAATGCAGAGTGCCTGTAGACGTAGATTGACGATAAGAATTTCCCGAAAGGAGGAATCCTTTTGCTCCACATCTTCCTTCATCTGTTCAAATGCCGGGCTTTCCTTGAGCTTCAGGCGTAGGTAGAGCCCAAACAGCCCCAAGGGACCCGCTATCAAAAAGGGAATACGCCAGCCCCAGGTGAGAAATTGCTCACTGGTAAGCACTACCGAGATGCCAGTGACCAGAACGGCGCCTAGTATGTAGCCGCCTAGCGTACCGAACTCCAACCAACTTCCCAAAAAGCCACGCCGGTTATCAGGCGAGAATTCACAAATAAAGGTGGCGGCGCCGCCGTATTCACCGCCGGTAGAGAAGCCCTGTACCAATCTTGCCAGGATTAGGCCAATGGGCGCCCAAATGCCGATCGACGCGTAACTCGGAATGATCCCAATACAGAAGGTGGCAACCGACATCAAGATGATAGTTAGCGCCAGCACTTTGTTGCGGCCTACCTTGTCTCCCAAAGGGCCGAAGAAAAAGCCCCCTAAGGGTCTTACCACGAAGGCAAGGGCGAACACGCCGAAGGATGCCAACAGAGAGGCGGTATTGCTGTGAGAGGGAAAAAACACATGCCCTATTGTGGCCGCTGTGTAGCTGTAGATGCTAAAATCAAACCATTCCAACGCATTACCCATAGCGGCTGCGGTGACGGCGCGTTTGACCTCTGATTCGTCAACAATATGAGCTTCTGTCTCGTCTGCGGCAGCCTCAATATCCATGGTATCTTCCCTGTGTTTTTAGAAAATTGTTTTTTCACCCTAGCAACTTTGATAGGAGGGCGCACGTAACCTCGGCAATTGTTGCCCCAAAGCGCTAAAAAATTGTACTAACATGCACTGGCGCTTATTTTTTCCTGTTTTCCGAATATCAGCTTTATGCTTAAAGAGGAGTGAAGTCGCGGCTGGCAATATATTCCGGACGCGGTTCTAGTCCACAATAGGGCTGCACCAAGGTGTTTTCGATACTGTTATAGACAAAAAATATGTTGCTCCGTGGCCAGGGAGAAATGTTTGAATTAGAACCGTGCATAAGGTTACATTCGAAAAATATGACTGAGCCTGCGGGGCCATGGGGGGCCACTATTCCGCCGGTATCGACGAGCTTGCGGAGACTTTCATTATCGGGCACCCCGTATTCTTGCTTTCTTAGGGAAGATTTATAGTGATCCTTGGGCGTTTTTCCAATACAGCAAAGGAAATACCAATGAGATTGGGGAATGAGCATCAAGGGGCCATTATAGAAATTATTTTCGGTCAGGGTAATAGAGCAACTAAGTGCCCGCATACGGGGCATGCCATCTTCCTGGTGCCAAGTTTCAAAATCAGAATGCCAATAAAATTCCTTTCCCTGAAAGCCGGGTTTGTAATTAATTCGGGATTGATGAATATAGACCCGGCTATTAAGCAACTGAGTGATAATGTTGGTAACGCGTTTATCTCGGGAGAGCTGGTTGAACAGTTCATTGGTGCGATGGATATCAAAAATGGATCGCACCTCTTGGCGTTCAGGTTCCAGGATAGTTTGTGGCGCCTTTTTGACGCTTGCTGTATCGGAAAGTATCTTTAACTCATCACGATAGCGTTGTATTTCTTCTTGGGAGAACAGATCCTGAAAAAAAAGATATCCCTTTTTTTTATAAAACTCTATCTGCTCTTGGTTTAGCGGGCCTGGGTCTGACGATTGTCCGTAAAAAACGGGATCGCGACGCTCAAAGAGATGCGGCGTATTACCAATGCGGGATGGGTACAAATCCTCATGGTAATCAAGCAAATTTTGATTGTAGGCCATGCAGTTAACCTCCTTCTGCCTTATCGGTTCTCCCTTGCGGATTGCGATGGTTTAGATCAAAGTATAGGACATTAATAGATGATGGCGAATGCGGTGGCTGTACAGCCACCGCATTCGCCATATTTTGTTTATCAGTATAGCGTCTGTAAAATGTGTTTAAGCGCTTCGGCTAACACCTGCGGGTTTCTGCCCGTATATGCTCATACAGTTTTGAACAGCTCTGCTGGCTTAAACCGCCTCAGCAGCTAATGGTTGGGTATTACCACTGCGCATCTCCCGTTTACGGGCAAGTAGATTGCCTATCGCCTTATCAATAATACCCAGTCCTTCTCGTAAAATCGTTTCTTCAATTGTCAGGGAAGGTAAAAATTTCAGTACCTGATCATCGGCTCCCGCAATTTCGATGATGACTCCATTTTCAAAGGCTTCTTTAGAGACTTGGCTGGTAAATCCGTTGCGGGGCATTTCTAACCCCCAAACCATCCCCACACCCCGGACTTTTCCATTCAATTCGGGGTATTTTTCGGCAATTGCTTTTAACTCAGTTTCTATAATCTCGCCTTTATATTTTACTGCTTCCGTTAAATCGTCATTTTCCCAGTAAGCGGAAAGGGATTCGACTGCGGCTACAAAAGCCAGGTTATTACCACGGAAGGTTCCTGTGTGTTCCCCTGGTTTCCATTGGTCTAGTTCTGGACGCATTAATAACAACGATAAGGGGAGCCCGCCACCGATGGATTTTGACAGGGTGACCATATCAGGGGTAATACCAGCCCGTTCAAAACTGAAAAAAGTGCCCGTGCGGCCATTGCCCACTTGGATATCATCCACAATAAGGAGAATATCGAACTCACGGCAAAGCCGTTCCAATCGACGCAGCCACTCATCGCTAGCTACATTTATTCCACCTTCGGCCTGAACGGTTTCCAGGATAACCGCAGCGGGGAGATCCACCCCGCTGCTGGAATCTTCCAGAAAACGGCGAAAATACTCAATGGTATCCACGTCTGGCCCAAAATAACCATCGTAAGGCATGAAGGCTGAATTGTTCCGGACACCGTAGGATTCATCCCGATAAAAGGTATTTCCAGTAACGGCCAGAGAACCCATGGTCAGGCCGTGGTAGCCATTGGTGAAGGCGATAACATTAGAGCGCCGTTTGATCATGCGGGCTAGTTTTAACGCCGTTTCTGTCGCATTGGTTCCAGTGGGCCCGGTAAACTGTACTTTATATTCCAGATTACGCGGGGATAAAATTGTGTCATAGAATTTTTGTAAAAACGCCACCTTGGCCACGGTAGCTTTGTCTAGTCCGTGAATAATTCCGTCCCGTTCTATATATTTTAATAGGGCTTTGGAAATAATAGGGTTGTTATGGCCATAATTCAGGGTGCCCGCGCCAGAAAAGAAATCAATATATTCATTTCCTTGCTCATCATAGAGATAAGAGCCTTTCGCCGTGTCAAAGACGACCGGAAAAGAGCGCACATAGCCGCGCACCTCTGATTCTAGTTGCTCAATAATTCTCATAATATTTAGTCCTTATTGGTCATTAGCTTTAAATAAATAGACATAATGAATAAGTTTAGAACATGTATCCATTAACAAAGGGGGAGTATTAGCAATTAGAGAAGTTTTTCTACTTCAAAGGGACCAAGACGGAGAAAGGGTTCTGCTTCATGATTTCCCGCTGGAAATAATGGCTCCTCAAATCCTGGCGTTTCAATCAACTCCGTGTTTAGCTCCCGCGCCAAGGCGGCGAATAAGGCGCGCGAAGCAGTGTTGGAGGGGCTAACCGTGGTTTCTAAAGATGTTATCTTGTTGTAGTCCGCATTGCGCCGCAAAAGTTCCTTAAGCATGGATAAGGCAAGCCCTTGACCGCGCGCCTGCGGAGAGACCGCTATCTGCCATATAAAAAGTGAATGCGGGGCTGCTGGCAGGCGGTAACCGGTGACGAAGGCAAGTATTTCGTCATTATTACCGGCAACTAAACAGGTATCCATAAAATGCTTACATAAAATGAGGTAGCAGTAAGTTGAATTTAAGTCGAGCGTGCCGGAATCTTTGACTAACTGCCAAATTTTGGGTGCATCTTGAATGGTTGGATGGCGAAACAAGGATAGCTCCTTAATGTAGGTTAAGGCTGAGTGATCAACTTAACCTAAATGAGATAGTGCAGTGTCTATTTTGACATGGCGGTTAGTGCAGTTTGATCAAGGCTGGATTTCATACCAACCTTCTTCATTCGTTGGTATAGGGTGAAGAAGTTTTTTAGTAGCGATATTCCTGGGAATCTCGTCGATCTTAATAGTTTCGAAAAAATACCTCTATCAGGTTAATGAGATTGAATTGCAAAATGACTACTCTATCAGCTATTTTGCTGTTATAGCGTAAGTGATTAGCAGTATAGTTTATAGAATAGGAAGGAATATAGCAAGGTTAAGCCTATTGGCAAGGGCCTGTTGGTATTCAAGCAACTGAAGTAATCGTCATTTAAAAGATGAATAATGCCTTGGTCTATGCGTGTTAAACTTTTACTTAAAATAAAAATCCGTATCGCTTATTACTCAATAAATCTTTTTTAATCTTTATTCCCTAAAGGCAAGTGTTTGCCTAGGCGGGCGTAAAACCTTTGCAGGGCGAGGGGGCCTAGTAGTGTGGTCAAGGCGATCACGATCACCAAGCTAGCATAAAGTTGATGATTAATAATCTCTGATTCTTGACCTAGCTTGGCAAAAATAGTCTAAGTTTAATTGCCAGGCTAATTAAGTACCGGCTAATGCCAAAGACCCGTAATGTGCCAATGGGGTTTTCTTCTTACCCGAGTAAAATGGGGGGGGGTTGGAGGATAGCCTCTGGGCTAGGAATGGCGGAAGCACTCGGTGAAGGTTTTGGTCTTAATGATAAAAGCCGCTGTATGCGCTCTTCAGTTCGAGGGTGGGTGCGGAGTAATGAAGGCTCCGGGCTGCGGCGATCTGGTGTCAGAAGGCGTTCCAGTAATCCCCTGTGCTGCTGCTCTAATTTAACTAGCGCCGAGGCAAGCCCTTGGGGTTCTCCCGTGAGGTTAATGGCGCTTAAATCGGCGTCGAATTCGCGAGTTCTGGAGAGGGCGAGTTGGAGCAATGCGCTGATAGCGGGGGCAAGAATGAGCAGCAGGATCGCCAACCACGAAAGACTCGTTTCGGCTAACAGAAATAAAGGTAGATTAATCACGACTAACAGCTGTCCAATGAGGGAGAGGGTAGGGGTCATGCGGCTGGTTAGATCGGCGAGTGTCATGACCCATATATCATTGTTGCGAATATGGCTGATTTCATGGGCCAGTACCCCCGCCAATTCCCGTAACGTAGGTCGTCGGTAATGGCAATGACGGCGTCGGTGCGCTTCCCCACTGTAAATGCGTTTATCATTTGGCTAGGCACATAATAGAGAATGGGCACCTGTAATAGGCCAGCCCGCTTTGCCAATTCCCGCGTGAGTGTATAAAGCTGAGGGGCATCGTAGGGCGCCAGACGGTGGGCCCCGTACATGCCAAGGAGCAAGTGGGGTGGAATTCTGGGTCCAACCGTTAGCAGAAATATACTGCCCGCCACAGTCCCTAACATAATAAACACGGCCCCTCCTAAAAACCATCTGAGTATGGCAAGCAATAGAATCATGCCTAGCAACAACAACGCGGACTGGAGCCAATTCGCTATTTTATGCTTCAGCAGGAAGCTTGTCTGCATGAAAAGGACCTGAAATAAAAAGATTATGATTTATCTTTGGATAATGGGGACTGGGGCAGGATAATCAAGCGATATTTTTGCTTTAGAGGCGCCCATTAATTTTAAAAAAGCTGATGGGTTGAAAATCGATTCCTGCGATTCTATATAAAAGTTAATCCTGGTGTATATCCTGATAACAGGAGAAATAGTTATTGGATAGAAATTAGATAGATTTGAGGAGAGCAACGATGACTAAAGACAAAAGCAGTAAGGAAGTGGCCCATTCGGAACCACGGCAGGAAGTGCGGCCTGGGAACGTCACTCATGGGCTGAGTCCCTTTGAGGAAATGGATCAGCTCTTTGAGCGCTTTTTCCCGCGAGGATGGCTGCAACCCTTTCGCCGTGAATGGCCCATGAGAAATGATTTGATAACGCCCTTTGAAGTGCAGATGCCCCGTGTGGACGTCATTGATCGAGATGAGGAAGTAGTGGTGCGCGCCGAGATACCCGGCGTGGATAAAAAGGATCTGGATGTCTCGGTGACCGAGAATACGGTGACCATCAACGGCCATAGATCTGCCGAGAAAGAGGAAGATGCGGGCGATTACTATCGCCGGGAAATTTCCCGAGGTGCTTTTTCGCGCACGGTGATGCTGCCGAGAGAAGTAGATGGCGAAAAGGCGAAAGTCTCCTTCAAGGAAGGCACCCTAGAGCTCATTCTTCCTAAGGTAGAAAGATCAAAGCGGCATAAAATCAAGGTTGAATAATAAACATTTTATGCTTATAGCGGGAGCCCGGCGTAGGCTGGGCTCCGTTTTGAAAATATAATTTAGACATCACCGGAATAGCTGGGATAGCGGTAAGAAAGGACCATGGCCAAGGCAGCAAGAGAGGCAAGAGAAATGGTAGCAAAGCCGGATGAAATTATGGGCGACACCCGGCGCTATTGGTCACTCATGAGCTTTTATGAACGGTTTGAGCATGCTGTTGCGTTGGTGTTAACGGCTGATTGCGGTCATCATCTTGATTGCTTTGTGGCGGCTGATGAGCTCACGCTGGTCTTTGTTTGTCATTCAATCCCGTGATCCCTTGGACCATGCCGTTTTTCAAGCAGTGTTTGGTAATCTCATGACGTTACTCATCGTCTTCCCTTGCTCTTGGGAGCGTGTATTGGCTGTTACAGGAGCGGGATGATCGACGGGGGTCTTTGGATGAGGGCTGATTTATTTTTCTTAAACTTAGATTGGGCGATCTTTGTTTGTATTAAAAGGCGTGGTATTGTTAGCAATCGCGTTAAATTGCCGCTCGATCTTGATTCCAGGAGCGGTAGTTAGCCAACTAACGCCGACAATGGCGATAGCTGAGAAAATAAAGCCGGGCACCAGTTCGTAAAGGTCAAAAATTCCCCCTTCCAGTTGCTTCCACACTATAATCGTTATGCCTCCTACGATAATTCCGGCCAGTGCGCCCTGTCGCGTCATTCGTTTCCAGTAAAGGGCTATCAGGAGGGTAGGTCCAAAGGCAGCGCCAAATCCGGCCCAGGCATAGGCTACTAACTCCAAAACGTGACTGTCCGGATCGAAGGCTAACCATAATGCCAGGAAGGCAATGACGACGACGGTAGCTCGGCCCACATAAACTAGTTCCCGAGCGCTTGCCTGAGGGCGCAGGAGGGCTTTGTAAAAGTCATCGGTAAAGACTGCCGAGCAAACCAGTAGCTGGGAATCGGTGGTACTCATGATAGCCGCCAGGATAGCGGCTAATAAAATTCCGGCAGGCAAAGGATGAAAGAGGACACCGACCATTTCAATGAATACTTTTTCGCTGTCAGCCACGGAAAGGGGTGGGCTTAGAAAGGAGGCTCCCGTGATTCCTACCAGCAGAGCGCCGCTTAAGGTTAGGGTCACCCAACCCATGGCGATTCGCCGCGCCTGGGGCACGGCTTTAAGGGAATGAATGGCCATGAAACGAGCCTGAATATGAGGTTGGCCGAAATACCCTAACCCCCATCCCAGTAGGGAGAGAATAGCGATAGTCCCCAGGGGTTCACCGGTCGTCGTTACGAACAGGTGGAGCCGTTCAGCATCGATGCCGGCCAAGGTGGCCTGCCAGCCCCCCCCATGGTGAATGGCAACCATGGGAACAGCGAGCAGGGCGAGCAGCATCAACAGGCCCTGTACCACATCAGTCCAGGAGACGGCGAGAAATCCCCCAATGAAAGTATAGCTCATGATGGCTAGGGTACCGGTGGCCACGGCCCATGTGTAAGGTAGGCCGAAGACGGCATTGAACAGTTTCCCTCCTGCTACCAAGCCCGCGCTGGTATAAAACAAGAAAAAAATCAGGATAAAAGCTGCCGCAACGCAGCGTAGCAGATGACGATGGTCATCAAAGCGCTGAGCCAAAAATTCCGGCAAGGTGAGTGAATCCCCTGCAGCTGTGGAATAGGCCCGCAATCGGGCGGCCACTAGGCGCCAGTTACCATAGGTGCCCAACCATAAACCGAGGGCAATCCAGCCGGCTTCCAAGCCATGAAGATAAGCGTAACCAGGCAATCCCAAAAGGAGCCAGCCACTCATGTCAGAAGCTCCTGCGCTCAAGGCAGTGGTCCAGCTTCCGAGCTTGCGGCCCCCAAGGATATAGTCAGACAAGTCCCGGGTCCGGACATAGGCCAGCAGACCAAGGAGCAACATGGCGGCGAGATAAATGATAAAAGTGGCTATCATCACGGCTTGGAAAGTTAACCTCAAGGGGTAGAGATAGGGGCGGAATTAAAGGGGATATTCATGGCGCTAAAATATGTTTTTGAGTTTGCTCCTAGGTGAAGAAGGCTACACGAAGTGCAACATCTAGTGAACATCTAAAGAGTCAGAAAATTACTCGGTTTAGTTAAAACAAAAAAGCATCTCACCTCTGCAGGCTAAGCTTCAGAATTGCGTGCGGTAGTGGCCATGTGTTCTGTGACTTTGAGCATCCCAACACCGATGTGGAGCAAGCTAAGGCCATTCTGGCCGCCCAAATTGAAAGATGTTAAGCTGATTTTTGCTTTATGCCCTCCGATCAAATGATTTTCAGAGCCAAATAAGAAATTTGGCTTCAGGCACCACAGTTCAGCATATGCGCGTGCCTGATTCGAAGGCGCTCACGCTTTCATTACCATCACTAGAAACTCAAAAGCGCTTGGTAGAAAAAATTGATTTTATTTCGGATGAGTGTGAGGATTTATCTGAAGTTTACCAACAAAGCCTCACCGCCCTTGCTGAACTGAAGCAATCCTTTCTGCACAATGCCTTCACTGGAGAACTGACCGTAAAATCTGACACCGTCCTCAAGCACGAGGCGGTGGCATGAATGAAGCCGAAGCCCGTGGCGAGGGGATTTACCAGATTGCTATGGAAAGCGGTGAGAAAGGGCCTATCGGTCATTATCCCGCCCCGTGAGCACTCTGGAACCTCGCCTTATTCTGCTGTAAAGTTCTGTCTGTTCGTGAGAAGGAGGGTCTTACAATAGCCGAGGTGGCGTCTCGGTTTTGGTTGGGATTGCCAGTGTTGCACGTTGGGTTAAACCAAGGCTGAGCGCAATAAACCGGCGACTAACATCAACATGGATGCTTTAAGGGGCGATGTTGAGGATTATCCCGATGCCTACCGTTATGAGCGAGCATAAAATGTAGTTAGTCCGCCTTGCTATCGGTAATGCTCTGGGTAATAGCCTTTTGGTAGCCCATGGCATCTGGGGTGTCGAAATCAATCTATCTTCTGCATAATTTACTGCTGGTTGAGGGATGCAAGCATTCTTAAAGAGTGTTCACTGACCATTGAGGAAAACAACTCCAATAACTCTAATTTTGATCTTCCTGCTCCTATCACGGCAAGCATATCATCGAAGAAAAACTCAAAGATATAGTTTAATCGAGGATTAATTAATATTCCGTTTGTCCACTCAGGGGTATCACTCTCAATTGACGATGCATAGCTTAGTAACCAGTACATTACTATCTGACGATAATCCGAGGCAGAAAACTTTTTATTTGTGCATTTTACCTCGATAATTCTAGTGCCAAGCGAGAAGTCTCCATATCCCGATGTAATCCACTGATATCCAGGTATCTTGGGTGATCGAATTAACGAGCGGGTTTTTGCTCTTTCTTGTATGTATGTAAGCATTATGGCTAAATTCCTAGCCACCCACTCAGCTACTTTTTTATCGGCCTCTAGCAGTGTCTCCGGAAGCTTTGCATCGAAATACTTTCTTTGCCTTTTCAGTGCGGTATTTAAGCAGGCATTCCAATCTGCTTTTTCAATGCCAGCAATAATCTGCTCCCCCCTAGCAAATGCAACTTCAAACAACATGGCCCGGTTCAGGTCACTGGTCTGAACTAAATCATCGGGAACTGATTGACAATCAGAGAATGATATGATTTTGCTGTTGAAATGGGCAACGAGGCTTGGGGTTAATTGGGGAAACATTGTATCAAAGATACCAGGTATATCCCTTGCGACCGTCCGGGGGTCCTTCGCTGGTTGTCGGTCAATTGGCATTATCAACCCACTTTGTGTAAATGGATTCAAAAGTGGTTTTGTCCTTTCGCTCTATACTTAACCGCCACATATTAGCAAGGCTCCGTCGAACCTGACTACGAAAATGCTTCCCTTCTTCACCGAACTCTGCTGCCGCAAGCCAAAGCATTCGTTGCTCCTCTGTTCCAAGTAAATTCCATCGGTTTCGTAGCTGGATAAAGCTTGGCCGATCCTTCCAGTGTCGCCGGCAGTCGATGCAGGCACGCTTCACAGTCTCGGATGCTGTTGAATTATATAAGCTAGAAACAAAGCTAGCCCGTGCTTGGGTACGTTGGAAACGGACGGCCTTTAGGAAATGAAGACAATTGGTTTCGGGAAGCAAGAGGTGGGGCGAGTGTCTCGGAACAGCATCGAGCAATCGGTCAAGCCGATCAAAAACCTCAGATTTGGTTATATCGGCGCACACGGATGTGATTCCTCGCATTATCGTCGACCAAGATGCTCGAAAAGCATGCAGATTATTTGGATTTAAAAGGGTCTCACACAGTTGTATCGCAGTTCGTGGTGTGTGGAGTTTCAAAGTTCTTCCTATTTGGGCAACCAAAAAGGTATCGGGTTGTCCTTTCTGTAGCTCCAAATTCAGTAACGCTTGGACTTCAAGCTTTTCCACAGTTTCCCTAAGTTCCTCATAGTCAGCCTCTGCTGTATTAGAATAAGGGTCAAAGTGCAGATCGATTTCTCGGAGCTTGCTGGTCTCATCTTCGGGCGTTCCCAGCTGTGCACGCACATAATCCATATAATGCTTAGCCGTCAGAATGGTTGTTTTCGTTCTGTTTAACGTTAATCGATCAACTTGGGTCGGAACTGTGGAATCTGGAGGAAACAAGTCCGCAACACAGTTTTCTATTCGATGATGATATACGTGTTCATAGAAGCTCGAGATATCCGTCTGCACTACTATAGCGCCTTCGTTTTGCAAATCCTGATCTGCAATAGTGGCTTCTTGGTAGGCGCGCCACGATGCAGTCCGATCGAATAATTGTTCTCCCTTTTCGAGAAACCTATACGAGTGCGCACGATCACTGCGCTTAGGCGCATGGGCCTCTGCTATTGCAATGCCAAGACCATTAAAGTAAATATTCCAGAATGGGTGGATTTTGGTAGTAATGCGGAAACCGGCTGAGCCAGTTGGTGTAAGTAGCCTTTCGGAGAAAATTGGTAGTGAATTGATTTCTGATGCAGCTTTCCCTGCCTTCCCACCCTCTAGCTCACAAAAGAAGTTAAATGCGATTTCTGCCAAGGATTCTTGGTTATTGGCTACGAAGCGATTATCAATATCAAAGGGAAGCGTATCATTATCACCGTGAGCACCAACATCTACTGCCCAGAAGGTCCATACCAGCGACTTTGACTACAAGGGCCACACGCATCGCGCTTCCGTCGACGAGCCGCAATATGAAATTAAAAGCGATAAGACTGATCATATCGCAGCACATAAAGGCAGTGCGCTTACGAAGTCGGCACGCAAATAGATGAGAGGGTGCTTCCATTCTACACGATCGGCCATTCCGCGCGGACGCTCGATGCCTTTCTCGATCTGCTGGGAGCAGCCCAGGTGACGGTTGTGGCCGACATCCGCTCGGTGCCAAAATCGAGAACTAATCCGCAATACAATAAGGATATACTGCCAAATACGCTGACCGCCTTTCAAATTGGCTACGAACACATCGCCGAGCTGGGTGGATTGCGTGGCAAGGCCAAGTCTGTAGAGCCGACTGTTAATAACTTCTGGGAAAACCGAAGCTTTCACAATTATGCCGATTATGCTCTCAGTGTCTCATTCCGCACTGGCCTGGATCAGCTAATCGCGCTGGGGCATGCACGACGATGCGTGATGATGTGCTCGGAAGCCGTATGGTGGCGTTGCCATCGGCGGATTGTCGCGGATCATCTCATTGCCCGTGGTGAGAGCGTTATTCATTTAATGGGCAGGGATAGGGCTGAACCGGCGAAGCTGACCGCAGGCGCGTGCGTTCATAAAAATGGGAGGGTGACCTACCCAGCGGGAAATATCGAGGGTTAAATAGGAACCGCGATCACAGAAATTAGATGCTGTCACCACCGTTGCTTGTCCTCCGGTTGCTCTAGAATCAGCACCATCTGACCGTAGATCAATGAACATATATAAGTCAGACCGGGAAAACTCTTAATGCCTCTCAATACGTATAGGGATCGGTTCACGAAACGGGAAACATCGTACGCTAAGTCGCTCGTGGACCACATAACGGTTTTAGTCGTCGAAGCTATCGGAAATTGCTGCGATATCGCGTTATATCGAACCAACGGTATAATGCGATAAACTTGTGACTTTAGTGTTGTTGAGGTGTTCTATGTCCGCTCCGTTGAATGACGGCTATCATGTCGTTGCGCCCGACTATCCCGGCTTTGACTAACCCGCTACGCACTATTAATTATTCGATTTCAGAGTGAACATGAGAGCACATAGCGCATTTTGGTTCGGGCGACCAGGCGCGGTTGATCGCGCGGGCCTGCCATGATGGCGGTCTGGGCTGCGTTGCCCATCGGGATCGCGCTTGGGATGCTCGTGTTCCGCGTCGGACCGATCGGGACGGCCGCGACCGCGCTGGCCTGTGGCGTGGGTGTAGCGATGGGAGTGTTTGCCGCCGAGATCGGCCCAATCTTATCCGCCCAGGCTGCGATGGCGTCGCTGTTTGTCGAGGTTGCAGCCATCTTGTTCGGTGGCCTTTGGCTGAGCCAGATATTGACGGCGACCGGTGCGCAGCAACGCCTGGCCGGTTGGCTGACGGGTATGTGTCGCGATCCGGCTCGGGCGGTCTTGCTGGTCGTACTCGGCGTGGTGCCATTCGCGGAGTCGATGACGGGTTTCGGGATCGGCGTTGTGGTCGGTATTCCGCTGCTGATCCAATTCGGCTTCTCTCGGGTTCACGCCGCCATACTCGGGCTGTTGGGACTGATCATCGTCCCGTGGGGCTCATTGGGACCCGGTACGCTGGTCGCGGCCCGCTTGACTGGTGTTGATTTTCAGGCATTGGGCATTGTCTCCGCGCTGCTGTCGGGGCCAGTCTTTATATTGATGGGTGCGGGGGCTCTGATGCTGGGTGTCGGCGGGCGGCGTGCCGCGGCCGCCTGGCCTGATGTGGTACTGACCGCTGGCGTACTCTGGGCTGCGGTCTGGGGCGTCAACGTCGTTCTCGGAACGCCGCTGGCCGGGGTATTGGGTAGTTTGGCCAGTATCAGCGCCTTATTGATTCGGGTGCGTTTGCGTGAGCGGCAGTCGCTGGTCATCCCACCGTCGGTTCGCCGCGATCTGGTACCTTACGCGATGCTGATTGCGGGACTGCTCGTGACCTCGGCATGGATAGCCCTGTGGCCTGGCAAGGCACCCGCCTGGTTGAGGGTGCTGCACAGTCCCGCGACTTGGTTGCTGGTAACCGCTGCGTTGACACCCGTACTGCTTGGCCAATCCATGCACGCCCAGCCGAGAGCGCTGCGCCAGACGCTTGGTGGCTGGTGGCCGATCGCCCTGGCCACGGTGCTGTTCCTAGCGTTAGGCACGTTGTTGAGCAGCACCGGGATGAGCACGGTGTTGGCCCAGGCTGGCGCACGACTAGGACCCGCCTATCCGGCCCTTGCGCCCTGGATTGGCGCGCTCGGCGGCTTTCTGACCGGCTCGAACACCGGGGCAAGTGCCATGTTTGCCGCTAGCCAGGCGCAAGCGGCGCAGGCGATTGGCTACCCGGTGCTGACGTTGGTGGCGTTTCAGAACGTTGCGGCGTCGTTGGCGACTATGGCCGCAGTACCACGCGTAATGATGGCCTGTCGTATTGCACAAGATGCACCGCCACCCCAACAGACGATATTTGTGACGGGTGTTACGGCGGACGAGGCGGTCGTCTCCCGATCCCACGTCTGGCCGATCGTCTTGGCGCTCAATGGTTTGATATTAGTGGTGCTCTCGGCTCTGTCGATGGGGCTGATGTGATGGCCAATGAGTTATTGACCGGTACTTTACTACCCCGGTCTCGCCGATGGGCAAGGGTTGCAACAGCTTGTGGATTTTGCCCTCGTTCACAAGGACCCCTGCCATTATTTAAATTGCCCCTCAATGGCGGCTTTCTCCTGGGTTAACTCGGTTCGAGTGGTGGCCATTATACTCAACTCATATTAGCCCGAAGCCCGCCTGGTGAGCTAGAATAACCCATGAAGCACAGGGGATCGGCGTACCTCTCAGGGTATACGCCAGATAGCTACGGATCGTTAAGGTATTATATGCCTAATTTATCTGCTGACTTTGGTGCGCCGCCAGGGTTAACGCATGAAATTACAGAGTCGTGATCTGAAGCCTAATCGCCGCTGAGGTAAGCTGCCTTTTTACTTTTCTGTGAAGAGGTCTCACCATGATCGAGCAACTGATCGAGCAATTTTCTGATCTTGAGGACCCGCGCTGCGCAGGGAAGATCGAGCACCGACTGATTGATATTCTAGTCCTTGCGATCTGTGCTGTGATCGCCTGCGCCGAGAGTTGGGAGGACATTGCGCTGTATGGGCGCAGCAAATTGTCCTGGCTACGTCAGTTTCTCGCCCTCCCCAATGGCATTCCTTCTCACGATACGTTTCGTCGGGTGTTTATGCTGATCGACCCGCAGGCCTTTGAGGCCTGCTTGACGGCCTGGGTCGGTACCGTTGCCACGCCCGGCGAGCGGGAGGTGGTCGCCATCGACGGTAAGACGGTGCGCCGATCCTTCGACCGGGGCCGGGAACAGTCCCCGCTGCACCTGGTAAGTGCCTGGGCCAGCGAGCAGGGGGTAGTGCTTGGTCAGCGTTGTGTAGATGAAAAGTCCAACGAGACCGCTGCCATTCCCGAACTGCTGGAGAGTCTGGCGCTAGAGAATACCCTGGTGACGATGGATGCCATGGGCTGCCAGAAGGACATTGCCCAGCGGATTGTCGATCGCCAGGCGGACTATCTATGGGTACTCAAGGCCAACCATGGCCATGACTATGCGGCCGTGCAGAAGCATTTCGAACAACATTGTTTTGGGCGAGGTGCCACAGCTAAACCCGTTTTCGATGCCTTTGATGAGAGCCATGGCCAACTGGTGCGCCGGCGCGTGTTTGCTGACCCTCAAGCCGCCTCGTTGAAGACCCTAAGCGACTGGCCAGCGTTGCATACCGTGCTGGCGGTTGAGGCAATCCGAGGGGTTAACGGCAGTGGCAAAGTACAAACTGAGGTTCGCTACTTTCTGTCTAGCTTCATCGGTGACCCACAGGTGCTGGCTCAGACCATCCGTCGGCATTGGTCGATTGAGAATAACGTGCATTGGGTGCTGGATGTCACCTTCCGAGAGGACCACAGCCGCGTTCGCGATCCCACAGCGGTGCGCAACTTCGCCCTGCTGCGCAAGATCGCCATTAACCTGGTGGGTCAAGACCGCTCCACCAAAACCAGTCTGCGTGGCAAACGCAAAAAGGCAGCCTGGGACAACGACTACATGCGCCAACTTCTCCAAGCCAATTTCATGCGTTAGCCCTGGGTGCGCCGTGTGCTCGAAAAATCGTAGATGCCGTTGACGATAATATGCTCGTGCTCAAGGCTAATCATGGCCATGATTATGCGGCCGTGTAGAGTTATTTTGAACAGCACTGCTTTGGGCGAGGCGCCACCGTCAAACCCGTGTTTGATGCCTGGGGAGCCATAGACGACTAGTGCGCGGGCGGGTGTTTGCCAGCCCGCAGACCGCCTTATTGGAGACGTTGAACGACTGGCCGCGATTGCATACGGTGCTGGCGGTGGCAGATGCAGAAAAGCAGCCTGGGACAACGATTACATGCGCCAACTTCTTTAAACCAATTTCATTGCGTTATCCCTGCGCTTCTTGGGAATTCAAAACCATAGGTTTCTGTTCAAATGTGCTCGCTGGTCCCAGTTGAAAGAATTCCGCGCTGAATAAAGAAATTCTGAAGGAATTCCGTTTGACGCCGAAAAAGAGAAAACATTCACTGCACGCTTAATTTTTTTCTTTACCCAATGAGCCCCCTTGATGAAAAAACTTTTGAAGCACTCCAGGATGAATGGTCCCATGTGCTTGATCTGCATAAAGCGGCTCGCCATAAACGCATTCATGCCAGAGTGATTCAGTGGGAAACGCACCTTTCTGAGCTAAAAGATGAGCAGAAGAGGCTTATCAACTTGGGGCGGTGGGTGAGAGGGCCTGCAGACATCCTTTCTGTCATCGGCAAGGCCCGGAGAGAGCTTTATCATTCGGCTATTTTACGCTGGTTGCTCGATCCCCTATCGCCTCATGGGCTTGGGATTAAATTTCTCCGGGGATTTCTTCAAGCAGCGAAGCTCTCCCCGCTCATAACTAAATTGGCACCTGAGGATATCCTCTCTATTGAGACCGAAGTGGCCCGTGTGGAAGCGAGGGCGGATATCGTCATTTCGACCGCTAGCGGTTTAATCATCATAGAGAACAAGATAGATGCCCCGGAAGGGGATAACCAATGCCAGCGTCTGTTCGAAGCATTCGGGCGTGAAAATGCCTGGTTTATCTTCTTGACCTCCAATGGTAGGACGCCCTCATCAGCGCCCGCTTGTGTTCAGGCGCATTTTAGACCCATAAGTTACCGCCAAATACAGCGATTGCTAATGGCAGCTCTAGAAAGCAGTCCACAAGGTAATCCGGACGCTCCAGGCAGAGTTTCCGCGCGTAGCTACTTAGCCACTCTTCAAAAAGAGGTATTATGAAACGAATCGAAGATGAACGCATCCAATTTTTTCTCCGCCACCATAAGCTGATTCGCCAGTGGGCCGAGATTGAGTCGGAAGCTCGGAAAGTTATCAATGAATTCCTTCAAACGCTTGGATATTTTGCCAAAGATCAACAAAATTCAGCCCCGGATTCCTGGAAGATTTACCGGAATTTTAACGACTCTTGGCCAAGGATTTTGCGGTTTCTACCGGAATGGGGTGAATCTGAAGGGACTTTGCCCCGGGTAAGCATTGGTTTGGAATGGTATAAGCCCTCCGTGGATCTTCTGTCTCCTACCGGTTCACCTTATGTCGGCGTTCGGATTGATCCCAACCTGCAAGGGAGCAGGATACTCCACGATAGACTCCAGGAAAGCTGCCAACATTGTGCTCAAGGTTATGGCTTTGGCTCTGAGCGTTGGTGGCCAGCCTTTAAATCCATCCCGCCTAGTGATGAGGAATTTTGGAAAGACTTGGATGCCTATAGAGCGCAGCTTGACAAGGAATTTGAGCAAGCATGGGAATTATTCGCTCCTATTGTGAGCCAGACTCTCCGCGCATCTAGTCCATGACACTGATCTCCCCGCAGCTTAGTGATTATCAAAAGCCCTCTACTTCTTAAAGCTTCACCACCAATCCCGCCATTGGCTCAGCAAAGCTTGGATGTCCACGGTCTTTGAACCTCAATTGGACGAAAAAGCACTATAAGCCTCTTCAAACATCGGAATTGCTATCGAATGGCGCCAGATACGACTCTTGAGGTTCAAAGTCCTACCCAGGCGATTTATGACATGATCAACGACAGCGCCAAGGAACGCGTGGTGAATAAGCGTAAAATCTGGGAGATGCGCCATCAGGCGGGGATACGTTTCTAGATTTTACGCCGGTGATGATGGTGGTCAGCGCCTAGAGGATGGCTTATCAAGTATCAGGCTTGCTGGGAAAGCTCGATTTCCTGGGCCTGCACCGCGGCAATAGCAGCAATGTTTACGATAGCGTCCACGGAGGCATCCCGCTGCAATACATGGTAGGGTTTTGATAATCCCGTTAGGATAGGCCCGATAGCCTCAGCGCCACCTAGTTCTACTAGCAGCTTATAGGCGATATTCCCTGAGGTCAGATCAGGAAATATCAATACGTTAGCGTCCTCCTTAAGTCGACTGAAAGGGTAGGTGGAAGAGAGAATGTCTTCATTAGTGGCGGTGTCGGCCTGCATTTCCCCATCCACCACCAAATCCGGGCGGCGGCGATGGAGAATTTTTACCGCTGCTTGAACTAAATCCACCAGGGAATGTTTTACCGAACCGAAATTGGAAAAGGAGAGCAGGGCAACTCGTGGTTCAATGTCGAAGCGGTGCGCTGTGTCCGCCGCCGACAGGGCAATTTCGGCGAGGGTTTCCGCATCGGGGGTAATATTGACGGTGGTATCGGCGCAAAAAATAAGCCGGTTTTTGAACAAGAGCATGTAGAGTCCAGAGGCATGGGAAATTCCTTTAGCCAGGGGGAGAATTTGCAGGGCAGGGCGGATGGAGTCAGGGTAATGGTAGGTTTCGCCACAGACCACCGCTTCCACTTCCCCTCGCAGTAATAGCATGGGGGCATAGTAATGGCGGCGTAGCATATAGCGCCGGGCTTCGGCTAAGGTCACGCCCTTGCGGGCTCGCATGGCAAAGAACTGCTGGGCCAAATCCTCCCGCTGGGGATGGGTCTGGGAGTCGAGTAGATCGATTCCCTCCAAGTTAACGGAGAGTTGCTTTGCCAAGGCTTGGATCTCGTCAGATTTGCCGAATAGTACTGGCTTGCCGATACCTTCTTTAACAATCCGGGCAGCGGCACGCATGATGCGCTTATCATCTCCCTCTGGAAAAGCAATCCGGAGAGGGCCGGGGGAAGCCGGTTTTTCCATGGGAGAGGTTTTAGATTCAATGTGTTGAGTAGACAGTTGAGAGCGGCGCTTGGCTTTGTTGATGACCTGCCGCATGACCTCTTTGGAGCGTCCCAGACGGCGTTCCAATTGTTCCCGGTAGACTTTAAAATCACTGATAGGGGTGCGGGCCACCCCTGACTCGCCAGCCGCTTTTGCCACCGCGGTGGTGACCTCCAGTAACACCTGGGGATCAAAGGGCTTGGGAATGAGGTATTCCCGGCCAAATTCGATTTTTTCCATGCCGTAAGCGCGGCAGACGCTTTCTGGCACCCCTTCCTTGGCCAGGGCGGCTAGGGCCTGGGCCGCGGCGATTTTCATGGCTTCGTTGATGGCCCGGGCCCGGACATCCAGCGCACCCCGGAAAATGAAAGGAAAACCAAGCACATTGTTGACTTGATTCGGGTAGTCGCTGCGGCCGGTAGCCATAATCACATCGGGGCGGGCGGCCAGAGCATCGGGGTAGGTGATTTCCGGATCGGGATTGGCCAAGGCAAAGATAATGGGATTATCATTCATGGAGCGCACCATGGCGGGTGTGACCACATTGGCCACGGACAATCCGCAGAAGGCATCTGCTCCCGTCAGGGCTTCTGGCAAGGTACGGAGCCGGGTAGGTCGAATAAATTGGGCTTTGTATTCGTTATAGCGGGGGCGGCCTGGCATCAGATCCTCGCGTCCCTCATAGAGCACCCCCTTGCTATCGCAGAGGAGCAAGTTATCCGGGTCCACGCCCAGGGTAAGATAAAATTTGGCGCAGGCAATACTGGCCGCGCCGGCGCCATTCATGACCAACTTGATGTCTTCTAATCTTTTACCTGCCAGTTCGCAGGCATTGAGCAGAGCCGCGCCCGAGATAATGGCGGTGCCGTGTTGATCATCGTGGAAGACCGGGATAGTCAGAGTCTCTCTTAACCGTTCTTCGATATGGAAGCAGTCGGGAGCGGCAATATCTTCTAGATTGATGCCGCCGAAAGTGGGTTCAAGTAACTGACAGGCTTGAATGACCTCTTCGGCGGTGGGGGCATTGAGCTCGATGTCAAACACATCGATATCGGCAAAGCGCTTGAATAACACCCCTTTGCCTTCCATTACTGGCTTGCTGGCCAGGGGTCCCAGAGACCCCAAACCAAGTATTGCGGTGCCATTGGTGACGACGGCTACCAAATTGCCTTTACCAGTATAAAGATAGACATCATCGGGAGAGCGGTGAATTTCCCGGCAAGGCTCGGCTACCCCGGGGGAATAGGCCAAAGCCAGGTCATGCTGGGTGAGGCAAGGCTTGCTGGGGATGACTTCTAGCTTGCCCGCCCGGCCCCGCCGGTGGTATTCCAGTGCTTCGTCGCGGAAAATCATGAATACCTCCTCCGCAGGTTAGGAGTGATTTAGATGCTTTTCTAAAGCATAGCCGGTTAGAGCTAGTTACTTCTACTTTAATCTGAATAGGGTTGGAATAGGTATTCTTATGCCACCTGAGTACAAGGTTAACCTTCGGCACTGTGAACATCTGGTGATCGGGACTTTCACACAATTAAAGTGCCATGCTTGGCGTACCCTGCTAGCGTTCAGGATCATTCTTAATAACCTTGAACCGGCGCACCCAAAAACTTATATCCATTGGAGCCCCGTTACGGCGTGACACGCGGAGCTGGTTCGCTGTATCGTAGGTTAGACGCTTATGGATTCATTACTCGTCTAACGCTTCAAATACCAGCTTGGTGAAAAGTTGGCGCCTCTTTTGGAACAATAAAATGAAGTCTTTACCAGGGCCGAGCGCTTTGATTTATGATAGCCCTTACTCATAGTGAGTCCGAAGTCGTAAAATTTCGATAACCTTTTTTTCGTCCAAAACTTGATACACAAGCCGGTACTGAAGTTAATTCTGCGGGAATAAGCTCCAGATAAATCACCTATTAGCTTCTCGTAGGGTGGTGAATTCTGGTATGGATTCTTTTGGATGATATTCAGCAACTCTTTTGCTTTATCTTTGAGGCCGGATGAAGTCAACTTACGCGCATCTTTTTGAGATTGCTTAGTGTAGTAAAGAGTCCTCCTCACCAATCTAGCTCTTGGTCACATTCCTCCAGCTTTGTTTCCATTCCTTCCCGGATAGATTCACGCATACCAGGCACAGATAGCAGGTGTAGGGTCTCATTGATAGCGTTCCAATCTTCTTCAGCCAATAGAACCGCGCTCCCACTTTTCTCAGTAATAACAATAGGTTGATGGCTCGTAGAAGTCTCGTCGATTAGTGCGTAAAGCTTTGAACGGGCCTCTGTTACATTGAGTGTAGTCATAAATTACCTCCAAACCACTAAGCGTACGTTTATTACGTACGTTACGTCAATGTGCTGAGCGCAGCGTTATAGCTTTGGCTTTGTGCAAAAATTTATAAATCTTCGGCCTAAATTCGATATTCGATCACCGAGCAAATCTAGTCCTTGCCCGGAAGTCATAGTAGAAAAAATAATTTTATCGGTGTTTATAAGGTCGTATTGATAAAGATCACTAAAAGCAGATTTTATAACTTCGAGCTCAATACCTGGGACAGCGACCGGAAAGAACTGTGTGAATCCCCCTCGAATATCTTTTGGTGGAATTTTGTTTGCTTCCAAATAGGATTTTGGCTCTGCCATGAACCGGAGAATTCGGATATGTAGTGCGGAAAGAGTGTTAACTAAATTTAGAAAATACTCCTTCTCCTCTTCCGATAAATCTATACCTAAAGCGGCGTTTACAAGAATAGCTCTGAATGCCTCCAGTTTTTCAGTCTGATAATTTTCAGCTGCTCCTCTAAAACTTTTTTCGAAAAGAAATGCAAACTCATCCGTTAATATCTGACTTTCCTTTACTCGATCCTGTAATTCGCTTAAGTCTTCTGCAAGCTTAATAGTGAATTCTTCTAATCGTCTCTGCTTAGCGGAGGGTATGTAGTCAGACATTAACGAAGCAATACCCCCGCAAAAGGGAGTAGTAGCTAATCCGGATTTTAAGAGGTTTAAAACATGTTCAGCTGGCGTACTAGTTACTGTTCGCCCAACCTTTGCAGATAATGTCTTGTGTTGGCTCGTCATAGTTTGTATCTAGGTAGTGTTGTCACGAGATAAATTGTGATATGAATAGGCGCATTGAGTTGACTTTCTGAAAGGACTAAGCCATGAATTCTGCCCATCGCCGCCACGATATCTCGGATGAAGTTTAGACACTGCTGGAGCCCCATCTACCTGGGCGCAAGGGCGCATGGTTTGCCTGTCCGAGTTATTGTTACACAAAGTGTCATAGCAGAGTGCACATAGGCTATCGAGCTTATGGCGGGAATAAGTGCAGAATATTTGCTGCCCGATTGGGGATAAGATAGCGGGGTCATTATCGAACAGGTAAAGGCACAGGGGATGGCGCCGGTCATTCCGCCAAGAAAAAATGCGCGTATAACTCAACGCTCTATCGGTGGCGATATCTCTTTTATTAATTCGAGGATATTTCCCATGTCTTCCTCCTTTGATGCCTAACAAGGCCCTTGCAGTCGGACCGCTCGCGGCCACTGAGGGGCGACGTTAGGCATTGTTATTACTCAGCATCTTGATAATGTGCTGAGCAAGGCGATCCTTGATCTCACGATGTCTTGGGACAGGTTGAGATATTTTTGTCTTGGGATTTTGATGCCAATCATGCTTTCCGCCATGGCGAATAAAGACGCAACCCATTTCTTCAAGTTTCTTGATCAGATCCCGCCTTTTCACGATATCTCAATCTCAGCGATCCTGCGAACGTTAGGAATATTGCCGCTTGTCAATTCCTTGTAGATATCGATTAAATGTTCCTTTAATTCTTCCTCTGTTTCACCTTGTGTCCAGTGGTCCGGAAATTCTTCAAGATATCCGAGCCACATATCATCATCTTTCCAATAAATGTACTTCTTTCTCATCATTTAAACACCACTCATCGACTGTAGCGAGGGAAACAGAGACTAACATTTTATATAAGGGGCGCGGATGCGCTGACGTAGCGAGCCCCTCTTAGGGTTCGTTATTATCGGATTTGAGTACATGTGATACGTAATTGATTAGGGAGATTGCTTTTAGACTCTTTGTTTTTGTACCGTAGTCCAGTGATTCCCCATGAAGCACCATATGCCGATTCAATTCGTTGAAATCAGCGCCCCGTTCTTTCTCTGATGCACCGATTGGTAGACTACGCGCTAGCGGGCTTAGAAGTGCTGCTCGAAAGGTGTCTGGGGCGATGATCTGTTCAACATAGATCGCTGTACATGGCTTTCCGTTCTGCTTCATAAAGAAGTACTTGTTGACAACTTCCTTGCATATCCCATCGGTCTGCGACAGAAAAACCGGTATCGAGAGTTCGTATTCACACCGCCTATGGGCCGAGAAAGCTGCTTTAATCACCTTTTCGCGGGTTGGGAATCTTCCTGTAATCGACGCTTCTATCTTATCCAAGCGATCTTCAAAATATTGCGTAAGGGCTTCCTCTACCTCTTGCACACTCCCTTTTTCTAAGGCATTCCCCAGTTTCCAGAGAGAGGGGATAGGCATCTCTGGATCGAAGTACCATCCGTGCGTCGCGAGGAGTATTAGGGCTGTCTGTGTTTTGGGTGGGTGTTCTTTAAAGCTTCGCTGAATCTCTTCAAAGGCAGGACTAATAATTCCTTCGAGGGATTTTCTGAGTTTTTCGGCCTGCTCCGCAATTGCCCATAAATCAGCAGGCAGCGCGTACTGTGGAAGCTCGGATGATGCAATAACTTTACGCCACTTCTCCTGGTCAGCAAGAATAGGTTCGAGGGATTTCTGAAGAGCCGCCCGCGATTCCAAAAGCGGCTGGACGGTTTTTTCTAGCTCCTCCTGCCGTTTGAGAATAGACTCTACGTGTTTTTGAATCCGCTCACTCATTTTTTGCCACTGCCTTAGATGGGTGCTCATTGCTTTTGTGTCTTTTGCGTTTGCCGTCACTCCTTGGCTCCTTTCACAAACCCTAACATAAATACGCATGAGTATTTCAAAACCTTAATCGCATGGAACAGGCATCTCTAAATCGGCAAGTACTACGTCTTTCTGACCAACCACTTCCACTTGGTGGCTAAAACCATTGCCAGCATCTATAAAGCGCGCTGGCGCAGATTTGGGTAGCCATATGGCCTATTGTTGCTGATCTGGAGCAAGTTCAGCAGCCGCATCGACCGTAGCCTTTAATCAGTGATCCGCCTGCTACCGCTCAATCTGTTTGCGCATCGTAATCTTCTATCACTGCTCAGAGGCGTTCCATTGCAACTCCAGTTCCCATGAAAATTTATGGGACGGTAGCGCTTTCGCACTAGAATTATCGAACGGAGATCTTTGCTGTCTGAATTTCTCCCTGTTGCTGTTTAGTTTGGTATTGGTGTAAGCCTAATTAATCCTTATCCTGTAATTATATCCTTTCCCGCAGGTTTATAATCATGGTGGGTATTTTATATCTCAGCAGGGTAAACTAGTCGTTTTAAAGTAATTATTGAGTAACCAAGCGTGTTTGGACGAAGTAATTTTTTTATCGTTTTTTGCTAGGATGAGAGGAAGAATGGCAGCAGACAATGCACCGATCCTGGAAGGTACTGCCTTCTCCGAATTGTTTCACGTCGCTGGATTGGAAGTTCTGGACAAACGGTTTTTGGATGTGTTAAAGCGCGAGGATTCTGAGCTTTATCAGCGCCTTACCCATTATCGCCAGGCCCCGGAGCCCTTGCCGCCAGTGGCGGAAAGCACATTGCTTTTGGCCTTGGCTCCCCATCTGGAGGATTTTTTAGGGGATTTTTTTGGTATTGAAGAGTCATTAGCCGTTAGCCGCAATGCCGCCTTGAGCCATGATCCGGTGATGGCTTTTAAAAAGGAATGGGTGCTGCGCCGGGGGCGCCGCTACCGGAAATCTATCGAGCAGCCTTTCCCTGCCCTGGATCGGTGGTTGAGCGGGCAGCTTCAGAAAGCGGGGTTGGCGGAGTTTGATCGGGAGGGAGCGGTTGCCCAATGGGCGCAGGGTTTGTTGCAGGACCAGGGGATTCATGGGGAGTCTATCGAGACTTTAACCCAATGGTGTGCTTTGGCGTTGGCTGATCCGGAGGGACGGCAGGCGGTAGCCGGTTGGACCAGTTTTCATTTGCCACGAAAAGTGGACCATGCTCGCCTTGTTCCTTTGGAGCACCAGGAAGGGGATTCCCTTCATCGGCTTCAGGCCGATCCGGCTACCTTTCGACGCCGCGATGGGTTTAAGCTCACCGATCCACGCATGTCGGCGCGGGCGGTGCAGGGAGAGGTCCACTATTGTATCTATTGCCATGAGCACGATGGGGATTTCTGCTCCAAGGGTTTTCCGGAAAAGAAGGATCAACCTGAATTAGGGTTTAAGACCGATCCGCTAGGGGTCATTCTGACCGGTTGCCCGGTTGAGGAAAAGATCTCTGAGATGCATACCTTGAAGCGGGAGGGGCGCACCATCGCTGCTTTGGCCGCTACCATGGTGGATAACCCCATGGTGCCGGCCACGGGACACCGGATCTGTAATGATTGCATGAAGTCCTGTATCTATCAGAAACAGGACCCGGTCGATATCCCCCAAATCGAAACCCGAGTGCTGACGGATGTTTTGGATTTACCCTGGGGGGTGGAGATCTACGATCTGCTCACCCGTTGGAATCCCCTGCGCCAGCGGCAGTTCTTGCCCCAACCTTACAACGGCCATAAAGTATTGGTGGTGGGAATGGGGCCCGCGGGTTTTACCATGGCCCACCATTTGACTATGGAAGGATGCGCTGTAGTGGGTATTGATGGGCTCAAGATGGAACCTTTGCCCGAAGCGCTTTTGAAGCAGCCTATTCGGGACTGGTCTACCCTCAGGGAATCCTTGGATGAACGTATTTTGCTGGGGTTTGGCGGGGTTGCCGAGTATGGCATCACCGTGCGCTGGGATAAGAATTTTTTGAAACTCATCTATCTCAGCTTGCTTCGGCGTCCCCTGTTCCAGGCTTTTGGGGGGGTGCGCCTGGGGGGAACCCTGACCCTGGAGGATGCTTGGGAACTGGGGTTTGATCATGCTTGTATCGCCACTGGCGCTGGGCTGCCGCGAGTCATTCCCATGGGCAATAGCTTGGCTCGGGGGATGCGCCAGGCGAGTGATTTCTTGATGGCGTTGCAGCTCACCGGCGCTGGTAAGGAAAATAGCCTAGCCAATTTGCAAGTCCGGCTGCCCGCGGTGGTGATTGGCGGCGGTTTAACGGCCATTGATACGGCGACGGAGGTGCAAGCCTATTATATTAAGCAGGTGGAGAAGATCCTCATGCGCCATGAGAAGCTGGTGGCAGCTCGGGGCGAGGAACAGGTACGGGTGGGCCTGGGTGAGGAAGATGAGGCAATTCTAGAGGAATTCCTGGTCCATGGCCGTTTGGTCAGGGCCGAGCGCCAGCGAGCCGCCCAGGCGGGGGAAGCGCCGAATTTCATCCCGCTCCTGCATGCCTGGGGCGGTGTTACCTTAGCTTACCGCAAAGGACTCAATGCCTCGCCCGCTTATCAGCGCAACCATGAGGAAGTGATCCAAGCCATGGAAGAGGGGCTGTATTACGCCGAGGGCGTGGAACCCTTGCGGGCGGAGCTGGATAAGTATGATCATGTGGCGGCGCTGGTGTGCCGGCGCATGAAACAGGAGGAGGGCCGTTGGCTGGGAACTCGGGAGGAAATCACTTTGCCTGCCCGCGCCGTGTTTATTGCCGCCGGTACCAAGCCCAATACCATTTATGAGCATGAGCATTCCGGCAGTCTCGAATTAGAAGCCGATCATTTTCTGCCCCATGTGGAGCACGCCGAGGGTTTGCAGCCGGTGCAGGTGGCTGAGCACTGTAAAGCAGAGGAATTTGGTCCCTTTACTTCTTATCAGCAGGATCAGCGGATGGTCACTTTTGTCGGCGATACCCATCCAGTATTTCAAGGTAGTGTGGTCAAGGCGATCGCCTCAAGCAAGCGTAGCTATCCTCAAGTCATGGCTGCGCTGGCGCTGCGTCCACCCGCGAACAAGGACAACTATAGCGTCTTTCAGGAACGGATGGCCGATTTGCTCACGCCCCGAGTAAGCCACGTCAATACCAGTAATCCGGCGGTAACAGAGGTCTGGGTGCGGGCGCCCCTTGCCGCTCGCAATTTTCGCCCTGGCCAATTCTTCCGCCTGCAAAGCTTTGAGGCCACTAGCCCCGAGGTGGCGGGCACCCGCTTGCAAATACCGTTGCTGACCGTTAGCGGCACGGGGGTGAAGGATGATCAGATTCGCTTAATGGTGTTGCAATGGGGTGTTGGACCCCGGCTAGTAGGGCGCTTGCAGCCCGGTGATCCCCTGGTGCTCATGGGACCAACGGGCGCGCCTACCGATATTCCCCAGGGAGAGACAGTGCTAGTGGTTGCGGGCCGCTGGGGAGCGGCGGTGATGTTGGATATTGGTCCCGCCCTGCGGGCGGCGGGTAACCGGGTCCTCTATGTGGCCGCCTTTGGCGCGGCCTCTGAACTCGATCATCAGGGTGAACTTGAAATGGCGGCCGATCAGATCATCTGGTGTACCGCCCGGGAGCCTAAAATTACTCCCCGCCGGCCCCAGGATCTGAGCGTGGTGGAAACAGACATGGTGGCGCTGCTACAGCGTTACGGCGCTGGCGAGTTAGAAACGCATGAGGGTGATGGTCATCTTTCCCTGGCAGCGGTGAATCGGTTTCTGGTGATGGGTTCCACGGGCCTATTGCGGGGCTTCCAAGAGGCTTTGAGAGAGAGTCTGAAAGAAGTGTTCCGCCCCGATCTCAAAGCCATTGGCATGGTAGGGAGCCCGATGCAATGCATGCTAAAGGGCGTTTGCGCCCAATGCTTGCAATGGCAAATTGACCCGGAAACGGGCAAGCGCACCCGCGCGGTCTTTTCCTGTGCCGAGCAAGAGCAACCCTTATCGTGGATAGATATTGATAATCTGGTGGCTCGTCAGATCCAGAACCGTCTCCCGGACCGGCTGGCCGCCCAATGGCTGGATTATATTCTTTCTCAAGAAAACACCCAGATGGGAGGCAAGTAGCAAACAGGGCGCAGCGCTACTAGCAGGGCTAAGGCGGCCTACTGCCTTAACCTTACCCGGTAGTTTAGAAGGTCACCGTGATGATATGGCTTTTCTCCCCCAGGTTGAGGCCAAGGCGTAGCGCTTTGGCGGAATTGGCTTCTTTCTTGCCGGGAAAGAAGAGATAGCCGTAGGCCAGCTCGCCAGGGCGAATGCGCTCGTTGCGCAGGGATTCTTGCAGTAAATCCTGACGAATCTGCTGCTCAAGCTCGCCATGGCGCTTAGTGCCGCCATAGAGCGCGCCTGCAGCGGCGCCCGCGGCCGCGCCCTTGGCGGTAATTTCACCGATGTTCTGGCCGGTGACGATTCCCACCGCCATGCCGGCCAAGGCGCCTGCGGCGCCGAGAAGCATGGCCGGCTTGCCAGCCCCTTTTGCCGTTTCCCCCAATTCCACATGACTGTGGACGCGCTGATAAGCCTGTTCGGCCGTTAATAAGGGCCACGCCTGGCCTTGATCGTCAATGAGGAAGGTCTGGTCCGCTCTTACCCTGGCCGTTAGCGGGGTTTGGTTGTCGATGACAAAGCGGATAGGAAATAGTCCCGCACCGCGGATATCGAAGCCAAAGGCTTGGTTGGCTTCCTTGTTGCTGGTGAAGGCCCGGGCCACCACTTTGGCGCCGTCAACATCCACATGGTCGGATTGAGCTTCGGGAAAAGGGACGGGAGCTACCCGCTCCCCATAGGTGGCACAGGCGAGCAGGGTAAAGAGTAGTCCTAACAGAAGCGTTAAACGGACTCCAGCAGCCCACATTCGACTGGGAGCCCCTGCCTTTGCCATCGAGGCGTACGATGTTTTCGGATCGGAGCATTGACAGCCATCAACATCATTGAACATAGTGCTTTCCTAGATTACCGTTTGGAGTGATTGATGAGTAGTTCCTTAAAAGAATACCTAAGAGAAATGATACATGGAATATACCCGCCTATCTTGCAAGGAAGTGAGGCTGCGCCATCGCCCCGTTTAGCCCAGCCATCGCGCGTTGGCGAAGGGGTGATGGATGAATCCACCTTCCAGGTGATAGAAGCGGATAGGCTTTTCGATGTGATAAACACTGCCCATACAGTGATCGGCCAGGCCGTGCTTTATCGCTCTTTGGCCCAGCCTTTATCCTCTATAAAAATCATCAAAGCCAAACAGGAAGCATTACGGGAGCTGGCATCGAATGCTAGCCTGCGGGAAAAAATAGAATCCTTGGCAAAAAAAGCCGCGAAACGGGAAAAGTCATTTTACCGTTTGCTTTTTAGTAAATTTACCGGATTTTTTGGCAGTTCGAGGGGGGATACTGAAATTGAGGGATATGGCTATGCTACTTATGAAAAGGGAACCGGATGTATGCTCGAATTGGTCAAGGATGCAAGGGCTTTGCCTGCGCCAGAGAGCGATTATCTCAGAATTTTAGTTGATGACCTCAAGGAGTTCGGTGCCACCAACATTTATTCTTTGATGCAAGGACCCGTTTATGTAACAGAGCGTGGAATCAAGACGAAAGAAGAGAAAAAATGGTTTATTCCCGCGGTAAAATTCAGGCCAACTTTGTTTAAACCGCTTTTTATATTGGCCGTAATACTGGGTCTGGTGGCGCTATTCATGTATGGGCCTATGGTATTGGGTATCTCCTTTTCCGCCTCGCCCATATTGATACTGTTTCTCTTGCCAGCCATTATATTTTATATGCCTTTGGTGGGGACATTTGATCGCGATAGTTGCATCTATCCTTTGCAGAAACGCTACCGAGCATCGGCGGAAGTACATACTACCTTAGAAGCGTTAGGAAAGTTGGATGAGTTGCTTGCTTTTCATCATTACGGGAAATCGTTTGGTAGCCCTACGCTACTGCCGCGAGTGATTGCAGCCAAAAATCATACCTTGATACTCAGGGAGGCAAGAAATCCTGTCCTGGGTAAGGATAATCCTCATTACGTTCCCAATGATATTGACCTGGATGGCCAAAAGCTCACCTTTATTAGTGGCCCCAATAGTGGTGGTAAGACCGCCTTTTGCAAAACAATTGCCCAAATTCAATTACTCTCTCAAATAGGTTGTTATGTGCCCGCGGAAGATGCTGAAATTTCCGTTGCTGATCGGATTTTTTATCAAGTCCCTGAAATCAGCTCCCTGGAAGATATAGAAGGGCGGTTTGGAAAAGAGCTTAAGCGAACCAAGGATATGTTTTTAATGACGACCCCAGAGAGCTTGATAATTTTAGATGAATTATCGGAAGGGACGACTCATGCAGAAAAATTGGAAACCTCTTTCCATGTACTCAACGGGTTTTATCGAATAGGAAATAATACGCTTTTGGTAACTCATAACCATGAGCTAGCGGAGCGATTTAAAGACAATAAAATAGGCCAATATTTTCAAGTGCAGTTTATAGAAGAAGGACCCACTTACAAAATTATTGAAGGAATCTCAAAAGTCAGCCATGCGGATCGGGTCGCCAGAAAAATAGGATTTGGGAAGGAAGATATAGAAAGGTATTTAAAAGAAAAGGGCTTTATGAGTGGGTAGATAAAAGAAGTATGGCGCTAGTCATTAGGTGGTTACTAGCGCCTACCTTTCTATGGATTGTAAAGCCGGTATTTATTTTTCAAACACCAGCGCATTAGGGTTAGCACCGAGTTCAAGCAATGTATTATTGATATCTTTTGTAAACTGGGGTGGGCCACAAGTATAAAATTGTTGATTAAAATCAGAGACTTTTTCCTGCAAAAACTCTTTGGTGATAAACCGGTCCTCGTAACCTGGCGCGCTGGTTTCGGTACAGGTCAAAATACATTTTTCATCAAAATAATGACGGAATTCCTTTTCGCAGATGACATCTGCTGGCGTTTTATTGGAAAAGATCAAGGTGTGGTTGGCGAGTTGGTCTTGGCAGGAGAGTTGGCGAATGATTGCCATAAAGGGCGTAATTCCGGCCCCGCCGGCGATAAAAACCCCCGTTCCCTGATAGGTAATGGTGCCGAAGGGGTCCGACATGAGCAGTTCTTCCCCTGGCAATAAAGTGTGCAGTTTTTCAGTTACACCATTGTGGTCAGGATATCCCTTGATAGTGAATTCCAGCACTTTATCTTCCCCGAGGGAGGTGGGGGTAAAGGGTCGCCCCTGATCTTTCCACTCGGGTTGATTAATGGCCAATTCAACACCTTGGCCAGGTTGGTAGTCAAATCCGGGTGGCCGGCTCACGATAAAGCGCTTGACATCATGCGTAACAAACTCCGTCATTAACAAAGTCACAGTATAAGTCATGGATAATACCCCCTGTTATATATCGACATAATTGTTGATCCCTATCAAATATAGGCCAAGAAGCCTCTCAGGCCCAGGTTTATGAGAAATATGCCGCGTTGCAGGTGCTCTTCTCTGGTAAGTCTCGAATTTAAAGAAGATACCTTGCTCCAGGGCAGCATTAACTATGTATAACTACTAACAATAAACAGTCCTTGGAGTTTCGCCATGACGGATAAAGTTTTGTGCCTACAAAATTTTATCCGTCTGGAGAATTCGCGCTTCAACGGGTGCCTCGGGCTGGCCCATGACTTAGCGCGCAAGGCCCTCCGTTGGGTATCACCCGTCACGCACATCACTTCCCGGCCCCCCGCCGGTAGGTCGCGCTCTTGCCAACGAGAAAAACATACCGCGAATTCATGGCAAAACGCAAGCAACTTAGCCCTCGCGCTCGATGCGCCGTTTCACTTTGCACTCTCTCTGGGGGGCCATTAAACACCCATGTTCAATTCCAATGTTCTATATATTTTTAGCGTAGGAAGAAGTCCATTTAATAAAGAGGAGGACTGGCATGCGTCAACTGTATATTGAGGTAGTCGAAGAGAAGGCGGTGAAGGTTATCGAAGAGGCTCAAGCGTTTGCCGCTATGAATGTGTGGCATCTCCCCTTGAGCGGTTGGCGGGAAGGGGAAAAGAAAGCGCTGATTTTGGCCCATCTCCCAAACCGGCAGGTGGGGTCGTTTCTCCAGGCGGTGCAGGATATCGACTCAGAAGCCCATTTCACCTTTGAGCCACGCGGTATTCTTCCCCTTCGTCCTCCGGCGGACCAGGTGCCGGAGCAGACTGTAGATGTGAGCGAGCGAAGCCCTTTTGAGGTCTATCTGTCCGGACTTCAGAGCATCGGCTCACTGCGGGGGTTCATCAGCTATGCGGTAGCAGGCGGTATTGTAGTTTGGATCGGCCTTATTACTAATACCATCTATCTTCTGGTTGCGGCGATGCTGATAGCCCCTTTCGCGGGACCTGCCATGAATGCGGCCATTGGCACAGCGACTGGCCATTTTCATCTAATCCGGCGCAGCCTTGGTCGTTATATCCTCGGGCTGATAGTGACTGCCGGGGTCGCGGCGCTTCTCACCTGGATCTTCCGGTTGAGCGCAGCGACAAGTTTGATGGTGGACGTCAGTGAAATTTCGGTAGTAAGCGCGCTTCTTCCCCTATCGGCTGGGGCTGCCGGGGCCATTAATCTTGTCCAGAGTGAACGTGATAGCCTGGTTTCAGGCGCTGCTGTGGGTATGCTCGTAGCGGCCTCTCTTGCTCCACCGACGGGCCTGTTAGGAATGACTTTGGTGCTCGGAGAATGGGCAATGGCTAAAGGAGCGGTTTTCGTCCTTCTACTCCAGCTAATGGGGATCAATTTTGCGGGTGCCGTGGTCTTTCGCCTTTATGGGCTGTCAGCGAAAGGACCGCGATTTTTGAAGGGACAAAGGTGGGCTTTTCCCGTTCTTCTCACCGGTTCAGCCGTGGTCCTTGCGGGACTTCTGTGGTGGCAATTCAGCTCCTCCCCAGAACTCCAGCGTAGTACCCGTGCCCAGCGTGCCGTTGCGGAAATTCGAACAGCGGTGGAAGCAAGCAAGGTAGTTCACCTGATCGAGGCGAATGCTCGTTTTACCCGGACTAATATTCCTGGACAAAATTCACTCCTTGCCCTCGTCTATGTTCAACCCATCAAAAAAATCACCCTCTCGGACGCTGATGAAACTAAGCTTAAGCGGTACCTTACCCATCAGATCCAGCAGCATCTTCTGAAGGTTGGTTTCAATGTCACGCCGCTTGTTTCGGTGACAGTCCTTAAACCACCTGAGGGAAGTTAAAATTCACCGTAAAGGGTTGTGCTAAAAATTTTTTAACAGCACTCATTTTTCTTAAAAATTTAGTATTAATTTAAAGGATAAGAACTATAGTTAATGCAAATGCCTTTACAAACGTTTTTAGCCTTTAATTAAGTGGGTTTGTAAAGTTTACTCATTTGTAAAATTTACTCAAAATGTGAGTGGGAGAATGGATTATGTTTTTTGATGATTGGTCTGGAATAGGGCGGGTTCTAATAGCCACGTTGGTTGCCTACATGGCTTTGATTTTTTTGCTCCAACTTTCCGGTAAAAGAACGCTGGCTAAAATGACCGCCTTTGATTTTGTGGTGACTATTGCCGTTGGCTCTGTGCTAGCTAATATTGCTTTATCAAAAAGCACGCCTTTCATGGAAGGAATAACGGCCCTTATGGTACTGATAGGAGCACAATATTTTATTTCCTCTATGTGCGTTAAATCTAAAAAAATAGAGTATTTAGTTAAGCCGAAACCCACGTTGTTACTGTATCAGGGACAATTTCTGCAGGAGGCAATGCGCAGGGAACGGGTAACAGAGGCGGATGTCTTGTTAGCGCTTCGTCAGTGGGGCCATTCATCGGTTAAGGATGTAGAAGCAGTTATCCTAGAGGCGGATGGAAGTTTCAATACCGTGGTAAGTGAAACGATTCCAGAATCCGAATCGGCACTTAGAAATGTGCATAATTATCGTCCTGAAGACCATGAAGTTATCTCTCAATATTAGCGGATAGAACTTATATGCTGATGTCAGCAGTTAAGAATTGTTGTAGTTTACGAAAAAAAGAGGATGTAAAAATTACACTTTACATTAATATCTAATGACGCCTGCTGGGCGGCGTTTCTGCCCAGCAGTATTTAATGTAAAAATTACAAAATATCTCCTCTGTTTACTCGCTTTTTTTTATTTTGTAAATATAAAAAAATGAGTTGAGTTTGAACTATATTTACCCAATCAATATTTTTTATTTTGATGTGAATGTGACTAGATTTTGAAAAATGACTTGCTATATTTACTTATCAAGTACCTATTGAATAGATGATGAGAATTTTATTTATATTGAAAAAAATGGAGAAAGTTGACAATGGATAAAACCTACTCGAGTCAAGGCGACTCTCCTCCTGGGACGGGGGTTAAGGACCAAGCGCGGCAAGAAGCGCACCGACTTACGGATAAAGCCAAGGAGCAGGGTCGGGATTTATTGGCCGATCGTAAAAGAGCCACGGCCGATGAGATCGGAAGCGTGGCGGAAGCTCTGCGTAAAACGGCCCAGGAAATGCACCAGCAGGAGCATCCACCCCTGATCACGCCCTATGCCGAGAAAGCGGCTAATAGTCTTGAGAGATTTTCCAACACGCTGCGGGAAGGTGATCTTAACGTTTTGGTTCAGCAAACGGAAAATTTTGCCCGTCGCCAGCCGGGAGTCTTTCTAGGGGGCGCGGTGGTCACCGGTTTCCTGTTAGCCCGCTTTTTTAGAAGCTCGGAGCTCCATAGCGAGTATGATTACGCTCAGCCTTCTAGCGGTGGTGGGCTATCTACAAGCAACTCGGGGGCCGCGGGGAGTTCCTTTGCTTCCTCCAGCACTGGCTCCACCACAGTCTCCCCAACAACACCACCGCCTTACAGCACCGCTATGCCTACATCCTCTGCTGGACCCATGGGTAGCTCGTCCACGACGGAAACTACTCCCGCCAACACTCAACCTAAAGGAGATCTGTGATGTCAGCCTATGATCCCCATACCCCACCGGAAAACCGCTCTATTATCTCACTTCTCTCAGAGCTGGCGCAGGAAGTGACCACCTTAGTCCGGCAAGAGTTGGAGCTTGCTAAGGCCGAGGCTTCCGAAAAAGTATCCCAGGTCGGCTCGGGAATAGGCGCGGTTGTGGCGGGTGGCGCAGTTGCGTTTGGCGGCTTTCTGGTGCTCCTGCAAGCGCTGGTTTACATCCTTGCCGATATTCTAGGTGGAGGCGATCTCTCTCCGCTGTGGATAGCTTCCCTGATTGTGGGGGTAGTAGTCCTGCTTATTGGCTATGGTTTACTTAAAAAGGGGCAAAGCGATCTTAAGGCCAAACATTTAGTGCCTCGCAGGACAGCCCAGTCCCTGCGGCAGGATAAAAATATGGTGAAAGAAGAGGTTCGTGGAAACAGGAGCAGATACGATGAAACATACTGAGTATCCCTATCAAGAAAAATCTTATGAAGATAAATCTCCCGCTGACATTGAAGCGGAGATAGAGCAAACTCGCGCTAACATGAATAACACGCTGCATGCGCTTGAGCGGAGATTTTCTCCTGGCCAGTTGCTAGATCAAACAGTGGGCTACTTTCGTGGGGCGGGGGAGGGAACTAATGAGTTTGCTGCCAATCTAGGCCGGAATGTTAAGGACAACCCTATACCTGTGGCTTTGCTGGGTATTGGTTTGGGATGGCTAATGATGGGCGGTTCCGAGAGATCGGACCATCGCTACAGCCGAACCTACCGCCATTCCAATAATGGGCCGGCGAGAAGGCCCATTGTAACCCCTTCTGGGGAGCCAGCGATGGCTACCGCTACCTCGCAATCGGCCGGCAGTTATAGGGATCAGGCACGCCAAACCGCCCATGAGGCGCGAGAGCGGGCCGGAAATATGGCCCATGCGGCGAAGGAAAAAATTTCAGAGACCGCTCAGCGGACTCGGGAGCAAACAAAGCATGCTGCCGATGAGGCCAGGGAAAAAATGGGAGACGTTAGCGAGACAGCGCGTTACCAAGCTCAACGGGCCAAGCGCGGGTTGACCTCCCTGTTCCAGGAGCATCCCTTAGTGTTGGGGAGTATCGGGATTGCCCTAGGAGCGTCCTTAGGCGCTGGTTTGCCCCCGACGCGGAAGGAAGATGAGTGGATGGGCCGAGAACGGGATGAGCTCCTGGCACGTGCTGAAGCTACGGGTAGAGAGCAGCTTCATAAAGTCGAACAGGTGGCTGAAACAGCCCAGGCGGCGGCCCGGGAAGAGGCGAAGCGGCAAAATCTGACCCCCGAGGCAGGTAAGGAGGAGTTGGAGAAAGTAAAACACAAAGCGGAGCGGGTAGCTGAAGCCGCTCAGGATGCGGCTAAAAAGGAGGCTAAACGGCAGGATCTGGGTTCCTCACCCCATTCTCAGTCTTAACAGCCTGCTTCAATAAGGTCCGCAGCGAAGGAGTACAGGGATGTACGGCGACCCCCCAGCGAGCGTGCGAAACGAAGTGGCGCATCGAGCGCGAGGGCAAAGTAAGGTGATGTTTGCGGCGGGCAAAATTCGCGATATAATGAGCGCGGCCAGGGAGTGTTGGAGCACTACCTAGCCACTTGCCACCGACCCAATAGGACGAATATTGAGGCCATGACCGAGCGTGATTCTACCACTATCCAGCGGTCCTATAAATTGCGCTTCTACCCCACCAGCGTCCAGCGCCAGCAACTCGCCATGGAGTTCGGCCATGCCCGGTGGGTGTGGAATACCGCTTTAGCCTGGCGTCGCCGTCAATACCGGGTGCATGACAAGCGCGTGACTGGCGTTGATTTTAGCCGCGAGTTGACGTTTCTCAAGGGATTGGGTTTCTACGCCTGGCTGAACGAGGCGACCCGCGATTGCCTCATGCAAAAGCTCCGCGACCAGGACACGGCCTTCAGGAATTTCTTTGCGGGCCGCGCCAAGTATCCCAAGTTTAAAAAAAGAGCGCACGGGCAAAGTATCCGCTACTGCTTTGATCATCGCCACAGGGGCAAGATGAAAGCGTGGATAGAGGGTAAGCTCGTTCTGCCCAAACTCGGGTCGCTCAAACTCAAGGGGTCCCGCAAGCCCCAGGGCATCCCCAAAATGGTGACGGTCAGCCGGGACTGTGCGGGTCGTTATTTCGTTTCGTTCATGTGCGAGGAAACCCTCCAACCCCTACCGCGAAAGCCAAACGGTATCGGTGTTGATTTAGGGGTGTGCGATGTGGTGGTGACTTCCGAGGGCTGGAAGTCAGGCAACCCACGGCACCTCAAAACCTATGCCCGGCAACTCACCAAGGCCCAGCGTCGACTCTCGCGCAAGCGTAAGGGCAGCGTTCGCTGGCACCATCAGCGTATCCGGGTAACCAAGGCTCATGCCAAGGTCAGAGAGAGTCGGCAAGACTGGTTGCACAAGCTCACCACGACGCTGATTCGACAGGCCGGCTTGATTGCCCTGGAAACGCTCAACGTCAGGGGCATGATGGCCAATAGACGGCTATCCAGGGCGCTGGGCGATGTAGGTATGCACGAACTTAAACGCCAATTGGAATACAAGGCTAAGTGGTATGGCCGAGAGTTGGTGCAAGTGGATAGGTGGGCGCCCACCAGTAAAACGTGCTCAGTGTGTGGCGCAGTGCAAAAAGCCATGCCGCTCAAAGTGCGGCAGTGGACCTGCCCGGATTGCCAAACAGCCCATGACCGCGATATCAACGCGGCTAAAAATATTTTAAGGTTAGCTACCGGCGGGAGGCCGGAAAGTCATGCGCGTGGAGGAGTATACCCACCGGAGGTGGCTTATGGCTGCTAAAGGACTCCGTGGAAACGCGAATTGCAGCAGGCGAGGGAGCTTGTCGGGAACAAGCGAACGAGACTTAGCCGCAAACTCCAAGTTTTAACAGGACATTTTAGCTTATCAGGAGAAGGTAGGGTGGTTGGAGCAACTACCGAATACGCTGAGCAACATGCCTGCCGGGGCCGTTCAGCCACGCGCCCTCAGGAAATCCCCGCCAAGGGATGGGGCGATGTGCTGCTGCGGGTTAAAAATGAGTTGAGTGAAGATAAGCTTACCGTGATTGCCGCGGGGGTTGCTTTCTACGCCTTATTGGCCATCTTTCCAGCTTTAACGGCCTTGGTTTCCATCTATGGTTTAGTAGCCGATCCCGCGGATGTTCAGCAGCAGCTTAATACTTTATCGGGTTTCATTCCCGCGGAGGCTCAAACTTTACTTAATGACCAGTTGAGCAGTATCACTGCTCATTCTCAGACAGCGTTGGGAGTAGGGGTTATAGGAAGCATTCTGCTAGCCCTTTGGGGTGCCACCAAGGGACTAAAAACGCTTATGGAAGCCCTCAATGTAGTCTATGATGAAAAAGAGACACGGGGATTTTTGAAGCTAAACGCCACTGCTTTGATACTCACTTTCGGTGCTTTAATGTTAGGTGTCATTGCGATTGGTTTGGTGGTGGCACTTCCGGCATTGCTAGGAAATTTTGGACTGGGTGCAGACGTGAGAACGTGGGTTTCCCTTCTTCGTTGGCCGGTGCTCGCTTTCGTTGCGATGCTGGGCTTGGCGGTGGTCTATCGCTATGGGCCGAGCCGTAGCCAGCCTCGATGGCATTGGGTGAGTTGGGGCGCGGTTTTGGCTACCGTGCTTTGGATTGCGGCCTCCGTTGGCTTTTCTTATTATGTCTCTAATTTCAGCAGCTATAATGAAACCTATGGCTCCTTGGGAGGCGTAGTGGTTTTTTTAATGTGGTTGTTTATTACCGCTTTTATTATATTACTGGGAGCAGAGCTGAACGCCGAAATGGAGCATCAGACAAGGGCAGATACCACGGAAGGGGGGTATCAACCGCTAGGCCAGCGGGGTGCCTACGTAGCCGATACGGTGGGTAAATCATCGGGCCATGATGCTTCTTCTAAGCCGTCTGCCGATAATCACTCCAGTGATCGTGGAGGGCAGCGGGTAGAAACCAACTCCTATGAACCTGCCCAACCCAAGTCTTCTGGAGCCGGGGCTGGTCACCGGCTTATGAAGAGCATTTTACCCCTGCTTCAACTCATCTGGAGCATCCACCAGACAGAGCGCCATTTATCTCGCTCCACCCCCTGGGCTGGAGAGCGGGAAATGAGGGATTATGATCACGATTGGACACGGTGGAGCGAAATCGCTAAACGACATCCTGTGCCAGTTACTCTGATTGGCATTGGCCTGGCATGGTTTTTATTTTCTCATGGTAGCCGTTCCCAGTCCTTTACCGATGAAAATTAAGATTAGTAGATCCTGATTTAAAGATGATGAAGGCAGGATATCCATACATTCATTCGCGCGAAGGGGACTGTCGACTTTAGACGGCAAGAGAATTCGCCTCCTCCCGTAAGTTGCGTTAGAATGATGAGTGTTTCCGGAAGAAGGTGCTCCGCCGCACTAGAAGGCGGGCAAGCCGTCCGCTTAAGCTTGATGATTCATGACAGAAATGATTCTCCCCGGCAGAAAATGGACGAGGGTTTTTCTTTGCTCAGTGTCTTAACCTGAGCGTGTGAGGGAAAGTTTTGCTAATAGAGAGCTAAGATTTATTTAATAGCGGCATTAAAGCCAAAGCGACTCTGATGGTGGTTCCCGCTTTCGGATCAATTCCAGCGTTTGTCTCGTCTCTGATTTTAATTTTATTTCTTATGTTTTTTGAGCCCTTCAGAATTATTTTTTTTGCCACGGGTATGCTTGGGTGGTTTTTCGCTATCGATTCTATCCACCCGGCAATGGCGGTATCGAGCGAAGAAAATACGATTGTAATAAAAATCACGGACATTGAACCGGCGGAAGGACAGGTGCAAATAGCTCTTTATAATGCCGCCGAGCGCTGGTTAGAGGAATCCTTGGCCCATGTCGCCCTGGAGCTGAAAGGCCGGGAAGTCGAGTGGAGAGTAGAGGGCATTCCTGATGGAGTGTATGCAGTTGCGGCTTTTCATGATCGCAATAAAAATGGCAAAGCGGACCGTAATTGGCTCGGCATACCTAAAGAAGCCTATGGCTTTTCCAATAATGTGAAGGTGGTTTTTAAGCCACCTTCATGGGATGCGGTTAAATTTATCGTGGCGCGTCCGATTACGGCAATTAGCATTGAGCTCGGTTACTGGAATTAAGAAATAGGAGCAAGGAATAATTTCTTTAGAAGGATAACCAGGCCCTACTTAAATCGCACTGCCCGTACTTTAGATTCCAACAAGATTTCCTCATCAAAAGCTTTATCGCCCTCAGGAAAAGGCGTCTCCTGCCTTTGCAGCCCTTGGAAATTATAAAGGGTAGAGTCGGCCAGATGGGAAGGTTTGACATTTTGTAAAGCCCGGAACATCGTCTCCAGGCGCCCAGGAAATTGTTTGTCCCAGGCTTTCATCATGGCTTTGATCACCTGGCGCTGGAGATTGGCTTGGGAGCCGCAGAGATTGCAAGGAATAATAGGAAAGTTTTTTAGCTGCGCGTAGCTTGCCAGATCTTTCTCCCGGCAATAGGCCAAGGGGCGGATCACCATATGCTTGCCATCGTCGCTGAGTAGTTTCGGTGGCATCCCCTTCAAAGTTCCCCCGTGGAACATATTCAGAAAAAAAGTCTCAAGGATATCATCCCGATGATGGCCCAAAGCAATTTTGGTGGCCCCCAACGCCTCCGCCGTGCCGTATAAGATGCCCCGCCGCAGGCGCGAGCACAGGGAACAGGTGGTTTTACCCTCGGGAATGACTCGCTTAACGACGCTATAGGTATCCTGCTCTACAATCCGGTAAGGTACGCCTAGGGATTCCAGGTAGCGGGGAAGTACATGCTCTGGAAATCCCGGTTGTTTTTGATCAAGGTTAACGGCGATGAGATCGAACTTGATGGGGGCATGTTGTTGCAGGCTGAGCAGTATATCCAGCAGGGCATAGCTATCCTTGCCCCCGGATAGGCAGACCATGAGCCGATCGCCCTCCTCGATCATGTTGAAAGTCTCAATGGCCTGGCCCACCAGGCGGCGCAGTCTTTTCTGGAGTTTGTTGGCGTTATAGTGCGCTTTGCGGGACGGTGTGTTCACCAGCATCACCTTATTTTATGTCGAGGATGAGAGATTGGGTGCCAATGGGGGTAACTATTGTAGCTTGCTAGTCGTCGAAGAGTCACCCATTTTGCCGACGAGCCAAAGCTCAAAGGTTTATTTTAAACGTAGGTAACCGGTGACTTCTTCCCGATCATGGTAGAGCTGCTTAAAGGTAAGATCCCAGGCCATGCCCGCTGTTTCTAGTCTCTCGGTTATCAAGCGCGCACATTGCTGTATTTCTTGATAACGCTTTTTCATAGGTAGCTTCAAGTTAAAGATACATTGCCGGCACCATCCGTTAGCGAGCCATTGGGCCGCAAGCTGGGCGACCCGGCGCGGTTTTTCCACGATATCGCACACCATCCAGTCAGCAAAGTGCCGGGGTGTGTAATGGAAGGCATCCATGGGTTGGTGGTCCACTAGGCCGGATTCCAGTAAGGAAGGCGCTATAGCGCCATTATCCACCGCGATGACTCGGATTCCCCGGCGCACCAGTTGCCAGCTCCAGCCTCCTGGCGCCGCGCCTAAGTCAACCGCCCTCATGCCCGGCTGGAGCCATTTTCGCCGCTGCTCCGGGGTTAAAAAGACCTGCCAGGCTTCCTCTAATTTCAGGGTGGCGCGGCTAGGGGCGCTGGCTGGATGCTTCAAGCGGGGAATACCCATGAACCAAGGCGATGAGCGGTGGGGGAAGGAAACGCCCGGATAGGCGGCAACCGAGCTTAGAAAGAAAACATGCGCCCGGGGGGCGGACGGATTCTGGTCATCCAGCTTTCCCCGTTGCTCCAGAGTTTTGCGCAAAGGCGTGGAAAATTTGCGGCAAAAGGTTAATAATTCCTTGGCCTCGTTGGTATCGGCGGTTTCTACCCACAGGGCGGAGAAGCGGTTAGCCTGGCTTTCCAGGGCCGCTACCAGGGGGGTGATCCGATCCGTGACGGGCAAATTCTGCAACAGGCCGGGGGAGATAAAAAGCTGGCGGGGGAAGATCAGATCCAGCGCTCCTGTCTGTTGGACAAAGCGCGCCGCCATACCCGCTTCATAGAGGATAAATACTACATAGCCGCTGCCGGGTTTGGCTCGGGCATAGCCCGCCAAGCCTTGCAAGCCCGCCCGCGCTTGCAGTTCGGCCGCGCATTCTCCTTCAAAACCAGCCCGGCAATAGGCGATCAGGCACTCTTCCATTTATTTAAAGCAAGTAAGGCGGGAAAGCGCAGCGCATCCCGCCGAGATCCATTTTCCTTCATGGCGGGATGCGCTTCGCTTTCCCGCCCTACGGATCAAAGTTCCCCCAGGAGTTTTTGCAAGGTCTCGACGGTGGCCGGTTTGAGGAGATGGCGATTGAAGCCGGCCGCCTTAGCTTGTTGGATATCCTCGCTTTGGCCGTAGCCGGTGAGGGCTACCAGGGGGAGGTTTTCCAGGCCCGGCTCCTGGCGCAGCTGTCGGGCAACCCCGTAGCCATCCCTATCCGGCAGGCCGATATCCAGGAGCACCACCTCCGGCTGGAACGACTGGACCGCCTCTAGCGTTTGCTTGCCCCGATGAATGATGCGCACCTCATGGCCTTGGATCTGGAGCAGCATTGCCAAGGAATCGGCCACGGCTTCATCGTCCTCCACCAGCAGGATGCGGCGGGTTGTCGTCGGGGTGGCGGCTTCTGCGGCTTCTGCGGCTTCTGCGGCTTCTGCGGCTTCTGCGGCTTCTGCGGCTTCTGCGGCCGCTTCATTGGGCAGGGCGGGTAGGTACACCGTGAATTCGCTGCCTTGACCCGGGCCGGCGCTGAAACCTTCCACGCTGCCGCCATGAATTTCCGCCAGCTTGCGGGCCAGGTTCAGGCCCAGGCCCAAGCCGCTCTGGTGGCCATCGTGGCCGGTGTGGATTCGCAGCCGGCTGAAGGGCTGGAACAGTTGCGGCAACTGCGCGCGGGTGAAGCCTATCCCGCTATCCCGTATCCGGATAAGGGCTTTCTCCTGGGTCTGCCGCACGGTAACCCAGATGTGGCCCCCAGCGGGCGTGTACTGGACAGCGTTGTTCAGTAGGTTGGCCACGATCTGAAGCAGCCGATCCGGGTCCGCTTCCACGTAGACGGGGGAGTCGGGGAAATCCAATGCCAGTTGATGGTGATAGACGGTGATCTGGTCAACGGCGCTAGTGACTATATCCCGCACATTCACGGTGGTTTTCTTCAGCTCGATCCGGTTGTTATGGATGCGGGTCAGATTTAACAGGTCGTCCACCAAGCGTAGCAGATGTTTCACCTGGCAGGCAATGAGCTTAACCTTGGAGGCGATCAGCTCCGGCGTGGTCGTGTTGACGTTATGCTTGAGCACCTCGGTAGTATTGTAAATAACCGCCAAGGGGTTGCGCAGTTCATGGCCGAGCAGACTGAGAAATTGGTTCTTTTGGCGGTCTTGGGATTGTAATTGGGCCGACTGCGACGCCAGTTCCTCATTGAGCCGGCGTAGCTCATCCTCGGTGTGCTTGCGGGTTGTGATATCCACCAAGGTGACGATGACGCCAATAATCCGATCGTGTTCATCGCGGTAGGGGCGAAGGCGTACCAGATACCACCGCCCTTCCTTGCTTTGGGCTTCATGCTCGATGGGTATCAGATCCTCCAGCACTTGCTTGGCGTCGGCTTCAAGCTGGTGGTAATGAAGGCGATGGGTGAAATCGGTGATGGGCCGCCCGCGATCATGGATGGTAATGGAAAAGAGCTTGGCCGTGGGCGGCGTGAAGCGGTGGATGCACAGGTGGCGGTCGAGAAACAGGGTGCCAATCTCGGTGGCGGTCATGAGGTTTTCCAGATCGTTATGAGCGCGGGAGATTTCTTCCAGCTTACTTTTAAGCTCATTGTTCACCGTTTGGAGTTCCTCGTTAATACTCTGGAGCTCTTCCTTACTGGTTTCCAGTTCCTCTGCGGTGGAGCGGTATTCCTCATTAATGCTTTGGAGCTCTTCGTTGGCGGCCCGCAGATCCTCGCTTTTCATTTCCGCTTCTTCCTGCCGGGTGCGCAATTGGGCGCGGGCCTGGCGTAGTTCCACTTGCAGTTGGTGCACCCGCAGGGATAAGGGGGACTCTTCATCCGTGCTGGGTGCCGAGGCTTGTGCTTCCTCGCCCCCTTCCAGGAAGATCACCAGGGCTGTTTTCTCCTGCTGCTCCGTGGCTGGGCGGGGTTGCACCAGGAGGGCGACCTGCTGGGGCGCGCCATTAAAGGGGACGGGCGTGAAGGGCGAGAGACTGGACTTGTTTTTTTCAAAGGCCCGATAGAGGGCCGTGCTCAGTTCCGCTTGTAGCGCCGGGCGTACCAGGGCGATGATATCCTGGCTGGGTAGGCCGCCGGCGGGCTGGAGGAAACGGCCCACGGTCTCGGAGAGGTGAATGACCTGGCGCCGCTCGTCCACCAGCAGGCTGGGAGGGGCCAGTTCTTCCAGCAGTTGGCGGTGGAGCTGCGCGGGTGACGTTGACGGGGGGGACCCTGATGGCGGCGTTGATATTCTCCAGGTCCGGGAGGGGGTGGTAAGCAGGTAGGGCAGGGGTGGGGTTGGGCCTAGAGTTTGTCGTCCCTGGAAGAGGCGATGGGATTTGTCGAGGGCGCGGAAGTATTCTCCCTCGGCGCTCTCGGAGGCGCCGAGGAAAAGGTACCCGCCCGGGCGTAGGGCATAGTGCAGAATGCCAAACACCTGCTCTTGCAGATCCCGGTCTAGGTAGATCAGCAGATTGCGGCAGGAAATAAGGTCGAGCCGGGAGAAGGGGGGGTCCTGCAATAGGCTGTGGCTGGCGAAAAGGACACAGTCACGGACTTCGCCGGTAATGCGATAGTGGTTGCCTTCTGCCCGGAAGTATCGCTGCAGGCGTGCTTTAGAGACATCGGCTTCAATCGCGGCCGGGTAATAACCGCTGCGGGCGGTGGCCAAGGCCCCCGCGTCCAGGTCGGTGGCGAAAACCTGTATCTCGGCCCGCAGATTCTGCCGCTCGCTTTCTTCCAGCAGCAGGATGGCCAGGGTATAGGCCTCTTCGCCCGTGGCGCAACCGGGCACCCAGAGCCGGAGCGGGGCGTCCGGCGCTTTTTCCTCGAACAGCCGGGGAAGGAGTTGCTCGCGTAATGTTTCCCAGGCTTCGGGGTCGCGGAAGAAGGAGGTGACCGAAATCAGCAATTCCTCAAACAGGGCTTGGCTCTCTTCCGGAGTTTGGAGGAGAAAATCCAGGTAGTCGGTTAGCTTCGGTTGGTGCTGGATTTGCATCCGGCGGGCCAGACGGCGCAGTATGGTGGGGCGCTTGTAGTTAGAGAAGTCATGGCCAATTTTGTTTTGCAGATGGGCGAAGATCTTCCTCAGGGTGGATTCTTCTTCCTGACGATGGTGGCTCTCGTCCTCCAGCCGCTCGTAAATTCGGGCTTTGCGTTGAATAAGCTGGGGCAGTTGCTGGGCCAGTTGAGCTACCGGCAGCACAAGGTCGGCCACACCCGTGGCAATGGCGGCCCGGGGCATTCCGTCGAAACGGGCATCGGTGGGGGCTTGCACCAGGATCAGGCCGCCTTGCTCCTTGATAGCCTTGACGCCGACAGCGCCGTCGGAACCGCTGCCGGAGAGAATAAGGGCGAAGCCGTCGCCGTATTGTTGGGCCAGTGAGCGGAAAAAGGTATCAATGGGCGCTCGCTGTCCCCGGGGTTGGGAGAAGGGAAGGGCGCTTACCGTGGAGTCCGTGAGCTGGAGCTGCTGGTTGGGAGCAATGACGTAAACATGGTTGGGCTCAAGGGCGCACTCGCCCTGCACTTCCTCCACCGGCATGGAGGTCTTGCGGGCCAGGATGGGCGCTAGCTCGCTGCGCTGCTCCGGGTCCAGGTGGATGATGACTACAAAGGCGACCCCCGGCTTTTCTGGTAGGTTTTCAAAAAATGTCTGCAAGGCTTCGACCCCGCCGGCGGAGGCGCCAATGCCCACAATGGAAAAAGGAGGGGAACCTGAATTTTTAAGCTCCATGCGGGATAAGTTCCTTAAAGGTCCGAACGTTGTCACTAGTATAGTCGGCTTTTAGGGGCCAGGTTGGAGCGTTAGCAGCAAGTCCCGCTCTTTTAGGTGACTTTTGCGGGTGGGCCATGAAGGAAGGCGGCTTAGGAGGTAGGCAAAACAAGGCGGTGCGCGCGCGCACCGCCTTCAGGGGTGGGTGTGGGGCCTAGGGAATAGGCCCCTGGAAGCCCTCTTAGCTTACAAGAGGGTAAAATAGGATTCAAATCCACGTGCCCGCAGTGCTTTTTTCAGATGGGCGGGGCAATGGAGAAGCACCAGCTCCGCTCGCTCCTTGGCAACGCTCTCTTGCAGCATTTGCAGCAGCAGGTAGCCCGAGTGGTGAATGGAGACGGTGGCTCGCAGGTCAATGACCACCTTGATTTCATTTCCCCGTACCTGTTGCGCGGTTTCCCAAAGCTCCCGACATAGGGAACTGTCGAGGATAGGGGGAGACGTTAAAGTCACGGTGATAGGGGGAGACCTTAAAGCCACGGTGGGATTGTCAAGCCGGGCTAGGGGAAGATGATTCCTGGCAAATTGCATGGTTAAGGGCATGGCCGTTTCCTTTGAGTAAGTCATTACTGGGAGAGACTAAACCAAAACCACCGTCTGGAAAATTGGGGTTTTTCCCTATATGGCTAGCCCGCGGGGCGGGCAAGGGGGTGCGCGCGCCTCCCGCCCCGCTAGGTCAACCCTGGCCTGGTGGGACGGCAGGGAGCCGCCGTCACCGGGGCAGGTCCGAGGAGCCCATGAGAAATTCATCCACCGCTCGGGCCGCCTGGCGGCCTTCCCGAATGGCCCATACCACGAGGGATTGGCCCCGGCGCATATCGCCTGCGGCGAAGACCTGGGGGAGGGAAGTCTGGTAGTTTTCCGTATCGGCTTGTACGTTACCCCGGCCATCGAGGGCAAGGCCCAGTTCTTCCAGCAAGCCTGGATGCAGCGGATGGACGAAGCCCATGGCCAGCAGCACGAGATCCGCGGGCAACTCGAAGTCGCTGTTGGGCACCTCCTCCATGTGCCAATGGCCTTGCTGGTTTTGCTGCCACGCAAGGCGCACCACCTGGAGGGCGGTGACGTGGCCGTTTTCCCCCCGGAAGGTCTTGGTGGCCACAGCCCAATCCCGGGCGGCGCCTTCCGCCTGGGAGCTGGAGGTGCGAAGCTTATAGGGCCAGTGGGGCCAGGTGAGTAGTTTATTTTCCTTTTCCGGCGGTTGGGGCATGATTTCTAGCTGGGTGACGGCCAGGGCCCCCTGGCGAAAAGAGGTCCCTATGCAGTCCGAGCCCGTGTCGCCGCCGCCAATGACGATCACATGCTTGTCCTTGGCGCTGATGGCCTCGTGGGGGGGAGGCGGGTTGCCTGCCAGGCGGCGATTTTGCTGGGTCAAAAAATCCATGGCGAAATGAATTCCCTCCAGATCCCGTCCTGGAATGGGGAGATCCCGGGGGTCCTCGGAACCGCCCGTGAGCACCATGGCGTCGAATTTTTCCAGCAGCGAGCGGGCGGGTGGGTTGACCCCCACATGGGTATGAGGATGAAAGGCCACGCCCTCTGCCTGCATTTGGGCCATGCGCCGGTCGATAAGGGCTTTGGCCATTTTAAAATCCGGGATGCCATAGCGCAGTAAGCCACCGATCCGGTCGTTTTTTTCAAAGACTTCCACCTGATGCCCCGCCCGGGCCAATTGTTGGGCACAGGCCAGCCCCGCCGGTCCCGAGCCGACCACGGCCACCCGCTTTCCCGTTTTGTGGGCGGGTATTTGCGGCCTGATCCAGCCTTCTTGCCAGCCCTTGTCGATAATAGCGCATTCGATGGTTTTAATGGTGACCGGCTCATCGGTCAGATTGAGGGTACAGGCTGCTTCACAAGGCGCGGGACAGATACGGCCCGTGAACTCCGGGAAATTGTTGGTGGACTGGAGCACTTCCAGGGCCCGGCGCCAATCATCCCGGTAGACGAGATCATTCCAGTCGGGAATAATATTATTGACGGGACAGGCGGGGTGGCAAAAAGGGATACCGCAATCCATGCAGCGGGCCCCTTGCTCCCTCACTTCATCCTCACTGAGAGGAATGGCAAATTCCCGGAAATGTTGTACCCGATCCGCGACTGGCGCCTCGGTCCGGTCACGGCGGGGAATTTCCATAAAGCCAGTAGGTTTACCCATGTTGGCCTAGCGCCTCCTTCTTCATGGCGGTGACAGTGTGCCGGGTTGCTTGGGCTTGCTCCATTGCCTGCAAGGCGCGCCGGTAATCCACCGGCATGACCTTGACGAAGCGGGGCAAGTACGCGCACCAGTTTTCCAGGATTTGGCGGGCCCGCCCGCTGTGGGTGTAGCGGTGGTGTTGTTCAATGAGCTGTCTGAGACGCTGCCCATCGAAGCGGCTGATATGGTGGCTGATATCCACCCGGCCATGGGTTTCCAAATCGCCCCCCTGGTGCTCTAGGTGCTCTAGCGCCTCATCCTCTTCGGTAATGGGTTCGAGCTCCACCATCGCCAAATTACAGCGTTGCTCAAAGTCGCCCGCTTCATCTAGCACATAGGCGATGCCGCCGCTCATGCCAGCGGCGAAATTGCGTCCGGTTCCGCCGAGCACCACCACCACCCCGCCGGTCATATATTCGCAACCATGGTCGCCTACGCCTTCCACCACGGCAGTCGCGCCAGAATTACGGACCGCGAAACGCTCCCCCGCCACGCCGTGGAAGTAGCACTCGCCGCTGATGGCGCCATAGAGCACGGTATTGCCGATGATAATATTTTCCTCGGGCACGATGGGGCATTGGGGGGGAGGCATTATCACTAACCGGCCGCCCGAGAGACCTTTGCCCACGTAATCGTTTGCTTCCCCGACAAGCTCCAGGGAAATACCCTGGGCTAGAAAAGCGCCGAAGCTCTGCCCGGCGGTGCCACGGGCTTTGATGTCAATAGTCTCTGGGGGCAGGCCCTTATGGCCATAGCGCCGGGCGACTTCGCCGGAGAGCATGGCCCCTACGGTGCGATCGGTATTGCCTACCGGGGTTTCGATCTGGACTCGTGCTTGCCTTTCCAAGGCGGGTTGCGCCTGGGCGATGAGCCAGCGATCCAAGACTTCATCGAGGCCATGATCCTGGCGTTCCCTATTATAAAGGGAGACCTCCGGGCCTGTGGCGGGTTGGTAAAGAATACGGGAGAAATCCAGGCCCTTGGCCTTCCAGTGATCAAGCGCCTGGCGGGTATCGAGGACATCCAAGCGTCCGATCATGTCATCAAAACGGCGAAAGCCCAGCTGGGCCATGAGTTGCCTGACTTCTTCGGCGACCAGGAAAAAGTAGTTGACGATGTGCTCCGGCTTGCCGGCAAAAAGCTTGCGTAATACCGGATCTTGGGTAGCGACCCCCGTGGGGCAGGTATTCAAGTGGCATTTACGCATCATGATGCAGCCGGCGACAATCAGGGGCGCGGTAGCGAAGCCGAATTCATCGGCGCCCAGCAAGGCGCCCATGACTACATCCCGGCCGGTGCGGATTCCTCCGTCCACTTGGACCGCGATACGGCCCCGCAGCCGGTTGAGCACTAAGGTTTGCTGGGTTTCGGCGAGGCCAATTTCCCAGGGCAGGCCCGCATGCTTGATGGAGGTCAGGGGGCTGGCGCCCGTCCCGCCATCATGGCCAGCAATGGTGACATGATCCGCGTGGGCTTTGGCGACCCCCGCGGCGACGGTGCCTACCCCCACTTCAGACACCAGCTTGACGCTGATTCTGGCTTGGGGATTGACATTTTTGAGATCAAAGATAAGCTGGGCCAGATCCTCGATGGAGTAAATATCGTGATGGGGGGGAGGAGAAATCAGTCCTACCCCTGGGGTCGAGTGGCGAACCTGGGCAATGGTAGCGTCCACTTTGTGGCCGGGGAGTTGCCCCCCTTCGCCAGGTTTAGCGCCCTGGGCCATCTTGATCTGAATATCGTCCGCGTTCACCAGATATTCGGCAGTGACGCCAAAGCGGCCAGAGGCCACCTGCTTGATGGCCGAGCGCATGGAGTCTCCATTAGGCAGGGGCTTGAAGCGTTCGGCTTCCTCGCCGCCTTCCCCCGTATTGGATTTACCGCCTATACGATTCATGGCGATGGCCAGGGTGGTATGGGCCTCGTGGGAGATGGCGCCAAAGGACATGGCGCCGGTGGCGAAGCGCTTGACAATCTCGCTTGCTGGCTCCACTTCCGCTAACGGAAGGGGCTGAGCCGCAAGCCGGAACGCGAATAAACCCCGCAGGGTCAGGAGCCGCTTGCTTTGCTGGTTGACCAACTGGGCGTATTCTTCATAGGTCTTAGCCTCATTGGCCCGGCTGGCGTGCTGAAGCTTGGCGATGGTATCCAAGGTCCACATATGGTCTTCGCCCCGCAGGCGATAGGCATAGTAGCCGCCGGCATCGAGCCTATGGCGATAAAGGGGAGCGTCGCTATAAGCGTTCCGATGCCAGCGGAAGGCCTCTTCGGCAATCTCGCCAAGACCGGCGCCTTCAATGGTGGAAACCGTGCCGGTGAAATATTTTGCTACAAAATCATTGGCGAGCCCGACCGCATCGAAAATTTGCGCGCCGCAGTAGGACTGATAGGTGGAGATGCCCATCTTAGACATGATTTTTAATAGCCCTTTACCGATTGCCTTGATATAGCGTTTTTGGATCTCCTCTTCGCTGAGTTCCTCGGGGAGCTGTGGGCGGAGGGCCGAGAGGGTTTCAAAAGCTAGATAAGGATTAATCGCCTCGGCGCCATAGCCCGCTAGTACCGCAAAGTGGTGGACTTCCCGGGCGGCGCCCGTTTCCACCACCAGGCCCGTCTCGGTTCGTAGCCCTGCTCGCACCAGGTGGTGATGGACAGCCGAGGTAGCCAGCAGCGCTGGAATGGGGACATGATCCATGTCCACGCCGCGATCCGAGAGGATCAAGATATTGTAGCCTTTGTGGACAGCCTGCTCGGCACGCCGGCACAGCTTTTGCAAAGCCGCTTCCATGCCGGTGGCCCCCTCCTTTACCGGATAACAGATAGTCAGCGTCTGGGTACGAAAAGCGCCCCCGGTATGATCCTCGATGCGCCGGATTCGTTCCAGATCGGTGTTGGTGAGGACCGGCTGACTGACTTCTAAACGCTTATGGACACCTGCCTGGTGATGCCCCAGCAGGTTAGGCCGCGGCCCAATCAAGGAGACCAGGGACATGACCAACTCTTCCCGAATGGGATCGATGGGCGGATTAGTGACCTGGGCAAAGCGCTGCTTGAAATAATTGGAGAGGGGAAGCGCCCGGTTGGAGAGTACCGCCAGGGGTTCGTCCGCGCCCATGGAGCCCACGGCTTCCTGACCGGTGACGGCCATGGGGGTGAGAAGAAATTTAAGATCCTCCTGGGTATAGCCAAAAGCCTGTTGACGGTCCAGGAGCGTGTCCGGGTCTGGGGCCATGGGCCCGGTTTCGACAGGCAGGTGCTCGAGCCGGATTTGGGTCTGGTCAAGCAAGGGTTGATAGGGCTCAGCCTCCGCTAGCTGTTTTTTCAGCTCATCATCGTCGATGATGCGTCCTGCTTCCAAGTCGATGAGCAGCATCTTGCCGGGTTGCAGCCGCCATTTTTTAATGATCCGCTCCTGGGGAATATCCAGAACGCCCATTTCCGAGGCCATGACCACCAGATCATCATCGGTAATTAGATAACGGGCCGGACGGAGGCCGTTGCGATCCAGGGTGGCCCCAATCATGCGGCCATCGGTAAAGGCCATGGCTGCCGGTCCATCCCAAGGCTCCATCAGGGCCGCATGATATTCGTAAAAGGCCCGTTGCTTGGCTGCCATCAGGGGATTGCCCGCCCAGGCTTCGGGGATGAGCAGCATCATGGCATGGGCCAGAGGGTAGCCGCCAGCCACGAGCAACTCCAGGGCGTTATCAAAGCAAGCGGAGTCGGATTGTCCTTCGGCAATGAGGGGCCAAAGTTTTTTGAGATCAGCGCCTAGCAGCTCGGAAGTCATGGCGTGGCGGCGGGCCGCCATCCAGTTGATATTCCCCCGCAGGGTATTGATCTCCCCATTATGAGCAATCATCCGAAATGGCTGGGCCAGATCCCAGGAAGGGAAGGTATTGGTGGAGAACCGCTGATGAACCAGGGACAGGGCGGTGACCAGGCGCTCATCGGTCAAGTCCGGGAAATAGGACGCCACTTGATTGGCCAGGAGCATACCCTTGTAGACTAAAGTCCGGGAGGACAGGGAGGGAATGTCAAAAGCCGCTTGCTCGGTCTTATCCAAATCCCTAACGGCGTTTTCAATTTGTTTGCGGATGACAAACAGCTTGCGCTCAAAAGCATCCCCGGCGGGACTGTTTGCGCCGCGGCCAATGAAAACTTGCCGCACTACCGGTTCTACTGCTTTAACGCTTTCACCCAGGTGGGTGTTATTGGTAGGCACCTCCCGCCAGCCAAGCAGAGTTTGCCCTTCAGCATTGAGGTAATGGCTAATCAGTTGCTCGCAAGTGGCGCGGGCCTCGGCCCCTTGGGGGAGAAAAAGCATGCCAACGCCATATTCGCCCGCAGGGGGTAAATGTATTCCGCGGGCCGCGCACTCTTCCCGGAGGAAGCGGTCAGGCATCTGAATCAGGATTCCTGCCCCATCGCCAGCCCGTGGGTCCGCGCCCACAGCGCCACGATGGGTCAGGTTTTTCAGAATTTGCAAGCCTTGCCGGATAAGGTCATGGCGCTTGTGGCCTTTGACATTGGCGACAAAACCAACCCCACATGAGTCGTGCTCATTATGAGGCTCATACAAGCCTTGTTGACGTGGTAGGGTGCCGTCACTCATATCCCACCTCTCTTAAGTTAGTGGATTCCAAACGGCGGGGTAGACCACTAGAGATTTTTGGAGTTTCGCCATGACTGATGCCAGTTTTGTCCATTCAAAACCTCATCAGCCTGGAGAATTCGCGCTTCCTAACAGCCTTCGGCGAAGGGTTTACCTTGGCCTCCGTTGGTTTGCCGCTCCACGCGCTTTCACCTCGGGTCCTCCCGACCCTAGGCTCCGAGAGCGAGAAAATCATAGCGCGAATAGATGGCAAAAGGCAAGTAAAGTGAAGTTTGCGGCGAGTAAAATTCGCGGTAGAATAAGCGTGGCTAGCTGATGTTGACGCATCACCTAGCCACTTGCCACCGACCCAATAGAATGAGTATTGAGGCCATGACCAAGCGTGATTTTACCACTATCCAGCGGTCCTATACATTCCGCTTCTACCCCACCAGCGCCCAGCGTCAGCAACTCGCTATTGAGTTTGGCCATGGGCGATGGGTGTGGAATACCTGTTTAGCCTGGCGTAGTTACGTTTATCGCCACCGCGGTCAAAGCGTAAGCGCTGTTGACTTTAGCGGGCACCTCACCAAGCTAAAAAAGACAGCGGCCTATGGTTGGTTAAAAGAGGCCAGCGCGACCACGCTCAATCAAAAGCTCAGGGACCAGGACACCGCGTTTAAAAACTTCTTTGCAGGGCGAGCGAAATATCCCCGCTTCAAGAAAAGAGCCCACGCCCAAAGCATCCGCTATCAACTCGACCCACGCCAGGTAGCGGGAAGGTATCGGGCGGGTGAGTTTCTTAAGCTGCCCAAGCTTGGCTTGCTTAAGCTCAAATGGTCCCGCAAGCCCCAGGGCATCCCCAAGATGGTGACGGTCACCCAGGACTGCGCTGGCCGTTATGGTGTCGCCTTTATGTGCGAGGAAACCCTCCAGCCCCTACCGCGAGAGCCAAACGGTATCGGCGTAGATCTCGGGGTAAAGGATATTGTCGTGACCTCCGAGGGTTGGAAATCCGGTAACCCACGCCACCTACGTACGCATACCCGGCAACTCACCAAAACTCAGCGTCGGCTCTCGCGCAGGCGCAAGGGTAGCGTTCGCTGGCACCGCCAGCGAGTAAGGGTCGCCAAGGCCCACGCCAGGGTAAAGAATACCCGTCAGGATTGGCTCCATAAGCTCACCACGGCGCTTATACGTCAGGCCGGGCTCATTGCCATGGAAACGCTCAACGTCAAGGGCATGATGGCCAATAGACGGCTATCTAAGGCGTTGGGTGATGTGGGCATGCACGAGCTCAAACGGCAAATCGAGTACAAAGCCGCCTGGTATGGCTGCGAGTTTGTGCAAGTGGACCGCTGGGCGCCCACCAGTAAAACGTGCTCGGTGTGTGGCGCAGTGATCGATGCTATGCTGCTCAAAGTGCGGCAGTGGTCCTGTGAATGTGGGGCTGTTCATGACCGGGATATTAACGCAGCCCGGAATATTTTGAGGTTAGCTACGGTTGGGAGGACCGGAAGTGATGCGCGTGGAGGCGTATACAAACTGGAGGTGGTTGCATGACCGCCAAAGGACGCCTATGAAACGCGAAGGGCAGCAAGGCGAGTGAGCTTGCCTGCCTGTGCGATGCACGCAGACAGGTCGGGAACAAGCGAACGAGACTTAGCCGCAAACTCCAATTCTTGCAATTAGAGTCCTATTTCGAATGTATTTCACATCAATGGATTTTTATCTTAAGGTAATGGCCTCTTTATATAAATATTTCTTGGTTATGTTGTTGCTATTTTTAGGTGCGAGCGCACTAACTTTTGCCAGAGGAGATGCAGCGATGACTCTGACTCTTACCTCCCCTGCTTTTAATCATCAGGGGGACATTCCCTCTGAATATACCTGTGATGGTCAAGATATTTCTCCTGAATTATCGTGGTCCAACCTTCCCGAGGGAACTAAAAGTTTAGTCTTGATCGTGGATGATCCGGATGCGCCAGACCCAGCGGCGCCAAAAATGACCTGGGTCCACTGGCTACTGTATAATATTCCGCCCTCAGCGGCTGGCTTGCTCCGGGGCGTATCGTCGTCAGATCTGCCTGTTGGAACACGGGAAGGCTTAAACAATTGGGATCGCACTGGCTATGGCGGACCTTGCCCTCCCATAGGACGCCATCGTTATTTTCATAAACTTTACGCCTTGGCGGTGGAGTTGCCGGATTTAGGCACACCGACCAAAGAGGATCTGGAGAAGGCCATGACCGGCCATATAGTGGGGCAGGCAGAGCTGGTAGGTACCTACCAACGGGAGCAGTAAAAAAATTTCTTAACGTTGCGCAAAATAGCGGGCAAGGTATTCTTTAAAGGGAATATTATCAGCGGCTTCAACCGCCCGCTGCTGTTGCCAAGATTGCTGCGCTAAGCCAGCAAAATATTGCAATTGATCTTCTCCCAAGGGCAATTGTTTGAAATATTGAGCATGCTCTTTGGACAACCGCATGGCGAAGTCGTTAAAGGATTCTTGCCTCTGCTTCATCTCGGTGAGTATCTGAGCGGACGGGGTTTTTTCCTCCCGGAGAACTTTCTCTTGCTGGCTTGCCAGGGCCTTTGCATAGGGCTGGTGGGGGTCTCCCTGATCCAATAATTCGCACACTCCCATCATTTCATCGCAGATTTCCCGGGCCCAATCCCGCAGAAGCCGGGTTTGCCCATTGGTTTGCAATTCAAGGTGAGGGTCCCGTCCACAGCAGGCGGCAATCCGCTGATTATGCTCCGCTGCCCGCCGCTGCTCGGTATTCATAGGGGGACTTTCTTTTAGGAGGCATAAAATAAGCAAAGCTTCCAGGAAACGCAATTGGGGTTCGTTGACTCCTAGGGGATCATAGGCGCTGACATCCAGGGCTCTCATTTCCACGTATTGCACTCCCCTGCGTTTGAGGGCAAGGGTGGGTTTTTCTCCGGATTGAGTCACTTGCTTAGGGCGCATGAAGCTATAGTATTCATTTTCAATCTGTAGCCTATTAGTGTTGAGTTGATAGTGGCCTCCCGCACCGATTTTCTCATAGGGCGGGTAAGGAGTTTCAATCGCTTGGGTAAGACCAGCCACATATTCCGAGAGGCTATTGTAAGAAATATCTAAGTTAGTTTGGTGTTTATTTTTATAACCGATATCGCTCATGCGCAGGGAGGTAGCATAGGGCAAAAAATAGGTGCCTGGGTCAAACGCTGACAACCCTCCCGGTCTTGCCTTTAAAAAGGATTTACAAACGGCGGGGGAAGCACCGAATAGGTAGGAAACCAGCCAGCCTAGACGCTGGAAATTGCGAAGCAGACAAAAATAGTGCTCATTAATAAATTCCTGTAACGGCTGAGGATTGTTTTCTTGCTCTTTGAAAATTGGCCAGAAGGCTTCGGGTAAGGAGTAATTGAAGTGGACGCCAGCGATAGTTTGCATCATGCGCCCATAACGGTAGCCTAGTCCCCGCCGGTAAACGTGTTTCATTGTCCCAACATTCGAACGACCGTAGCGGGCAATGGGAACGCTGGAGTCATCTTTCACGGCACAGGGCATACTGGTCGCCCAAAGAAGTTCCCGTTCCAGGTGGTGATAAACAAGTTGATGGGTAAGGGACAAGAATGCTAGGGTTTCCTGTATCTCTGCGTAGGGGGGCGTGATAAACTCCAATAAGGATTCAGAATAATCGGTAGTCAAATAGGGATGGGTGAGCGCTGATCCTAAGGCTCTTGGATGGGGGGTGTGGGCCAGCTTTCCTTCAAGGGTAATTCGTAGACTCTCTTTTTCTATGCCTTTTTTTCCTCCCTTCAGTATTCTTTTTTGGGTGGTATTGATGAGTCGTCGCAGGCGGTCTTGTAAGCGCTTGTCCAAGATTTGATTTTCCTTCTAATTGGCCGCGAATGGGATTGATATAATGATTGTAGCGGTAGTAAGACGAGCCGCCAGCAACTACAAGCTGGGTTTATTAGCAATCTGATAACGGAGCTGGATGTGGCGGATGGGTATTATTCACCTGCGGGTGAAAGCAGCTCATTGATATTGCTTCAACGTAGCTATGGCTGACAATAAAATTTTGCACGCTGTTCATGATGGGGTCCATGTGCTGCGCTTTTTGGGCGATGTACGTTATCCTCTAAGCCCCTCATTAGATCATTTTTTGCAGGGTTTATTTTCCGAGGCAACGCCCCAGGGTTTTGTGGTCGATTTGACGGAAACCCGAAGCATTGATAGTACCAACTTGGGGTTGTTGGTGCGTATTGCCAAGTTCATGCAGCGCTGTGATCGGCCTAGGGTTACCATTATTTCCAAGCGAGAGGAAATCAATGAGGTATTAGCTTGTCTAGGGTTTGATAAGGTATTCAATATTGTCGCCCATGGTGGCGGCGAACCGTTAGCGGGGAAAGCGCTGGCCTTGGAAGAAACAGATAAGGCTGCTATGTTGGACACGCTTTTGAAAGCTCACCAAACCCTCATGAATCTTAATGAGCAGAACAAGGACTTGTTCCGCGATGTGGTCGCGATGTTAGAAAAAGAGCAGGCGGATAAATCTTCTGCTCCCGGAGCATGAGAATAGAGGGAAAGGAGAACACGATAATATACCTGGTGAGAGTTTGCTTAAGATTGCCTCAGCAGATCAGCGAAAAAGGGCCCCCAGGCTAGTAGCAAAATGAAGATCATGGAAAAATCTAGCCACAGGATGCGCCGATAACGAAGGCGATGAGTGCCTTCAGTGTCGGTCATAAATATACGGTTCATCATCATATCCAGAGAAAGGACAAAGAACATAATGACCGTCAGCGATGGGGCAACCATACTCACCATCATGTCCCAACCAGAAAGGTTCTCCTTGCTTGCTATCACGCCCCAATCAGAAGTGTTCCCGCTGCTTGTAAAGGGCGCCATTCCCATGAGAGCGAGCGTAAATAACGCCATCCCAATTCGCATGGGTCCAATGTACTTAATAAATTTCATCGCTGTTTTTTTCCTAGACTTGTGGCTCACTATTCTATAGTCCGGTAACAGGTTGCCGCAAGGTAACGAATTCCTCGGCAGCGGTAGGGTGAATGCCAAGGGTGTTATCGAAAATGGATTTCGCTGCCCCCGCCTTGATGGCGATAGCGATACCTTGGATAATTTCACCCGCATCGGGTCCTAACATATGGGCGCCCACGACCCGATCCGTGGCTTTTTCCACGATGAGCTTGACCATTGTTCGCTCATCTCTACCGCTTAAGGTGTGTTTTAAGGGGCGGAAATCAGAACGGTAGATGCTAATTTCGCCGCAGTGCTCCCGTGCCTGCTCTTCCGTGAACCCAACCGTTGCAACATTCGGATGACTAAAGATACAGGCAGGAATATTGGCATAGTCTAGCCGGGAATATTCTCCGCCATAAAGGTTGCGGGCCAAAACCATTGCTTCAGCGAGTGCAACGGGCGTGAGGTTGAGGCGGTGAGTCACGTCTCCGATTCCGTAGATAGAAGGAATGGAACTTTGGTAATATTCATTGACGACCACGGCGCCATTCCAACTGAGCTCCACTCTCATCTCTTCTAGCCCCAGCCCTAGCGTATTAGGAGCCCGGCCAGTGGCATACATGAGGGCATCCACCTCCATTGTTTTTCCATCATGGCGCTTGACGGTAAAACCCTGCACTCCCTTGTCCACAGCGACTACTTGGGTATTGAAGCAAAGCTCAACCCCGCGCTTGGACATTTCTTGAGCCAAATTCCGCCGGAGATCTTCATCAAAGCCACGAAGAAAGAGGGGACCGCGATAGAGTAGGGTCGTGTTGCTGCCCAGCCCGTTAAAGATACTCGCAAACTCTACTGCGATATAACCCCCGCCAACAATGGCAACCCGTTCTGGAAGTTTGTCAAGGAAAAAGGCTTCGTTGGAAGTAATGACGTGTTCACGGCCGGGAAATTCAGGAACGACAGGCCAACCCCCCGTGGCTACTAAAATACGTTCCGCGGTGTAATGGTGGTTATTGACTGAAACGGTATGGGGGGTTTCCAGGCGGGCGCGGCCGTTGATAAGGGTGACTCCGGCTTTGCTGAGTAAATTTTCATAGATTTGGTTGAGGCGTTGAATTTCCGCGTTTTTGTTCTGAATGAGGGTTGACCAATCAAATTGGCGCTGTCCCACTGTCCAGCCAAAGCCTGTGGCGTCTTCGAAATCATCGGAAAAATGGGCGGCATACAGGAGTAGCTTTTTCGGGATACAGCCTACATTGACACAGGTACCCCCTAGGTATCGTTCCTCGGCAATGGCTACCCGGGCGCCAAAGCCTGCTGCCATGCGGGCAGCCCGAACACCGCCAGAGCCAGCACCAATGACGAAAAGATCAAAATCGTAGGGAGTCGTCATGATAGAGGTATCGTCTTTCCTTTAGTAATTGAGATAAATCGCTAGCGGGGAGCGGATGGCTGATAAAATAACCTTGGGCTTCATCAACGTTGATTTTATTGAGAAAATCTACATGTTCCCGCGTCTCGACCCCTTCCGCAATCACTTTGCGTTTTAAGCTGTGGGCCATCGTGGTCACGGCAGTGGTGATGGCAGCGTCATCGGGATCAATACTAATATCTTGCACAAAGGAACGATCAATTTTAACGGTGTCTATTGGAAAGCGCTTTAAATAAGCCAAGGAGGAATACCCGGTTCCAAAATCATCCAAGGATAGCCGGCATCCCATTTTTTTTAAGGTATTGAGAGTCTTCAGACTAGACTCCATGCGGTTTATGAGCATACTTTCCGTCAATTCTAGTTCCAGGTGATGGGGAAGAAGAGCCGTTTTCTTAAGAATTTTCGATACGCGTTCTGAAAAATCAGCTTGCTCAAGCTGGTGGGCAGATAGATTAATGGCGATCCGTATAGGGTAAGGATTGCATTGGTTCCAAATGCTAGCTTGCGTACAGGCTGTTAGTAATACCCATTCCCCAAGAGGAAGAATGAGCCCGGTTTCCTCCGCCAAAGGAATAAAGGTATCGGGACTGATTAAGCCTAATTGTGGATCAAGCCACCGTATCAATGCTTCCACTGACACAATGGCGCCACTTTCCAGATCTATAATTGGCTGATAATACAATTGAAATTCCTTGCGGGCAAGGGCCTCTCGGAGGAGATTCTCCAGCGCAAGCTGTTCCGTGGCGGCGGTGTTAATATCAGTGGTGAAAAATTGGTAGCAGCTTTTACCTCTTTTTTTAGCTCGATACATGGCCGCATCGGCATGTTGGAGCAGCATATTGGCCTCATGGCCATCCTCCGGATAAAGGCTAATTCCAATACTGGCGGAAATAAACAATTCTTTACCCTTAATATTGAAGGGTTCCTTGCAAGCCTCAATAATTTTCTGGGCAATGAGGGAAAGAGCCGAGGTATCGGTAAAATTTTCAATAATAACGGTGAATTCATCACCTCCCAATCTGGCAATGGTGTCTTCAGCGCGAACATTGAGCCGCATGCGTTCCGCGACCTGTTTTAATAAGCTATCACCAATGGGATGACCGAGGGTATCGTTGACAAATTTAAAACGATCGAGATCGATAAACAGGACGGCAAGCCGATGATCATGGCGCTGGGCATGATGGATGGCATGTTCGAGGCGATCAAGGAAAAGGGAGCGATTGGGTAAACCCGTTAAAGCATCATGGTGAGCGAGATGGTAGAGTCGTTGTTCAGTTTGCTTGCGTAGGGTGATATCGGAAAAAATGGCCACAAAGTGGGTAATGGCTTCTTGTGAATTTCTGACGGCATTGGCCGTCACCCAAAGGGGGTAAAGCTCTCCATTTTTTCGCTGACTCCATAGCTCCCCTTGCCATTGGCCAGTGCTTTTAATGGAGCGCCGTATTCGTTGAAAAGAGATCGGCTTTCCCTGTTTGGGCTGGAGCCTACTAAGATGCTGGCCCATGATTTCCGCTCTTGTGATACCGGTAATGTGCGTAAAAGCTTCATTCACATCGACGATGTATGCCTGGGTGTCGGTAATAATGACCCCTTCAACGGTGCTTTCAAAGACTTTGGCCGTGAGGCGAAGACGGCTTTCCGCATTTTTTCGACGCTGATCGTTATGGTAGGCATCCAGAATGCTGCCACAAGTGGAAAGGAAGGGATGCAGATAATCGATCAAATTTTTATCATAGGGTTCCTTGCGATTGGCAATGCCAATGATTCCCAACAGGGAATGATGGTGATAAAAAGGGAGCGCAAGGAAACGTTTTATTTGGGAATCATGGTCTGTCCAGGGATCGTTACCAATATCATTGGCAATAATGACCTCGCCATGGTTCATAGCCTTGTTAAAAAGACTTTTTAATTGGACAATTTCCGCGCCGCTCGTGGGGCATGTGGCCCGCAGGTAACAGCCGTGTTCGTTGCAGGTAATATTGCCGGCAGCAAGTGTTCTAAGATAGGAAGCACCAGTTTTTGAGTGGCGAATTTCGCCGAGCAAGCCGAATTCGCTTCCTGAAAGCATGAGCGCTTCTTGCAAGACCTTGCCAAACAATACCGAAGGGTTGGCATCCTGAATAAAAAGTGACTGAATTCGCCCAATGGCGTCAAAAAGCTGAAGATAGGACCGCTCTCTAGCAAGGAGCTGTTTGAGTTGATGGCGGTTTTTTTCCTGGCTTTCGGCGATGTTTTTCCAGCTTATTGCGGCGCCAAAAATACTGGCCAGTGTCCTAAGCGCATTTTCCTCTGGGAGGGAAAGCGACCGCTCATAACGGGTATGATCAAAGCCGATAAACCCCCACCAGCCATCCCGGACAAAAATCGGCACCACAGCGATGGATTGGATAGACTGGCATGATAGCATTGCTTGTTCCGAGACAGGAAAGTCGCGGATTCGCCCGCAAATGAGCTGATCTTTGCTCAGTAAGCTTACCCAACGCTGGAATCCCCCTGCTTCATAGGAGAAATCCTGCAGTTCAGGATTGTTGATTTGAGGTTTGACGCCTAGGGCCGTCCATTCATAACGTTGACTGGTTAGAAATCGGTCTTTCTGAGAACGGTTTTCAAAAATGTAGGTTCGGCAGGCGCCTACGGTTTGGCCTAACCGTTCTAAAACATTGCTGATGTTTTTTTCCCAATGGGAAGAATATAAAAGCTGCTCGGCGGCATACGCCATTACCTCTAGGAAGGTATCATAACGGTGCGCGATCTCCTGCTCCTGCTTTTTACTTGCCATCAGGATTTGCGATTATTACAGACTGCTCCCTCATGCCTCGATAGCGAGGATAGAGGGTAATAAGAAGATGTTGTTTCAATATTTTTTAAAGGGCTTGACTAACTTCGAACCAAGCCCCATGAAATTTTATATAGGGGAATTAACAGAACTACAAAGTTTTTAGATATTCTAAAACCTGGCGCCGTTCTTCTTCTGCCAACTGATCCCCAAACGTATGGCCTCCATTGGCATATCCTCGCAGCGTTGTATCGTAGAGACGTCGGCGTTGGTCAGGATTCTTTGCGCCTTCTTTGCCGTAGGAGAGTTCCGTGTAATGCCAGCCTAGGGTTTTATCATTGTAATCCTTGGAATCAAAAGTACGGATCCAATAGGTGGGCCGCAAGTCACTTTTCAGCAAGGCTTCCATGGTGGGAACGGAGCCGTTGTGCAGATAGGGAGCCGTTGCCCAAACGCCGTCTAGGGGCGGGGCAAGGTACCCCGCAGGCAAGACAAAATAGGAGTTTTCGCCATAAAAGGACTGCGTCAGCCAATGGCCGAAACGATTCAGTTGTTTTCCCATGGCCGCCTGGACATATTCTGGGTCTGTGCCAATTTCCTCTAGCGGGATGACCAGGTTAGGGTAACTTTCGTTGTCGCCGTAGGTACCATGGCAACGGGAACAGTGGGTTTCGAACACGGCCTGGCCCTGTTTAGCCCGCCCCTGATGAATGGGGAAAGGATAGGTAGGGGATTCCAGAGAGGCAATATAGGCGCGAATATCCGGGGCGTAGGAGTCAATGGCTTTTGCCTCTTCCACCGAGTCCGTGCAGAAGGTAGAGGCTAGGATCATCATCCGGGCATGATCGCCCCGGCCCCCTGCTGAGTAAAACATGGCATGTTTTTTCTCCATCCGCCACCAGGGGGGGACGCTCAAGGGAACAGGCTCTTTTAGCGGGGGTTCTAGCAGGGGTTCCTGGGACCAGGCAAGGGTTTCCGGATCCCGGTGGGCAAACAGGGCCCAGGTCAAGTTAACGGCTGGATTAACACCTATGACTTCGGTTTTCATATAAGGGGCGATGGCCGCGACCCGATCGGCCCATTTACGCCATGCAGCCGTTTCTTTCTCCCCCTGGACATAAACGCCTACGCGTTCGGCGGCAGCCGCAGAATCGCCAGTAAAGTCCGCCGCTTCGTTGCCTAGTCCTACAATGAGCTCGCCGTTGAAGACCCCGCCATGACAGGTGAGGCAATTGCTAACCACCAGTTCGGTGCCGTCGGCGTTTTGGTAATAGGTTTGGTTGTAGGGCAGTTTAGCATTAGGCCCTTTCCGCCCTGGAAGGGTATATTCGGGAGGGCGGTCCAGATCGCTTTTCTTATAGGCATTATAGGGAATGCCGCAGGTCACGTAAGCCTTATTGATGATGGCCTCGTAGCCCGCATCCGGATCGCCCGGCCGTTGGGGTTCAGGCGGAACAAAACCGGTAGAAGCCGCTTTGATGGTCGAGGAGGACTCGGATGTGGATTCCTCGCCTGATCCGCAGGCAGTCAATAAAAAAACCAAACCGACTGTGGCCCATGGTTGGTAAATGCGATTTTTAAGCTGCACTTGCTTTCCCCCGACGCTGTGTGGAAATACATGAGTTTTAATCATAGCAAAAATCTTGCGCTTTTTATGTTCCGTAGCCGGTCAACTCCACATAACCTTGTCCTTGTATCTTTTTCCCTTTCTCCTGTCCTCTGACCTGTACTAATCCGCCCCAGTAGCGGAGTAAAAGGTTGAGTTCCTGATCCGCCACGGTAGGGGTCAGGCGAAAGTCTATTCCCTGAGCGGGGAAGCGGAATCGCCAGCGGGCGGGATAAGAAGTTCCATCTCTGGGACTTTCCCAGTAGTCTACTATTTCTATAGTGAGCGCTTCGGAGTTGAAGGATTGGATTTTACCTGCGCGATCCACCAGAAATCCGCTATTAAGGGGCGTACCGCTGCCATCTCGTCGGCGGAGTCGAACAACTAGCAGTTCCCGGCCATCGTCTAGTTGCAGCAGAAAACGATCCCAAACTACCGGTCCGACCGGTACGGGTACTGCTCCCCAAGCCCGATCTAGCGAGGCTAAACCTTTTACAGGGTAGATCCGGTTGTCTCGCTGGATGGTGCCCTGGGCTGCTAGGCGCGTGAGCTGGTAGCCGTAAAAGACGCCGGCCTGCCCAGAGGAATCGCCGCCAGGAAGGAGAGGCGGTTTAAGGCTGCGTAAAGTCAGGTCGATACTCGCGCCATCGGCGGTCGCCCGTAGGCGGAAATTGGCGTTTTCTCCTTCCAGGGCCTGGATGCGCCAGTTCTCCACCCACACTTGGGTAGGCGATGAGTCCCCTCCGCTCAGCCCCAGGGCGGCCCGGCTAAAACGCTCAAAGGCGTGGAAACGCTCTTGGCTGACGTCGGTCAGGGCAAAATGGCCGCGGTAAACCTCCTTCGTTCCCCACTTTGAGGGACGGGCGGGGGTTTCCGGCGGTTTTAGGCCCACCCGGAAAAAGCTGAGTTGAAAGCCGAAATGTTCTTCCTGTTCCGAGGCCAAATGGCCCGTGAAATGCCAGGATTCCGTCCGGTAGCGGGAGTGGGCGCCGTGATCCCTGGGGAAAGAGAATTGCCAGGGGGCTTCTACCCGGGCAAATCCTTCCCCCCCGCCCAGCAGTTCCGCTAAGGGAATTCCCCCTTGGGACTCCAAGGCTGGTTCATTGTTTTGCAACCACTGCGTGCTACCGATTCCTATTGCGATGAGTGCCAGTAGCCAAAAAATGTGGGTTTTCCTCAGCATAGGGTTTTTCTTAAAAATTTAAATAGTCCCCGATTAAACGATACCCTCCATGTCTATGGCAGCAAGGTATTCAGTCCCTACGGTGAGCCTGAGATCGGTTCCGATCCGCTAGTTGAGAAAGGCCGTATTGATAGAGCAAGGATTAGCCGGAAAAATGATCACACTACATTTTTAGGTTTTTTTCATAGGCTGCATGGAATTCAATAGTGGAGTTATTTGGCAAATATTGATAAATCGAGTTCAACGCTTTCCCCTAGCCAGTAGGCATAGAGGGTGTGGTCTTCTAAGTCATTCCCAGACAGGGCGTGTACTAGGATGGTAAGGCCGTTTCGATTTTCTTCCAGCCAGGGAATAAGCTTATCAAAATCCTTTGAACCAAATGTGATCTGGCAACTCCACTTTGGATGGGGCCCAACCAGCTTTTTATGAATACGACCAACTTTGAGATTGAATCGTTCTCCCGCCTCTTTACACAGTGAAGAGGCAAAATCTAAAGTTTCTTTCTCAAAATATACGTGCGCATGGTAGGCATTATGAGAGTTAACTGGTCTTTTAGTTTTTTTCATTTAATCTTTGCCTGATAATAATCCATCCTTGCGATCCCGTATATTCGGACCTGCTTGTCGGCAAGCGGACTCAGGTTTCTTTCTTCTCCTCCGGGTTTTTCTTGTTTTCTTTGTCGTTTCTCCATTGCTCATAGCATTCCAGGCCACAAAACCAGCGCACATATTCCTCCGCTTCAGCGCTTTGGGCTTCTGATTGTGGAATTTCTTTCAGGCAAACATCACAGTTGAGTTTGGGTTCGCTAGAAAATACCCGTGGGTCGCGGTTATGGGAGTCAGTCATGGCGTCGCTTCCTCAATTAAGCGCATATTTAAAATATGACTAAAAATAGTCTCTTAAGTTTTTTCCAAAGTTACTTCTCTAGTATAGTTAGTACCTGCCCTCAAAGTTCCTAGTTTACCCAAATTCCTGGCGCTGCATGTGCTCAAGCTGGGCGACGGCGTGAATAATGGCTCTGCGGAGCGGTATCTCCGCATAAGGGTGGGTGAGTTGGTTGTATTTTTGGATAATGCTCTCCCAGGTCATAGGGCGGCTATGAAAGCCCACATAATCTTGCTTTTCTTTCACCAGTTCCCGCCCATTATGGAGGGTGACCGTGCGGCCGGTGGAGTCCTTAACCCGGCGCTTTCCACGGGAAATGCCGCGCCGACTCACGGTCACCTTTACGGCGCTTAGATTATCGCTCGGATGGCAGGTTTCCCCGGCGGCCAGATAGCTATCATTGTAGTCGAGATAACGGATTAAGGACCCATTATAAAAAGCGGCCCGAGCGGGCGCGGCCCGTTCCTTGGTGGCCATTAAAGTACACAATCCTGACCCTCCAACTTCATATAGATAGAAGCGAAGCATCTGTATAGGCTCGCCTTCCAAGGCGCCAATTCCGCAGGTTAGGGAATCTAATACGCGAATTTTGAGCTGTTGGCGGGCGGCTTCCGAGAGGTCTTGGTAAGAAGCCCGGCTAGTGAACTCAGCCAGTTGCTCGACCTGCGTCATCAATGTAACTCCTGGTATAGGGTTATGTTTGATAACTCGATGCGGTGTGGCATAGTGGGTTGCTATGGGATAGCGTTATTTTAACTTTACTAATAAAAAGGATAGAAAATACTGCACTAGATTGCCAGCAATGGTAGCGTAAAAATCAAATTTATCTGCTGGCAGAGAATAGAGTTTGGCGTATGAGGTATGTTGCTGGAAGAGATTTGTCCATTAGAAGCTACCAACGGGGGGCAATGGGCACATCTTCTAGCGGTTGCTTCTGCGGCCTTTTGATGATTCGGAATTTAAGCAGGATATTACCCTATGGCTTACCAACCTATCGAAAATTATGGAATGATTGGCGATCTGCGGACAGCGGCGCTGGTGGGGATTAATGGCTCCATTGATTGGCTCTGTATTCCCCATTTTGATTCTCCCAGCGTCTTTGCGGCGCTGCTTGATGATAAGAAGGGTGGTCGGTTTCAGATTGCGTCGATAGATAATGGGGCTAAGTGCAAACAGTTTTACTGGCCTGAAACCAATGTCCTGGTGACTCGTTTTCTGGCTCCGGAGGGGGCCATTGAAGTGACTGATTTTATGCCAGTCAGCAAGGCTGCCCCCGGTGAACCCCATTTTCATCAGTTGGTTCGCCGTGTCACCGCGGTTCGGGGCCGCAGCCGGTTGCGATTAACGTGCCATCCCGCCTTTAATTTTGCCCGTGATGAGCATACTACGGTCCTGGTGGACAATGGCGCTGAATTTTATTCAAAAGACTTAAATTTGGCCTTGTCAGCGAGAGTTCCGCTGCAACGAGATGGGGAAGGAGTCGAAGCGGAATTTACGTTAAACCAGGGTGAAACGGCTGTTTTTATTTTGCATCAAATTACCAGCCAATCCCGTTGCGCTCCTTGCCTCTCGGTAACCGAGACAGAAGCCAGTTTTCGGCGGACGGTGCTCTATTGGAGACGGTGGCTAGGTAAATGTACCTATCAAGGGCGCTGGCGTGAAATGGTGCATCGTTCTGCTTTGGCGCTTAAGCTTTTAACCTTTGAGCCTAGCGGAGCTATTGTGGCGGCTCCTACCTGTAGTTTGCCCGAGGATTTAGGGGGAGTGCGCAACTGGGATTATCGCTATACCTGGATCAGAGACTCGGCCTTTACCGTCTATGCCCTGTTAAGAATCGGGTTTACCGAGGAGGCGGAGTGTTTTATGCAATTCATCGAGAGTCTCTGCCCCGGCCCCGCAGTATCCGTGGAGCGCCCCTTGCAGATTATGTACCGGGTGGACGGGAGTTCTGAGATTCCCGAGGAGATCCTGGATCATCTGGAAGGTTATTGCGGCTCCCGGCCAGTACGGGTTGGGAATGCCGCTTATCGTCAACTCCAATTAGATATCTATGGGGAATTGATGGATGCGGTCTATTTGCATAATAAATATGGCGCGCCGATTTCCAATGATTTGTGGGTTCGCTTGCGGCGATTGGTTGATTGGGTTTGCGAGAATTGGCAACAGCCGGATGCCGGGATTTGGGAAGTTCGTGGGGGACATAAGCATTTTGTCTACTCCAAGCTCATGTGCTGGGTGGCCATCGATCGGGCGCTGCGCCTCGCCCAGCAACGCTCCTTTCCGGCCGATCAGGATCGTTGGTTAAAGGTGCGTAATCAGATTTATCTAGAGATTATGGACAAAGGCTGGTGCCCTGAACGGCAAGCCTTTGTCCAGCATTACCAAAACAAGGCGTTGGATGCGGCCAATCTGACCCTGCCTTTAATGCTGTTTCTCTCTCCTACCGATCCCCGGATGCTAAAGACACTGGACGCCATCCTTAAACCCCCTGAGGTAGGGGGACTGGTGTCCAATAGCTTGGTCTTTCGCTATAACCTCAACGAAACCGAGGATGGGTTGGAGGGGGATGAAGGGACCTTCAATATCTGCACTTTTTGGCTGGTAGAAGCCCTCACCCGCGCCGGGCGTCATCATCCACCCCGGCTTGAGGAAGCCCGGTTGATATTCGAGCGTATGCTGGGTTACGCCAATCACCTTGGCTTATATGCTGAAGAAACGGGTTATAGCGGCGAAGCCCTTGGCAATTTTCCCCAGGCATTTACCCATTTGGCGTTGATCACGGCGGCCTTTAATTTGGATCAGGCGTTGGATTCTCAGCGTTAGATGGGACGCTCCGATTTGAAAAGTTTGAAGAGGATTCCCTGCTTGGTTTGGGCACCCCAGAGAAATGATATTATTAGACTTTCTTGGGCGTGAAAGCGATTTTAGAAAGGAAAAATCAGGCAATTTTATGTGGTTCGAAAAAATCATTGAGGGACTGACGGGCCCCCAACTCATCAATGACTCTAAAACCCCTTCAGGTAGGGTGCATGTGGGTTCCTTACGGGGTGTTTTAATTCATGATGCTATTTATCGTGCATTACGGGATAAGGGGGTGGAAGCCATCTACCAGTATGGTATTGATGACTACGATCCCTTGGACGGTCTCCCCGCCGATGCAGCCTCTTCCTTGCAGGCATATATGGGGTATCCCCTTTGTAACATACCGGCCCCTGCTGGTTCTAAGGCCACGGATTTGGCGGATCACTATATCTCCGAGTTTTTGAATATTTTTCCGGAGCTTGGGGTTGAGGCTCAAGTATATAGAATGCGGGATATTTATCGCTCGGGACGATTTAATCAAGCTATTGACGCCATTTTAAAAAAGTCTGATGTGGTTCGTAAGATCTACGCGGAAGTCAGCCACGCGGCCCGGCCCGAGGATTGGTATCCATTCCAAGTAATCTGCGAGCATTGTGGCAAGATTGGTACTACGGCGGTAACAGCTTACGATGGCAAGGAAGTGACTTACCATTGTAAAACTGATTTGGTGAGCTGGGCTCAGGGATGCGGGCACCAGGGAAAAGTCTCTCCCTTTGATGGCCGTGGTAAGTTGCCGTGGAAGCTGGAATGGACGGCAAAATGGCATACCTTTGGCATTACCATAGAGGGTGCCGGTAAGGATCACTGCACCAAAGGCGGTTCCCGTGATGTGGCCGCCCGTTGCCTGAAGGAAATCTTTGGCGACTCGCCGCCGTTGAACGTGCCCTATGAGTTCTTCCTGGTCAGTGGGGCTAAAATGAGCTCTTCCAAGGGGGTGGGTATGGCGGCTAGGGAGATAGCCCATTTTCTTCCGCCCGAGATACTGAGATTTCTGATAGTGCGGACCCCGCCTAAAAGAACGGTCAATTTTTCCACGGACTTTGAGTATATCGTCAGGTTGTTTAATGAACATGACCGGCTGGTCCAGAAGGCGCGACGGGAACAGGCTCCTTCTGAGAAAAAAATGTTGCGGATGATTGAAGTCGATCCGGCTTCCACCGCTTACCATCCAATCGGATTTCAATTGCTGATTGCCTTGCTGCAACTGCCCCATATCGACGTGGAATATGAAATTCAAAAAAGGACCGAAGAGGGGCTGACTGGACAAGATAAAGAGAATCTAAAAAAACGATTATCAGCGGCGGCCTATTGGCTCGATAACTATGCCTCGGAGGAAGATCGCATAGAGCTTCAGGCGAATCTACCTGCCGCGGCCGCTGAATTGAGTCATTCCCAACGGGCTTTCTTGCATCTTTTGGGGGAAAATTTTCCCAAAGACTCACCAGGAGAGGAAGCTTACCAAAAGCTTATTTTTGATACCGCCCGCTTAACACCCCTTGACCAGAAAAGCGCTTTTACGGCTATTTACCGAGTCTTACTTGATCAGCCGCAGGGACCCAAGGGCGGTGCGTTATTTGTGTATCTTGACAGGGAATTCTTAGTGCAGCGATTCCTGGAGGTTAATTTTTCCCGGGATGCTTTTTGGCGCGAAAGTGGAATATCGGTAAAAGAATGCGAGGATTGGTTGAGCAAACATAGGGGGCAAACTCTGAGTGCAAAAGCTGACTATAAGGTAAACGCCTTAATCTCCGCGAAGGATGCACCAGATATGCTAGGAGAGATAAAGGGGAAGGGGGTCATTGAACTCCAGGTGATGTTAGCGGATAAAAAAACCTATAGGCTGCGCGTACTACTTAGGGATTTTGAGGGCGAGGAGAGCGTATTAGACTCAGCCGTCGCCTCCCTTGAAGCTCAAGGAAAAGAGTTCCTGGATGGAATGAACCGGCTTTTCGGGATTAGCATAGGGACTGCTATAAAGCCCGTGGTATATAGAGAATATGAGGTTGGAGCATGATGATTTCCTCAATAACAAGGGGAAAGGTAAGGATTACCTGCTATTTGTTAGCGAGTATTTGAGTGCAAGAAAGCTGCTGCTCCATTGATAAAATAGTGCTTACTATTATCTTTTTTGTTCTTGGCGGATGCGCGAGCCAATTCCCCCCCCTGGTCCAACAGCCCCTATTGGGAAGTCCTAGTCTAAGCGCGGTGCGAGAGGATATCGCTTATTATCAAGGCAGCTATGTGCGGTGGGGCGGCACAATTGCGGGTATTCAGAATAAAAAAGAGCATACCATAATAGAGATTATTGCCCGGCCATTGGAGAGCGACAGCCGGCCAAGGGAAATACATGTTGAGTTGGGGCGATTTCTGGCTTGGGTGGACGGTTTTCTGGACCCAGAGATTTACCGGCCAGGGCGGGATATGACCGTCTATGGTTCCATAGAAAAGTTAATAAAAAAAGGGGAAGAAAAGCCTTTGCTTCCCCTGTTACAAGTAAAAAAATATCATCTTTGGAAGCCTAGAAATTATCCTCCTGCCTATTATCCTTATCCCTATTGGAAACCTAGAGGCTACTATTAGCTAACTCAAGTTTGTACCCAGAAGACTATAAGTAAGCTAGGATAAATTTTTGTGGATGGGACTGTCTGAAAAAGGAAAAAAGAAAGGACATGGCTTACTATCTGAAAGAATTCTTGCAACAAAGAATAGCCGCTGCGGCGCTGGGCTGGGGCCTGCTTTCAGCTGTTGCCTATGCCGAATTACCCGTTGTCGACTTACCCGTGGAGGAAGCTATCTTAACCGATGCTCCACTGGTGCCGCCTCCTATCATTCGCAGCACGCCGGCGAAAGTGGTGGTGCGCCTGGAAACGGTGGAGACAGTCAAGCGTCTGGCCGATGGAGTGGAATATACTTTCTGGACCTTCGGCGGATCGGTGCCGGGAAAGTTTATACGCATCCGTGAGGGTGATGAGGTCGAGTTTTATTTGAGCAATCACCCTACTAGCAGGATGCCCCATAACATTGACCTACATGCTGTGACCGGCCCTGGTGGCGGGGCTACCTCGTCTCTGACAGCGCCGGGCCATACCTCACAGTTTAGCTTCAAGGCCCTCAATCCCGGTCTCTATGTATATCATTGCGCCACGGCGCCTGTTGGCATGCATATCGCCAATGGGATGTATGGTCTTATCTTCGTGGAACCAGCCCAAAGTATAGCCAAGGTAGACCGGGAATATTACGTGATGCAGGGTGAATTCTATACCAAAGGGCGTTATGGCGAGGTGGGGCTTCAGCCCTTTGACATGGAGAAGGCGATCCACGAGGAAGCCGAATACGTGGTCTTTAATGGAGCCGTCGGTTCCACAACGGGCGACAACGCGATTACCGCTAAATCCGGCGAGACTGTCCGTTTGTACATCGGCAACGGTGGCCCAAATTTGATCTCCTCATTTCATGTGATCGGCGAGATTTTCGACAAAGTCTATCTAGAAGGGGGCGAGATGCTGAATCACAATGTGCAGACAACGCTTATCCCCGCAGGCGGCTCAGCGATTGTGGAGTTCAAGGTGCAAGTACCAGGTACTTTGATCAGGTATGCGCAGCTTGTCATCAGCCCTCCGGGGAAGGCATCCCCTACGTTTTTCCGCCAGTGGCCAAATCTGATTTTATGGTGGCGGATAAAGACCGCGCTATCCGCACGTTGATCAATGGCCTACAGGGTAAAATCACGGTTAATGGCGTGCCCTACGATGGAGCTATGCCAGCGCTTAAGCTAAGTAATGAGGAGGTCGCCAATGTCCTATCTTACGTGCTCAACTCGTTTGGTAATCAGGCCGGCTATGTCCGGCCTGAAGACGTTGGGCGAGTGCGCGCCCCAACTATTCAATGATAGCTGCGTGAAGCCGACAGGCTACGTTGGCTGCTCGTCTCCTGCCAGGCGCATTGGTATACTCAACCAACCCTGGTGGCGTTTGGATTAACTCCTTCGGGAAGGTCTGCCATTTCAGTCTACAACAGTAGGGTTTGTCTACCGATCATTTTCGGTGGCGGGCGGGCCTATCTCCTTTTGTTTTTGGAGCTGTTCCTCAACTCGGCGCAACGCGGTATTCAAGGCGAAATCGTTGGGAAAGATATTCAAAGCGCGTTTATAATAGACAGCGGCTAAATCTAGATCCCCTTGATCTTCAGCCTTCAGGCCCCAGCGAACATAGTAGTCACGGATACGCTGAAGCCCTTTTGCGGCTGCGGGGTAATTCGGCGCCATTTTTAAAATGGCAGTATAGGATTCGTAAGCATTATTACCTTCTGGGGTGGTAAGTTTGAAAGCAGTCTCTTGCTGTTTGGCCTGGTCCAGCAGTAGGGTAATTTGTTGTGCTTGGGAGGGTTGCTGTGAGTATTTTCTGGGTTCATCTTCAGGAATTATTGCCCTATTCTGATCTTGCTGCGATTCTTTCTGGGCTGAAATCACAGTAGCTTCCGTTCCCGGATTTGGGGAAATCTCGTCAGAACTTTTCTCTGATGCAAGTTCAGGGTTGGAAGGCATCCCACTGTGACTAGCAGAAGCGGTTTCCTGGGTAGCTGGAGTGCTATTTTTTTCCGTGGTGGTAGAGGGAGGTACCTCGCCAGCAATCATTTTGCCTTTTCCAGGAAAGTCTTCACTTTTTTCCTCGGTAGATCTTATTTTATTAGCGGTGCTTTTAGTGTCTTCGGTGGGTTCTATGATTGAAAGAAGAGAACTTTCTCCAGGGATTAATGCTGATAGATAAGCCCCACCGATTAGACCTATTATTAGCGCTATGAAGATACCTAAGGCCATAATAATCCGTGGTTTCTTTTCCCCTGCTTGGGACCTTTCTAGAGGGGTAGGGGAGTTATCATGGGGGACAGTGTTGGTAAGCTGGGGTGTTGGCTCTGATGGGGGACGCGTATCTAAAGAAGAAGACTTTTCGGAGTTGGATTGCTTTTCTGAAGCTGAAGAATCATTTCCTGGCGGAGAAATAATGGGAAGGATCTCTTTATTCTCTTTTTGATCAGTTTCAAACACCGGTTCTAAGGGGAGTTGAGGCTGTCCGGCTGTCGGTAAAAAGGCCGCTTCTGTGCCTTTAGCCAGAGATAAATCGCTAGAGACATTACTGTTTCCTAGAGTGAGCCATAGACCTTGGGCGACTTCGTCGACTATTTCCGAAGAGATAAATTTTTTATCAGTGAGGCTAGCTTCCAGGAGCGCAGCGCCGCAGAGTCGGTTGATGAGTTGGGGAATGCCGTGGGAAAACTTTACCAAGGAAGTTATTGCTTCTGGGCTAAAGGGGTTTTCACCTACATAACCGGCCTGACGAAGGCGAAAATCGACATAGGGACCAACTTGATCCGCAAGCAAGGGAAGAAGAGAGTATACTTTTGAAGTATTTTTATGTTCTATCAATAAGCTTTGGTAATTAGCAGTGTTGTTTCGACTTGCTAGTACGATAAAAAAAGATGGCGTTTCTGCTGCTGCCGGTTTCGTCAATTTAGAAAGCACGTCTACTGCTTCCTGGGAAATACTATCCGCCTCATCCACAAGAATGACGGCCCGTTTGCCTATTTGAGAGATATTTTCCTCAAAAGAATCTAGAGCTGAGAGTCTTGCGGCAACGGATTCATCTTTGACGATGATATTAAATTTGCTCTGTATCAGGGCGAGAAGTTCTTCAAAACCCAGTTTAGGGTTTTGGATAAAGATAACCGGATAGTTTTTCCCTAGTTGCTCCATAAAACGAGTTAGCAGAAGCGTTTTGCCGACGCCAGGAGGACCGGAAACCACCGCGATGCGGAGTGGACTTATGAGGCCTTCGAGTAGGCATTTGCTTACCGCTTTGTGGAAAGGCGCTGGGAAAAAATAGTGTGGATCCGGCACTAGCCGAAATGGATGGCCCGTAAGCCCAAAATAGTCTGTATACATATTTGGATAGATAAAGGTAGTATCATCAAAAATTATAGGCTGTTTAATTTGCTCCATTGGAAGCGTATCATGGTAATACCAGGTGATATAAATAAAGTGGATGCGAATGGGGGACCTTTACCGGGGTTTTTTGGGGAGTAGAACGCGGCCAAGAATATTTTTGTTTTTCGTTACAGCGGCGAGCGCCGGAGCCTACCTGCCTGTGCGCGCCGACGCGCACAGGCAGGCAAAACTTGTGGGAGTGTGGGTCAAAACCCTAAGGACCGTGGCTTAGCTATCATCTGAGAACTACCGGGAAATGCGAATGGCGGCAAGGCGAGCGCGGCTGTCGAGAACAGCCAAGCGAGACTTAGGCGGAAACTCTAAATTATCGTGCATTCATTAACTTCGCGAAGATGATAATTTAGAAGATTTGAGGCCATGTTTTTGAATACGGTAACGTAAAGTTTCCCGCGTGGTTCCCAGCGCACGGGCAGTTGCGGCGATGTTATAATCATTGCGTCTAAGTACGGTTTCGATAATGTAACGATCCATCTCTTCAAGAACCATGCTGCCATCTAAGGGGAGAAAAATCTGATCAGGACTCGCTGTGTGCGAGGCACTAGCTAGAGAATTAGCTTGCCCTGGCAATTGGAGCCATTGCTCGGGGAAAACAGCGTCTTCGGAAAACAGCACGCACCGTTCCACCACATTGCGCAATTCACGCACATTACCGGGCCAATCATGAGCATGAAGCCGAGTCCACACTCTCTCTGGAATGACTTTGACCTGTCTGCCTGCTTCAGCATTAAATGCGGCTACAAACAGAGGCACAAGTTCCTCTAAATCCTCTTTAATTTCCCGCAGTGCTGGCAAATTGAGGCGAAAGACGCTAAGGCGATGGTAGAGATCGCTACGAAAATCCCCATGCTTGGCCATTTCTTCTAAATCACGATTGCTGGCCGCCAAGATTTGTACATCAATGGGAATCTCCTTGCTGCCACCGAGGCGGCGTACCCATCGATCTTCGATGGTTTTGAGCAACTTGGCCTGCAAATCCAGAGGCATTTCGCCAATTTCATCCAGAAATAAGGTACCTCCATTCGCTTGCTCAATTAGGCCAGGGTGGCGGGCTTTAGCCCCCGTAAAAGCTCCCGCTTCATGTCCGAAAAGTTCCGATTCCAGTAATTCTCGAGGCAGCGCGGCGCAATTGAGTTCTACCATCGGATGTTGGGCTCGTTCTCCTCCATAATGCAAGATTCGGGCCGCCAAGCCTTTTCCGGTTCCTGTTTCACCGCCAATGATAAGGGCGCTAAAGGGAACTTCAGTCAGTTTAGCGAGTAATTTACGCACTTCTTGGGCGGATTGGCTACGGCCTACAAAGGCTTGGGGGGAGTATTGGCGATGATGTTGTTGGACTTGATAAAATAAGCGCCGCTGCGCGCGGGCACTGCGGGCAGCACTAGCTATTACTAAATCTAGGTGCTCTAGTTCACAGGGTTTTTCGAGAAAATCATAAGCGCCAAGCCGCAGTGCCCGCACTGAGTCAGGGACGCTGCCATAGCCTGTGAGAAGAAGCCATTCAGCATGGGGATGTTGCCCTTGGACAGCCTCTATCAGGTCCAGGGCGTTACCATCCGGCAGGCTCATATCCGAAAGAACGAGAAGCGGATCAAAGTGTTGCTCCAAAAGAATGGAGCGTGCTTGCGATAAAGTTGTGGCCCACTCTACCTCCCACCCTCCACTTTGATAATGGCGTGAGAGTTCAGTGCCTAAAAGTATTTCGTCCTCGATAATTAGTAGCGTGGCACGCATGCTGCAGCTCTCCCTGATAGGGCAAGATAAGGGTAACGCAAGCGCCATGGGGCTGTTTATTGGCGATCTGAACATGGCCGCCCACTTCCTGGGCAAACCCTTGTACCATGGTCAGTCCCAACCCAGTTCCCCGCTGGCTGCCGCTGACAAAAGGGCGGATACCGCCGTCAAGCATTTCTTGGGAAAACCCCGGTCCTTCATCACTGACTCTTAGATAGAGCGTCTCGCCCTTCTGATAGGCATCTACTTGCACTTTACCGGGTGTTTCTCCCATGGCTTGAGCGGCATTGAGTACTAGATTGAGCAGTGCCTGGCGGAAGTTTCCTTCTGGTAGTTGGCAGCTTAAAGTTTCCGGGATTTTGCTTTCCAGCTGTAGGTGAGCGGGTATTTGATAACGGGTCAGCGCTAATAATTCTTGAACAACGCTGGCGATATGTAATTTAACAGCGGGTTGAGGGGTATGTTTGGCCTGATCGAGGAGATTATTTAAAAGCCGGGTTAGCCGCTTTAGCTCAGCACCTATAAGGTCAAGGCGTTGAGCTTGATCCGGATTGCTGATTTCTTTCCGCAGGTTACTACAACTCATTAGAATACCCGCCAGAGGATTACGGAGTTCATGGGCAATACTGGCAGCCAGTTCCCCCACCGCTGCAAGCCTCTCTGCTCGAGCCAGACTCCGTTGTTGTTCCAGTAACGCTTGGGCAGCAGTCCGGATTTCTGCTTCCAAGGATTGGGCACGGAGGCGGTTTTCTTTTTCTAATTCTCGCAGCCGAAGTACCATCTCATTGTAGCTGGTAAATACGGGCAGTAGCAGAGGATGTAAACGATGGGTAGAAATAGGTGTAAAATCCCCTTTGGCGAGCCTGGATAATAACTGGGAAAGATCTCCTAAGGGACCCAGAATACGGCGACGCAGCACCCATCCTCCTAGCAATAAAATAGCGGTTAAAGTGCCAACAGCCAGCCCTAACTCGGTGCGGGTGTCTTGAATAACTTCCGTAAGTATTTGTTCATCATTATTAATTTCTGCATTTAATACCCCTTTCATCCCGTTTAAAGCTGGAAATAACATGACCGGCTGGATTTGCTTCTGATCCTTAATAAGTCCAACGAGGAGAGAATGGAGTTGGCGCAATTTTTCTGGGGTTTCTTTATCCGAGTAGTAGTTCGCCATGGTAAGATTTTTTACTTCTCCCCCTATGTGCTTGAGTTTATTCAAACCCACTTCTCCAGTTGCCCCAGAAAGCTGTTTGAGCAAAACCTGTTGCATATTAAGGCTAACTTGTTGAAGACGATAGGAATAGCTTATATAAGCGCGTACTGTTTCCAAGCGTTGCAAATTACGCCAAATCATTCCTCCGAGAAGGATTAAAGTCAGAAACAATAACCCGAGTAAAATTAGACCTCGTAGTTGAGCGGTTCGGTAAATTAAACGTTTCACGTTCAGCGCCATATATAGGTTATGGAATTAAAGGAGAAATGGTGTTGATAGTGGGTTTCCTTTATTGGCTTTGTTCCTTCTATTTTTATGGAAGTCTACCGTTCGTCAGTCGTTGATCCCGCCCCCACCTGAAATAGGTCGGGGCGGGGGTGTGCGTTTTGATGATTCTGTTCTTAGAATTTATAATTAATGTCAAATTGGACATTATGGGTGAAGAGATCATTGCCGCCTGGGTTCTTAAGATATTGACCCAGGTAGCCCAGCATCAACCCTACCTCTTGGGTTAACTGATAGGATAATCCGCCAAAGGCCCGATTTTCGCTAAACCCTTCTGGACCAAATTTGTTTTCATTTAAATAGGCGAGTACCTCATCTCCTACGTATACAGACAGGTCTTTGACGTTAGGGATGGGATGTTTCAGCATGGCAAGCTGGCGTATGCGAATACCCACTTCTCCGCTGTTTTGTCCAGAAATGGCGACCCGCTCTTCCAAACGGGTTCGAGTCATGGCGGTGAAATTACCAAATACCTTATCGCTCCATAGATAGTCTTGATAAGGACGACTTTCCTGAAGATGGGCTCCGTTCAGCGGTTTTATCCAATCATGAGTATAGCCTAGCCAAATGCTAGAGTGCTCCGTTAAATTGTAACCGCCCTGTATCCAAACGAGGTTTTCGGAAAAGCGGGGTGAAAATCCATTATCGCCAGGATAACGGCTAGGGTTAAGATCCTTATCGTCCCGGGTCCGAGCCTGATCGATAACTATCCATCGGAAATCTTTGCCTTCAGGAGAGATAAAGCCAAAGTCACCCTGGAGAGTCACCGAAGTCCAACTGCCGAAGATATTATCGGTATCCGCTAGGGCTGGCATGATTGTAAGGAACGAAATAAGAACAAAAACAAGCTGGGTTTTCAGTATTTTTATTTTCACTAAGTAATTCTCCTTAATAGAAAGAAGGTCAACTTTTTTCTCTTCACGCTAAAAAGGGGAGGCTAGTAGCTTAGGCTTAAGCCTCCCCCTAGCGTTCATGCTAGCAGTCTAGCGCCGATAGCGGGTTGATTGAGGATGTTTCGAGTAGGCCTTGAGTTTTTCAAGCCCCACAACCTCAATGGATCCCCCGGTCTCCTGGTAGAGTTTAGCGTGGTGCTGGAGCGCCGTTTGCGTGGTGAAATCCACTACTTTAGCATCAGAAAAGTCAACAATGATTTTCTTCCCCTTTGGTAGTTGATTGAGCCGGCGTTTAAAGGAGAGAAAATTGGTGAAGGTCGCGCCTTTTTTTACTTTGATTTGGTATTCGCCTTCACCCTCACCTTCGCCTTCGACACTTTCATCTCTATGGTCGATAGTTAAATCCGCTTTGAAAAGGGTGGAAGTTGGCGCTCTCATTACCACGGCTTGGTAAATGAATTTGAAAATGATGCCCGCAAAAACGCCCACAAGCAGGTTAGTGAAAATGCAAACAAGCAAAGTGAGTATGAAATAGAGAAACTGATCCCGACCAATTTTAAAGATACCAGCAAATTCGCTAGGAGCAGCCAGCTTATATCCCACGAAGACCATCATTGCGGAGAGCGAGGCGACTGGGATCATTTGCATGACTGGAGACAATGCAAAAACAAAAATCAGGATAAAGGTGCCATGGAAGAAATTGGCCCAGCCTGTTCTTGCCCCCATCAGGACGTTGGCTTTGCTACGAACAATTTCAGCGATCATAGGCAAGCCGCCGAGAATGCCGGAAACGGCGCTCCCTATACCCACTGCGCGGATGTCCTTGCCGATATCCGAGTGCCGATGATAGGGGTCGAGTTGATCCACCGCTTTGGCGCTAAGACCGGATTCAATGGCTGTGATAAGGGCGATGGTGAGAGCAGCGTACCAAAAAGCCCAGGTTAGGATTTTACCGAAGTCCGGGGTAATTGGGCCGATCCAGGCAATGGCATCCAAGGGGTTGCTCGGTAAGGCTAGCAGCAGCTCTTTTCCTTCTGGACGGTTGAGCTGTTGCTGCAATGTTTCCAGATCAAAGAGCGCGCCTGCGGGGATGGCAAATATCAGCACCCATACCGGGCTTGGGATTAATTGCACCCATTTGATCTTGATCAAGGGGTGGAGGGCCATGATGAGCAAGGAAACAAATCCTATAATGGCCACGGGGGGCAGCATATCGGTAAAACCTTGAGGAATGGCAGCTATTGTGCCAACCACGTTGGAGCCTAGAATTGGATGGACTTCAGGAATGACCCCCACCATTGGGAAAAACATTTTGGCCATGATAACCACCCCAATGTAGGTTAACATGCCATGAATCACCGAACTGGGGGAGACATCCACAAGTTTTCCTGCCCCGGCGGCGCCAATAATAAAAACCATGATGCCGGCTACAAAGACCGCGGCGATAGCATAAAGGTAGCCAGCGTGAATATCCCCTTGGCCGAGGCTTTGGATAGCTGCCAGATTGGCTACAATTAGCCCGGCTGCTGGCCCATTAATGGTGACATAAGAGCCACTGATGCGGGAAACGAGCATGCCGCCTACAATAGCTGCGATGAGGCCGGCAAAGGCTGGAAAGCCAGAAGCTAAGGCGATTCCCAGACTCAAGGGCAAGGCAATGAGAGAAATACTTAGCCCCGCCCTTAAATCGGCAGCAAAATTTTCCTTCAAGCCGGCAAAGCCTTTTTTGGGAGCCCCAAGGGTGTCAGCGTGCTGTGCCATTTTCTTATGATCCCTCGTCTTTTTTTAAGGTGTTTGTTTAAGTAATACTTAGCATGGGTGTGGACTGCTTTTTATGCCCTTGCTGTCTTTGCTCCCTGGATAAAAACGTAATGGAAAAAGCCAGTACCAGGGTCTGTAAAAGCAAATTGTTATCCTAGTGCTACGAAAACCTCTACCCTTAATGCGATTTCTGTGCCATCTACACGAGAGAGGAGATAACCTATTAAATACTTAAAAGAAATAAGGTGATAAAACCGGATTACTAATAGCTATAAAGTTATAAAATTAGTTTATTTAAACCATTTAAGCGGTGGATTTAAACCATTTAATCAGAAACGCCTACCTAAAGGGATGGGCTAGCTTGCTGGGTTGTACAATGGCGTCAAACTTCTCGGCTGATAGCACTTTTAACTCTAAGCAGGCTTGTTTAAGGGACATGTCTTTTTCTAGGGCGTAATGGGCGACTTTGGCTGCTTGGTCATAGCCGAGCTCTGGCGTTAAAGCCGTCACTAACATAAGAGATTGTTCCACGTAGTGGGCAATCCGGCTTCGGTTTGCTTGGAGCCCTTCTACCAAGAAGCAGGTAAAGTTATGGCAACTGTCCGCTAGCAGCGTGACCGAATGGAGCAGGTTGAAGACCAGCATGGGTTTAAACACATTAAGTTCAAAATTACCCTGGGAGCCAGCGATCCCGATGGCGGTGTCATTACCCATGACTTGCGCGGCAACCATGGTCATGGCTTCGCACTGGGTGGGGTTGACTTTTCCAGGCATGATGGAAGAACCAGGCTCGTTGGCCGGTAATAGCAGCTCGCCCAATCCACAGCGAGGCCCTGACCCCAACCAGCGGATATCATTGGCGATTTTCATGAGGGAGCAGGCTAGTACCCGCAGAGTTCCGCTGGCCATTACCATGCCATCGTGGGCCGCTAGGGCAGCAAACTTATTAGCTGCGGGAATAAAAGGAAGTCCAGTAAATTTATTGAGATAAGCGCTCACCCGTTCAGAAAATTGAGGCGGCGCATTAAGGCCGGTGCCTACCGCGGTTCCACCGATAGCTAGTTCGTAGAGTCCAGGTAGGGCAGTTTCGATTCGCTTGCAGCCGTCATCGAGCTGAGCTACGTAGCCGGAGAACTCTTGCCCCAGCGTTAAGGGAACGGCATCTTGTAGGTGGGTGCGCCCAATTTTAACGATTTCTTTAAATTCCTCCGCTTTTATGTGAAGGGCATCGCGCAGCTTTTGCACCTCAGGAAGTAACCGGGTTTGAATGGCTTTGGCCGAGGCAATATGCATTGCCGAAGGAAAAGTGTCATTGGAGGATTGGGATAAGTTAACGTGATCGTTGGGATGGATAGGATCCTTGCTGCCCTTAACTCCGCCAGCAAGTTCAATGGCCCGGTTAGCGATAACTTCATTGATATTCATGTTGGCTTGGGTACCGCTTCCCGTCATCCAAACCCGCAGTGGAAAATGATCGTTGAGCTTGCCGTCCGCAACTTCCGTGGCGGCTTGGGCGATGAGTTGAGCCTTTTCTTCCGGCAGTTTACCTAGCTCCGAATTGGCGAGGGCAGCAGCCTTTTTAAGGTGCCCAAAGGCTTCTATGACTTCCTGAGGGATAAGATCTTGGCCAATGGAAAAATAGATTAGCGAGCGCTGGGTTTGAGCGCCCCAGTAGCGATCGGCGGGTACCTCGATTTCGCCCATGCTATCGGTTTCAATACGTTGGTTGGGTTGGGTTGTGTTCATGGGATGCTCCTTGAGGATTGTCCTATGTTCTCTAGTTGGTAAAAAATATAAGGGGCTACCGTTAAAAAGGGGTAATGAGTGTCATGTTAGAACAATGGGTGCTGTTATTAGTAGAACAGCTTACGGGGGTTAGTATATGCCGGGAAAAGGAAGAATGAAGGAGTTATGAATCATCATCGTATTAAAGTACTTCAGCCACTTTTACGTAAAAAGCGAATAGGTTTCGCAATGAGTCTTAGTTTTGGTTTAACAAGCTGTTTGTCGCCTGTCGCTATGCACCGGGCAGTTATGGAGTATGACCAAACGGTGAGCAGACTCGAAGCGGAGCTTTTGCTTTTAAACATTGCCAGAGCCCGCCACCATCTAGCATCTCATTTTACAAGCGTTACTAATGTGGCTGCTACTTTTGATTTCCGTTCCAATGCTGGGATTGGAACGCAGTTTTTTTCAAACCCCACCGCGCTCGCCGAGCAAGCTAATTTATATACCCTCAGTCTCGGTACGAGTATTGCGGAGAATCCCACCGTATCCCACCCAAACATTAGCAATAGTGGAGTCTTTGGAGCGCCCACCCAATGGGGCATTCACTATTAAATTCCAGAATTACTGGTATTCTATTTTAGGAATAGTAGAGAAGGGTGAGCAGGCAAGGAATTGGGATTTAGAGGCTTTTCGCATTCTATCTCAGCTTTATCAGATGACCGTAACGGATCTTACCAAGATGTCAACGCTTCCGATTACCATAGCAAAATAAAAGAAATGACGGGCTTTTTACGCCGTATTTTATAATTGAACCTTAATAATAAGTAATAAGCTGTTATCTAGCTTGATGGGTTTCTCTGGATTCAGGAATCATAATGCCTAAAACCTCAAAAAGGGAGCCGTCCCGGTGTACCGACGAAAATTGGCCGGGACGGGAGCGCTGCCTTGCTTGTCCCATCTATAAACTTGTTAAATCCCAAACCGACCCGGAGATGATCGCCTGGTTGGCACAGGTATTGTCACCTATTGAAATTTGTCGATTTGATGCTGGAGAGACTGCTTGTAGGGCGGGTGATAAAGGACAGCATATTTTTTCGGTCCGTGCGGGAATATTTAAAGCTGTACGCTATAGCCAAGGGGGAGAGTATCGAATCGTGCAACTTTTTAGGAATGGGGAGAGTTTTGGTCTTGAGTTGCTAACCAACCCCCATTTCGATCATTCAGTGGTTGCTATAGAGCCCGCTGAGGTATGCCAGATTCCATTATCCGTGATTAGAACAGTAGAGGAGAAAGTACCCGACCTCTGCACACCCCTGATGGAAGAATGGCATGATCAACTTCGTCAGGCGGAGACGTGGATTGTGCAATTTTCAACAGGTACTGTTCGTAGCCGACTAGCGCGATTGGTTATTTATCTTTCGGTGTGGAATTCGGGAGAGGAAATCAATACAGCGCGACTATTGCCTGGACGGGAATTGGCGGCTGTCCTAGGCGTTACTCCGGAAAGTATCAGCCGGGTGATGGCCCAATGGAAGCGTCAGAACCTCCTCCAGCGGCTGCCAGAAATAGGTGCGGAAACCTATCGATTTGATAAAACGCAATTGCGGCGGCTAGCTGAAGCTTCCTTGTAATATACTTAAATTCTTGGATTTTTTATTTAACATATATATTATATCTCTGCCATATAGCAAACCCACCTAATCTATCACGATTCATGAATTGATAACGATCAATGTTAAGCTGCTACCAGCCTGATAGCATGTTCTTTTTACTGAAGGAAATGCTAGCTGATCATGCAGTCGGAAAAACCAGCAGTATTTATGGTAGGAATCAACAAAAGCCTGTATAACAAACTAGTTAATCCAGTTTATTCCACAGGGCTAGCGATAGAAAAATTTGAGTCGGCTAAATCCTTTTTAGATAGCAATTGCTGGAAAAAACTGGGGTGTGTGCTATTAGAATTTTCTCTTCAGGGAATAAATGGATTGGCTCTACAACGGCGGTTGCAAGCACTGGGTTCCAGGATACCCATAATTCTGATGGTGGAGGCAGGCGAAATTACTTATGCGGTACAGGCCCTTAAGCAGGGGGCTATCGATGTTTTGGAAAAACCAGCTAAAGAGCAAATAATATTGAATACTATTTATAAAGCAGCGAACCAGGCGCTTGCTCTTTGGAGACAGCAAAAACAAGTTGAAACCGCGCACAGGTGCTTAACAAGCTTAACACTCCGAGAGAAGCAGATTCTTGATTTAGTGCTTGAGGGGAGGCTTAATAAGGTGATTGCCTTTGATCTTGAGATCAGCATGAAGACGGTGGAAGCTCACCGTCATAGCATAATGCAAAAACTCAAGGTAAAAAACTTACCTGAACTCATAGACTTAGTAAGGATGGCTGATCGTAGGGGGGTTTACTACTATCTCCAGTCTCCTGGAGCAGCTACTCTAGCAACCTAAACTTCTCGGCATATCAGGATACTTATTCCCCTCTGCTTAACAATAACATAGATTGCAGAGGGGAAGGGGACTAAAAGAAGGTGCCCTCAAGGGGAGAAGAGGCGCTAGCATAGCGTTTCCGAGGGATACGCCCGGCTAGGTAGGCGCTACGGCCCGCCTCCACGGCTTTTTTCATTGCCGAAGCCATCAAAATAGGATTTTGAGCCCCGGCAATAGCGGTATTCATGAGTACTCCATCGCAGCCTAGCTCCATGGCTGCCGCCGCATCGGAAGCAGTGCCAACGCCCGCATCCACTAGGATAGGCACGGTGGCGTTTTGGACAATTTCAAGGATATTATAGGGATTTCGAATGCCTAGCCCGGAGCCAATGGGTGCCGCTAGGGGCATGACCGCAACACAGCCCATCTCTTCCAGGCGTTTAGCGGCAATGGGATCGTCGTTGGTATAGACCATCACTTGAAAGTCTTCCTTGATAAGCACTTCAGTGGCTTGATAGGTTTCTACCAGATCGGGGAATAGGGTTTTTTCATCTCCTAGGACTTCCAGCTTTACCAAGTTGTGGCCATCTAGCAGTTCTCGGGCCAAGCGGCAGGTGCGTACCGCTTCTTTGGCATTGTAGCAGCCGGCGGTATTGGGCAAAAGTGTATAACGATCTGGCGGTATAACATCGAGTAGGTTAGGTTCTCCCGGATTTTGCCCAATATTACTTCGGCGAATAGCAATGGTGACGATCTTCGCACCGCTAGCCTGGATAGCGTTCTGAGTTTCTTCCAGATCCCGGTATTTACCCGTGCCTACCAGGAGTCGGGAATGGTAGGTTTTGCCCGCAACCATTAAGGGAGTATCCAATGCGCTCATTATCTCTTCCATTTTAGCATTTTGTGTTAAGGGATTAGCGGTAGCGCCAAGATCTGAACCGCCACCGATAGCGTAGACGATCTCCACTTTATCGCCAGATTGAAGTGGCTGTTGCGTATATTCGCTGCGGGATACGATTTCCTGATTGACTTCCACGGCAAGCCGTTTTCCCTGGAGTTCCAGTAGAGCGATGAGGTCTGATATCAAGCAGTTTTCTGGTACTTGATGAATTTTACCGTTTAATAAAATTTCCATTGTGCGTGACATAACTAAGGACTAAGGTTGTCTACTATTAAAACATAGTCATTCATTTATTTCTTAATGGAGCCCTTCTTTTTTGTGTTTACTAGTAAGTGGTATTTTTGGATATTAGGATCTCTCGTTTGCCTCTTTTTGGGGGGGGCGGTTCCAGCACAGCAAAATCAGAACCTGGCGGGAACTGCTCTCCTGTTGGATGTTCGAGGCGTTATCGGGCCAGCAACCAGCGATTATATCCAGCGAACCATGGCAAAAAGCAACACTGAAGGAGCGGCGCTGATTATTTTGCGGATGGATACTCCAGGCGGGTTAGATACGGCCATGCGAGAGATTATCCAGGATGTTTTGGCCTCGCCAGTACCCGTGGTAGGTTATGTAGCCCCCAGCGGGGCCCGGGCAGCCAGTGCGGGTACTTATATTATGTATGCCAGTCATATTGCTGCCATGGCGCCTGCTACCAACCTAGGAGCGGCAACTCCCGTGCATCTCCCTATGGGCAGCCAGCCGCCGGGAGAAGCAACCCCCCCAGGGGAGGGTGAGGAAGCCGGCACTCCCCCTAAAGATACCTTAGCCCGTAAGGCGATTAATGATGCGGTGGCTTATATCAAAGGGTTGGCCGTGCAGCGAGGCCGTAATGAGCGATGGGCAGAGAAAGCGGTGCGGGAGGCTGCTAGCTTATCGGCTCAAGAAGCGTTAGAGATGGAAGTTATTGATCTCATAGCTCAAGATATTCCTACTTTACTTAAGCGTCTCGACGGACGTAACGTCAAGGTGGTAGGCGGCGAAATAACCTTGCAAACTACCGATATGACGATTATCCCGGTTGAGCCTAACTGGCGGGATCGCTTATTAGCGATGATAGCTCACCCTAATATAGCCTATATTTTAATGTTAGTGGGTATCTATGGGTTAATTTTCGAGATGGCTAATCCAGGTTTTATTTTGCCGGGAGTAGTAGGAACGATTTCTTTGTTGCTGGCGCTTTATGCCTTTCAGGTTTTACCTATCAGCTCAGCGGGCCTGGCGCTGATGTTATTGGGAATTACGTTTATGGCTGCTGAAGTATTTGTACCTAGCTTTGGCGCCTTGGGAATAGGGGGAGGTATTGCTTTTGTGATGGGTTCGGTCATTTTATTGGATGTCGAAGCGCCAGGTTATCAGATTTCCTGGTCCTTAATCGTAGCCGCTGCGGTAAGCAGTGCCGGTTTTCTCTATATGGTTTTGCTCTTGGCGGCCCGTTCCCAGCAACGGCCGGTAGTGAGTGGCCGGGAACAAATGCTGGGTGCGGTGGGAAAAGTGACGGCTGTAGCGAGAGATAAAATGACCGTGCGCATCCATGGTGAATTGTGGTCGGCTCAGGCAAGGGAGCCGACTACATTGGGACAGCGGGTACGGGTGACGGAATTGGAGGGATTAACGTTAACGGTCAAGCCAGAGTTGGAGGAGGATCTTCATGATTGAGACGTTTTTATATGTGCTGGCGATTACCGTCGCTTTTCTGGTCCTATCTATCCGCATTCTCCGGGAATATGAACGGGGTGTGGTTTTTATGCTAGGGCGGTTTTGGAAGGTTAAGGGTCCCGGTCTTATTCTTCTTATTCCCGGTATTCAGCAGATGGTCAAGGTATCTTTACGAATTGTGGTATTGGATGTTCCTAGCCAAGATGTAATCTCCAAAGACAACGTGTCCGTGAAAGTTAACGCAGTCGTTTACTTTCGCGCAGTGGATCCCGAGAAATCTATTATCCAGGTAGAAGATTATCATCAGGCTATTAGCCAATTAGCCCAGACTACATTACGTTCGGTATTAGGTCAGCATGATTTAGATGAAATGCTGACGGAGCGGGATAAGCTCAATAACGATATCCAGGAAATTTTGGATGAACAAACGGATGTCTGGGGAGTCAAGGTTTCCAATGTGGAAATCAAGCACGTGGATCTGGATGAAAGCATGATTCGCGCTATCGCTCAGCAGGCTGAAGCCGAGCGTTCTCGGCGGGCCAAGGTTATCAATGCGGAGGGAGAGAAACAAGCCGCCGGCAGGTTGCTGGAAGCTGCTCAAATTTTATCGGCGGATCCAAGGGCAATCCAGCTACGCTATCTACAGACTCTTAAAGATATTTCTAACCAACAAAGTTCCACCATTGTTTTTCCTCTACCTCTTGAACTGATTACGCCGTTACTGGAAGCTGTTGCTAAACGGCAACATACAACGGGAGAATAAGTGTAAAAGAGATTATTGATGGCAACTTTGTGGCAAAAAACCAAAGTGCGCCTGAAGCAGGCGTTGCGATCTCCTGAAAGGAGAGGGGAAGATCGTTGGCGAGCTTTTTTACGGCAAAAAGCGAAGTTTGTATATGCGGTGTCGCGGGAATTTTTTAAGGGTGATCTCACTTTGCAGGCAACCAGCTTAGTTTATACGACGCTGCTTTCTCTAGCACCGTTACTGGCGGTCAGTTTTTCCGTACTCAAGGCTTTTGGTATCCACAATGAAATAGAGCCAGTGTTACATCATTTTTTACTGCCTTTAGGACCACGGGGCGAAGAAATTACCACTAAAATTATCCAGTATGTAGAAAACTTAAAGGTGGGGGTGTTGGGATCGGTGGGTGTAGGGCTGCTTTTTTATACAGTTATTTCTCTTATCCAGAAAGTTGAAGGCGCTTTTAATCATGTCTGGCGGATTAAGGCGGAGCGTCCCTTTGCACGCCGTTTTAGCGATTACCTAAGTGTACTCCTAATTGGACCCGTGCTGGTCTTTTCGGCAGTGGGAGCGACTGCCTCGGTGATGCAAACCAGTTTTATTCAGACTCTCTTGGATTTTGAGCTTTTGGGTAAAACGCTGGTGGTGATGAGCAAATTACTGCCTTACCTATTAGTGATTGCTGGCTTTACCTTTATTTATCTCTTTCTCCCTAATACTAAAGTGAGACTAGGAAGCGCTTTGGTAGGGGGAGCGGTGGCCGGAATATTATGGGAGACCATCGGAATTCTTTTCGCTTTTTTTGTCACCACTTCGACTAAATACGATGCCATTTATTCCAGTTTTGCCATCGTGATTCTCTTTATGATTTGGCTTTATATTAGTTGGCTTGTTCTTTTAGTGGGGGCCCAGGTGGCTTATTATCACCAAAATCCTCGCATGATAGGCTTGGCGCAGCAAGATCCCCTGCTCTTAAGCAATCGCCTTAAAGAGCGGGTAGGGTTACTTATCCTCGCGCGGGTAGGAGAAGCATTCCATCAAGGCTGCCCTCCGCCTACGCTAGAGAATTTAGCTAAGCATTTTAGCCTGCCTAGTTATTTAATCGAGGACATTATAGAATCTTTGAAGCGCGCTCGCCTTGTAACAGCAACTGGTGCTGAACCTCCAGGTTATTTGCTGAGCAAAGATCCGGCTACCGTTACCGTACGAAAAGTGCTAGCTATCATTCGGCAGGCCGAAGAACAAAAATTTCCCCTTGAATCGATTTCCCTTAAATCGCCTGCGGTGGATGGGATAATGGAAAAAATTGAGCAGGCTTTAGATCAAGCGATGAAAGGGGCTACCTTAAAAGATTTAATAGGGGATAAACGGGAGGCTAGCACGGAGTCCAGCGCTGATTTTATCTAATAAGTGGCGCTTTCCAGGAGGCTATTGCAGGTATATTTGTGGATACGATGGGTCAATTTAGCGAAGTATAATAGCTTCAGGGTAGAGTTATTCGGGCTTTCTCCCCGCGTCGGTAAAATATGCCTATCCTACCGATAACTTGCACTAGCTCTGCTTGCGTGACCTGGAGAATAGACTTCACCATTGCTGGCCTCTCTTCTCGCTCTGCGTCGTGCATTTTTATTTTAATCAGTTCATGGTGTTCTAATGAGCTTGCAATTTCATCTAGCACAGCTGTTGTTACTCCGCTTTGGCCGACGATGACTACGGGCTTTAGAGAGTGGGCTAGCGTGCGTAAATATCGCGTTTGATGTTTAGTAAGGGACATATTAGCTGTCTTTAGCAACACTTTTAGGCAGTTCTTGGTGAAGACAGTATACGGCTAATTTAATGATGGAACCAATACGGACTTTGGATTTGGCATTCCATAAGCTCGTTGATGAGCAGTACTCATGGTTGGTTTCTTCGGCGTGGATTGGATAGTGACCAACTAGCTATTATTTCTGATATTTAAGGTCAATATTGTTAGCGAGGTGGTGTGGAAGGGAGGCGGTTATTGCGCTATAGTTTGTATTAGTTTTGTGGTGGCGAAATTAAGCTTAATAGGTATTGTTCTATAGCTGCTAGGAGCTGGGTAATTGGCGGAAAAGCGCTATTGCCGCCTCGAAAAGTAACAAATTGCACCTTGGGGTGCCTCTAAAGGTAGGCTGCAGATGTTCTCAAATGTGATTAACTTTACCAAGACATTATATGCCATATTCCAGCTAGAGGCTGGACCGCAAAAATTGCCTTCTTCGCTGCCGCTCTTAGTGGGTAGTTTAATTTTTTATGTTTTGTGTCGGCTATGGGTAGCAACCTTTGACTATTCAGTAGTAGCCGCGGGATTTTTGGGGGTATTCGATGCCGTTTTACTGGTTTTAATGGCAAGTGTGCCCTTGCTATTGCTTAAACGTGGTGATCGAATACTGAGAACTGTGACGGCATTGGCCTGTGCCGGTATTGCGGTGAGTCTTGTTGATTTATTTCTGTTGTTTCTTCTAAGTGATTTACCGCTTCCTGTTTCTGAGGAGCGTATGGATGGGTTGCTTAGTTTTTTGACCTTTCCAGTTCTGCTGTGGAGGTTACTTATGAATACTACCTTACTGAGGTATGCTTTATCCTGGGGCTTCATGAGTGCCTTCGCGTTAGCGGCAGGGCATTTAGCGGTTGTGGGTTTTCTGGGAGGGAAGTTGGCCTCTAGCTTGGCAGGATAGAATTGGGTATCATTGAAAGATCTGCTTACTTTTGGCTTTTACCCCGCATCTACCAGCAGTGTTTCTTAGGCTTGGCGCCAGCCGAAGTGGTAAATAAGATAGTAAAGCGGCAAGGGAATGGCCCCAGCCAACGCCAGTAAGATGATTGCCCAAGGGGCAAAACCGGTACTCAAACCCAGCAAACTCTTATCTGAAGGAGAAAATCCACCCGTGGAAATGGCAGAGAGTGCATAATTTAGAGCCACAGAAAAGTTTGGGATTTATCCTCAACGCTTGCTAAAGTGGATAACCCTGTGGTCGTAATCGCGGACACAGCTTCAAAAAAAGCATCCAAAAAAAAGAGGTCCTCGCCCATGAGGGCAAAGTTCATCGCTAACGGTGCTAGGATAAAAGCAAGGGCAACGAGACTACTAAAGCTTCGTTGATCTGCACTTGGACAGGCACGGATAATCGCGCCAAAGGAATAGCAAAAAAACTTAAAACAAAGACAACGGCAAGGTAACGAATGCTTAGATCGTATTCATAAAAGACAATCGATGCCCCCAAAGGAGCCAAGGTCAGAATCGCAACCATAGCGAGTAACTGACCCAAGTACTTGGCAACTACACGGCCATGGACAGCGTAGCTGAGGGCCGAAGTTCCTTCATCCAGGGATGTACCTCCTACTCAATAGTTGTCTTCCATTTCATAAGAAACACTGCTGGTAGATGCGGGGTAAAAGCCAAAAGTAAGCAGATCTTTCAATGATACCCAATTCTATCCTGCCAAGCTATTGGGAAAACGGGAATTATATATTTTTGATACGGAGTTACGAGCCTTCAGTGGGGTGCTTGCATGGCTTCTTTATTCATCGCTAGTTTTACCGTGGATGGAGAGTGCTTCCCAGGGATTGTTGTTGGGATTTTCTGCCCAGACCACAGCCGGTTTTAGCTCGCTGGAAGTTGCTGAACTTGATTCTAGTTCGAAATTACTGTTAATAGGTATGATGGGTATAGGCGGGGGAGTCGGCTCTACTGCTGGTGGTATCAAGATATTGCGGCTATTGATTTTTCTGCGTTTGGTGCAATTGCTTATACAGCGCTCTGCTCTTCCTCCTCAAGCCGTACATAAGCCCAAGCTAGCAGGAAGAATTTTGCAGGCAGAGGAAAAATGATCAGGCGAATTTAATGGGGCGGTCATTGGGTTTCCGCCGGGTAGTCACCAAGATAGAAGATCCGGAACTGGAGCACCTGTGCATTGAATTGGGGTTGGATGATACGATTATCCCGGATCGAACCATTGGACGCTATTTGGCAGATAGGTTTGATGGCAGGAATCCCTTGGAACTTTCTACCATGATCCGGGATGTGGCTCGGGTATTTTCATTTGCCGTTGGAGAGGAGGATGAAGGCGCTATTGAAGCACTCGATTTGCCTGAAAAAAGCCGAGTGATTTGTGTGTATAGAAACAACGAATTTCTTATTCCCGACGCTGAGACTCAATTGAAAGCTAAGGATGAAGTAGTGATTATCATGCATCGGCAGAATCTAGCCAAATTGGAAGAGCGTTGGACTCCGCAGCGGCGGCAATCAATTTCCTAGATGTTTAGAATTAGGGAAGTTGCTGTTGGGCAATAATGTTATAATTATCCATATTTCTGACTAGGATTTTTCCATAATAGTACTCCAGCCGATAATTGTTACCGGCTACGGCAGCAAAAGCAACCGTGGTTTTTTGAGTGGGATGATCGCCTGGATCTCGGTAGCGGTATCCCACTGTAAAACGATGAGAGCCAGGGGGGACAGCTACTTTATTTTGCCAAAACTTTAAGCGTTGGCCATCAACAGCAATGATAAAGACGTTACTGAACATTACATTTCGGAAGTCCAAGCTTCCAGCCACATAAGCAAGCTGTCCAGTAGACTTGGGAGACAATGGGTAGGTACAGCCAATGATTAAAATGTTGGCGCAAATAACAAGCATCATTGTTGTATGGTTCAACTAGAGAGCCTCGTTTTAGTATTTCTAGGCCGCTTTTTTCATGAGTAATAGCTTGAGTAATTTTTCTAGGGCCTCTAAGCGTGCTTGGGTATCAGGTAGTTTTTGGATAAAGCGGAATTTTTCCTGGCCATCTAGTTTGTAAATGCTAGGCTGTTTTTGAATTAAATCAATGATAACCATAGGATCCACCTTAGGTTCTGGTTGAAAGTGAATCCGACCGCCTTGGGAACTTGCTTCGATCTTGCGAATGCCCATTTCATTTGCGTTTAAGCGAAGTTTGTGGGTAGCAAATAGCGTCTTAGTGGCTTCTGGCAATAGGCCGAAGCGATCAATCATCTCTACCTGAAGTTCTCTCAGTGCTTGATGGTCCTTAGCGGCGGCGATCCGCTTATAGAGCACTAACCGGGTATGGACATCGGGGAGGTAATCTTCTGGGATCAGAGCAGGAGCATGGAGATCGACTTCTGGACCCTGTGCCGGTGGTTGCTCTAAATCCAAGGCTTGCCCGGATTTCAAGCTATTGACCGCCCGCTCTAGCAGATCGTTGTAAAGATCAAAGCCGATTTCTTGCATTTGCCCACTTTGATCTTTACCCAACAGTTCTCCCGCCCCCCGGATTTCCATATCATGGCTGGCTAAGGTAAAACCAGCGCCTAGTTCTTCTAAGGACTCGATGGCCTCTAGGCGTTTGACCGCATCTGCGGTCATGACCGAGCGGGGAGGGACAATCAGATAGGCATAAGCTCGATGGTGAGAGCGTCCCACCCGTCCCCGGAGTTGATACAGTTGAGCTAATCCCAGTTTATCGGCTCGGTGGATAATAATAGTATTGGCGCTAGGAATATCAATCCCAGTTTCGATAATAGTAGTGCAAACCAGGATATTAAAACGCCGGTGATAAAAATTTAGCATCGTCTGTTCTAGTTCCCGCTCCCGCATCTGGCCATGGGCAATGCCCACTTTGGCTTCAGGGAAAAGGGCTTGAATCCGTTGAGCCATTTTATTAATGCTTTCTACTTCATTATGAAGAAAATAGACTTGCCCCCCTCGTTTGATTTCCCGCAATAACGCTTCCCGGAGAAGGTTGTCATTCCATTGTCGTACAAAAGTTTTAATGGCTAGACGCCGCGCCGGTGGCGTGGCAATAATGGAAAGATCCCTGAGATTGGACAGAGACATATGGAGCGTTCGAGGAATGGGGGTTGCAGTTAGGGTGAGAATGTCTACTTCAGCTCGCAGAGCCTTCATGCGCTCTTTCTGCCGGACTCCAAAGCGGTGTTCTTCATCGATGATCACTAGTCCAAGATTCTTAAAATGGATGTTTTCCTGCAGCAGCTTATGGGTGCCGATCACGATATCTGCTCGGCCATCCGCAATACGATTGATCACAGCTTCTTGTTCCTTACGGGAGCTAAATCGAGATATCACTTCTACCCGCGCTGGCCAATCAGCAAACCGGTCTTTAAAGCTTTGATAATGCTGCTGAGCCAAAAGTGTGGTAGGTACTAGCACCGCCACCTGCTTGCCTGCTTGAGAAACGATGAAGGCCGCTCGCATCGCCACCTCAGTTTTGCCAAAACCTACATCTCCGCAGACGAGACGGTCCATGGGTTGATCTGAAGTCAGATCGGCAATCACCGCTTGGATAGCATCCGCTTGGTCTGGCGTTTCCTCAAAGGGAAAGGCGCGAGCGAAGGCAGCATAGTGAGAGTCTGGGGTCGGCAGGGGCGGTTTTTTTCGAGCTGCCCGCTGAGCATAGATAGCTAGCAGTTCGGCGGCCACATCTCGAACTCGTTCCCGGGCCTTATGCTTAGCTCGTTCCCAATGGCTGGAGCCAAGTTTATGCAGAGGTGCCGCCTCAGGAGTGGCGCCGGTATAGCGGCTAATTAGGTGGAGGGAAGAGACGGGGACATAGAGTTTATCCCCTTCTGCGTACTCCAACGCCATAAATTCGGTGCGAACTTTTCCAACTTCTAGGGTTTGCAGACCTAAATAGCGGCCTACGCCGTGTTCCTCATGGACTACTGGAGCACCCATGGAGAGTTCTACTAAATCCCGGACTACCGCATCCGCATCACGAGTACGCTCCTGGCGGCGGCGGTACTGCATGGCTTGTTGACCAAATAATTGAGACTCGGCAACCACGGCGATCCGCGGTTCGCCGAGCAGCAAGCCATGTTGTAAGGGTGCTACGGTAATACCAAGGCGTTCCTCAGCCTGCAGAAAAGTCTCCCAGTTGTCAAAAAAATGAGGCCAAATTCCGTTATCTTTGAACAAATCTCGCAAAGTTTCCCGGCGCCCAGCGGTTTCGGCGGTAAATAAAATTCGTCCTGTAAAGCTTTCTATAAATTGGTTAAGAGTTTCCAGTGGCTGGGGAGTACGGGCATTGAGCATAAGCGGGGGCGGAGTTTCAGTAGCAAAATTCTGATAACCGGGTTTTTCCTCTAATTTTGAGGATCGTAGACTGATTCGGGGTAGGTGTTTAAGAGCTCCAAAGACCTCTCCAGCTTGGAGATAGAGTTTTGGGGGGGGTAGGAGAGGGCGTTCTATATCGTGGCAGTACTGTTCATAGCGATCATTAATCTCTCTCCAAAAACTGTCAGCTGCGGTGTTGACGCCCTCCAAAGTGACAGCCAGTGTATTTTCAGGAAGGTAGTCGAATAGAGTATCAGTATGGTCAAAAAAAAGCGGCAGGTAATATTCTATTCCTGGAAGAGGGTGCCCTTCGCTTACCTCTCGGTAAATCAAGCTACGTTGGGGATCGCCGTTAAAAGTGCCTCGATAGTTCTTTCGGAATCGGGCAATCGCCTCTTCTACCAGGGGAAATTCGCGGGCAGGCAATAGCTGGATCTGCGCTACCGATTGCAGAGAGCGCTGGGTTTCCGGATCGAAACTGCGGAGACTATCCACTTCATCGTCAAGGAGATCGATTCGATAGGGTACTGTGCTACCCATGGGGAACAAGTCGATGAGGGAGCCCCGAATGGTAAACTCACCGTGCTCCATTACCTGGGAGACGCAACGATATCCTCCCTTTTCTAGCTGCTTACGCCAATTTTCTAGATGAAGGCGATCACCAATTGCCAGTAGCAAGCTATGGGTTTCTAGATATTCTTGAGGTGCAAGCCGTTGCATCAAGGTGGATACTGGAACAATCAATATGCCGCGTTCTAAGCGAGGTAATTGATAAAGAGTGGCTAATCGTTCGGAGAGAATATCTTGATGGGGAGAGAAGGTGTCGTAGGGTAGAGTTTCCCAGTCCGGAAAATGGAGGATGGGGCTATCTTCCTGGTTACTGCGATAAAAGCGGAGTTCATCCTCCAACCGGTTCGCTGTGATCGTATCTGGCGTAATAATCAAAATGGGACCCGGATGATGGTAGGCGGAGGCCGCTAATACCAGGCCGAAACTGCTTCCGTAGAGTTGCCCAAAATGGTGATGATCGCCAGCCCGGTGGGGTAAGGCGGGTATTAGAGAAGCAAAGGTTAAAGCGGAGGGCATAAAATTTCTGGCAAATTTGTAAAAATTGCTAGATTTTAACAGTTATCTACTTCTTCGTCATGAGATAGTCATATATATTATATCTCTCCCAAATAAAAATATATACTACCATATCATATATGGTGCCCGGGGCCGGAATCGAACCGGCACGGGGTTTCCCCCAAGGGATTTTCTTACCCGCTACAGCTTTCGCTGCTGCACTTGCTAATAAAACAAGTACATTTGTGGTCTGGACTTTATCTTTACCTTATCACTAATCAAAATGATTTAGGTAGGAGCCGTTAAGTCTCTACACTTTCCCCTTAAGGCTTAGCTCGGGATTGCCACCATCCTGAAAACTTGCTGAGGTTCCCCCGAATCTGACTCCATTCACTCTAGGGGTTTCCCACCTAGGTGCTCAAATTACTAAGTCCCTTGCGTCTACCTATTTCGCCACCCGGGCTTTTTTTAGTTAGTTAGAGGGAGCGCTTAATGTTATCTTTAAAGAACTGTAACGCGGATTCAATAATGAAGCAAGGCTTTACCCACACTTAGACTTTGAATAGGAAAAGATCCTTCAATAAAATCACGAGAAACTAGACCAAATGATGGAGGCTGGGGTCGGAATCGAACCGGCGTTCACGGCTTTGCAGGCCGCTGCATAACCACTCTGCCACCCAGCCTGAAGCAAGTTAGCTAACATCAAAGGAGTTTTATCATGCTATTTGGAGCGGGAAACGAGACTCGAACTCGCGACCCCAACCTTGGCAAGGTTGTGCTCTACCAACTGAGCTATTCCCGCTCAAGCGATAGTCATTGTAGCAGTGAACCGTTCTATGTCAAGTTAAGCCTAATTTTCTACACGTCCCACTAATGCTAGCCAAGCGGCATTGAGGTAGACAATCATTGATGCTAGGGTTAAAGCAACCGCAATATAAAGAAGGATTAAACCAATATCCCATATAGGAATAGGACCAATAGGATGTTGATAAAGTAGTAGAAAGACAGCAATCATCTGGAACGTGGTCTTAAATTTTCCTAACATAGAAACAGCGATACTAGCACGTAGTCCAATCTCTGCCATCCATTCTCTCAGTGCCGATACCGTTAGCTCCCGACCGACGATAACTGCTACTGAAAGAGCCATCGGCACGGAAGGATGGCTTTGTAAGAGTAATATCAAGGCAATAACGACCATTAGCTTATCGGCAACCGGATCTAAAAAGGCCCCAAACGGTGAAGTTTGCTGCCAACGCCTTGCTAGATAGCCATCCAGCCAGTCAGTAACAGCCGCTATACCAAATAATGCCGCACAAATTTCACGAGCATGGGGTAGAGGAAGATAAAACACTGTCGCCAAAACGGGGATAGCTACAATGCGCAAAATTGTTATTACATTGGGAATGGTATAAATGGGCATGAATTGAGCCCTTTTCCGCTTAAAAAACCGCGGAATCTTTACTTTTACTCTGCCACAGTCCCTATTCTCCATTAGACTTATTTTTAACTATCATCTATGAAGAATATCATAAATACGTTGAGCTAATACCAGGTTAATTCCCTTTATTTGGGCTAAGTCTTCAACTCCGGCCCGCATTATCTCTTGCAATCCTCCTAATTGGATCAAGAGTTTCCGACGCCGTTTAGGGCCTAACCCAGGTATCTCCTCTAAACGAGAAAGCTTACCCCCCCTAGCACGGCGCTTGCGGTGGTTGATAATAGCAAAACGGTGAGCCTCATCACGGATATGCTGCAATAGATGTAAAGCTGGCGAATCGGGTGTTACCATTATCGGATTTTCATACCCTGCCAAAAATAGGGTTTCCTTCCCTGCTTTACGTTCGGGACCTTTCGCTATTCCCAGTACGGTGGTTTCTATAACTCCTATTTCTTCAAGCACGGTAAGTGCCTGATTTATCTGTCCTTTACCTCCATCAATCACAAGTAAATCTGGAAATATTCCCTCTTTTTTTTTAAAACGTCGGGTTAATGCTTGGCGCAAGGCGCCATAGTCGTCCCCTGGAATGATCCCTTTAATATTAAAGCGGCGATAATCAGCGTTACGGGGGCCCTCTCTATCAAATACTATGCAGGAAGCCACTGTAGATGTCCCTTGAATATGACTAATATCAAAACACTCAATCCGCTGGGGGGAATTCACTAAATTTAGTAATCGTTGTAAGCTTTTAAAGCGCGCAGCAATACTCGATTTTTTTGCGAGACATTGATCTAAGTTAATCTTAGCGTTGGTTAAAGCCATTTTTACCCATTGTACCTTAGGACCCCGATCTGGCTTTATCAAGGTGATCTTCCTTCCCGCCTGCTCACTGAGTACTTCGGTGAGCAGATTCATATCTTTAGGTTGATGGCTGAGTACAAGGACAGGTGGAATCTCTCTATTTAAGTAATATTGTGCTATAAAAGCAGAAAGCAACTCTTGCGGCGTTAGGTTCCCTTCAAGTTTAGGTAAGAAGGTCTTATTGCCTAAATTATACCCACCGCGAATAAAAAAAACTTCCACACAGGCCATTCTCTCCGCAAGGATAACCCCAAGCACATCAATATCCATTTTTTTACCACTGATATACTGACGCGCCTGGATGCGCCGTAAACTAGCAACTCGATCCCGATAGTAGGCCGCTTGTTCAAAAGCAAGTTGCTGGGAGGCTTCTTCCATGCGTATTACCAGCTCATTAATAACCTGCTGATCCCGCCCTTTTAAAAACATCACCACGTGTTGAATATCTTGATTATAATCTTCCTTGCTAATTAAACCCACACAAGGAGCAGTACAACGTTTGATCTGATATTGTAAGCAAGGACGAGAGCGGTTGCGGTAAAAATTATCTTCGCACTGACGTACAGGAAAAACCCCCTGAAGTAATTTCAGCGTTTGCCATACCGAGCTAACGCTTGGATAAGGCCCGAAGTATTGTCCAGGGGCTTGCTTGGCTCCTCGATGAAACCCTAAATGGGGAAAATCGTCAGCAGAGAGAAAAATATAAGGATAACTCTTATCGTCTTTTAATAATACATTATAGCGAGGCTGTAGAGCTTTAATAAGATTATTTTCTAGAATCAGTGCCTCATTCTCTGTATGAGTTACAGTAATTTTGATATTGTAAATCTGGTTGACTAGGATGCGGATTTTAGGTGCTAGTTTTGAATTTCTAAAATAACTACCTACTCGCCTTTTTAGGTTTTTTGCTTTACCAACATAGAGCACTTTCCCTTTGGCGTCTAACATACGGTAAACGCCTGGGCAAGCAGTTAAATTCTTTAGAAAATCATCAATATCGAAATTTGCCATGTTTCCAGCAGTTATTTTATTTACAATAGGAGGATAAAAATAATGAGGTTTTCATGGTTTAAGATCTTTCTAATTTCTGCTGGTTTGCTGTTGATGCTTATGAATTTTTTTTAGCTGGGAGGTGGATTCTCTCGGAAAGTGGAACCCATGTAGCCTTCGGAGCAGCACCCTTTAGCGATGTAGGAGGGAAGGCATTTCTTAGTGTTAATGGGCAACCCCTCCCTCCTATCTCGCTAGAGATACGCTCTATAAAAATCAAACCGAAGAAGACGTGCGTGGGTAAAATGGAGTTCTTTGTGGGAGAGGAGCTTAGAACGATTACTAATGTCCATTCCCAGTAACTTCAGTATATTAGCACTACAGGCGATGCCACTACCATAGGGAATGCCAGAAGAGATAGATATAGGACTGAAGAGTATTTAAAGATAATGATTGAAATTAAACCAAGGATACTTAGCGCAAAAATATACCGTACAATCAGTCTTTAAAAATGGTGCCGAGGGCGAGACTCGAACTCGCACGGTGTCACCACCACCAGATTTTGAGTCTGGCGCGTCTACCAATTTCGCCACCCCGGCACATAATATACTATTATATACGAATTTTGATGTCCGAAAAGAAATAAACCTATAATTTTAGCTGATGATGCTAAAATTATAGATTATGCAGCTAAGTGATTTTACTTATAACCTCCCCAAGCAATTAATTGCTCAATATCCTCCCAAACGGCGTGGAGGGAGTCGTTTATTATCTCTGGAGGGCAGTTCTGGAATCGTTAAAGACCAGCAATTCATCGAGCTTCCTGAATTATTGTCAACGGGGGACTTATTGGTATTCAATAACACTAAGGTAATACCAGCTAAAATTCAAGGGGTTAAAGATAGTGGAGGTAAGATAGAAGTATTAATAGAACGATTCCTAGATCAACACCGAGCGCTAGCTCATGTATGGGCAAACAACCCGCCCCGGGCAGGGCAGAGTCTGGTGATGGAACAATCAGTAGAAGTAGAAGTAAGGAAGCGGATTAAGGGGCTATTTGAACTGCGCTTTCTAGATCCTCGCCCCTTACCACAACTCCTTGAAGCAATAGGCCAAATACCCTTACCACCCTATATTCAGCGGAAAACAACATCTGTTGATAAAGAGCGTTATCAAACTGTTTATGCCTCTCGTCCGGGTGCTATCGCAGCACCTACCGCGGGCCTGCATTTTGATAAGTTACTGCTAAAACGATTACAAGCCCAAGGAATACAATCAGGTTATATTACTCTCCATGTAGGAGCAGGCACCTTTCAGCCAGTACGGGTTAAAAACATCACCCAGCATCAAATGCACTCAGAATACGTGGAAGTGTCTGAACAAATTTGTACTCAAATACGGGACACCCAACAGGCGGGAGGGCGGATAGTGGCAGTAGGGACAACCACTGTACGAGCACTGGAGGCTGCTTCTGCAAAAGGGATTATCGCACCTTACCAAGGGGAAACGGAGATTTTTATCTTCCCTGGTTATCGATTTCGCACTGTAAACGCTTTAATCACTAACTTTCATTTGCCTGAGACCACCTTACTTATGCTGGTGTGCGCTTTTGCAGGCAGTAAACAGGTATTAACTGCTTATCGCCATGCAGTAAAAAAAGGTTACCGTTTTTTCAGCTATGGCGACGCTATGTTTATTACTGAATCTAAAATAGATTGACTATGAAATTAGCAAAAGTACGCATCGTATTGGTGGAAACCACCCATCCCGGCAATATTGGAGCAGCAGCGCGGGCCATGCGTACCATGGGGTTACACCGCTTATACTTAGTTAATCCAAGACGTTTTCCCTGCGCTGAAGCTACAGCCATGGCTTCTGGTGCAGATGAGTTATTGGTCCAAGCAAAGGTTTGCACCAGCTTGGCCCAAGCAATAGCTGGTTGTCAGAAAGTATTTGGGCTGAGTGCTCGGTCTAGAAATATTTCCTGGCCAGTATTAAATACCCGGGCCTCTGGCGCCCTTGTTGTTCAGGAAGCCCTAAAAGGAGAAGTGGCAATTGTATTCGGTCGAGAAAATTCAGGGCTTTCTAACTTCGAGCTAGATCATTGTAATTATTGGGTCCATATTCCAAGTAATCCAACATATAGCTCCCTAAATTTAGCGGCGGCGGTACAAGTGATGGCCTATGAGATCCGGATGGCTTCCATGACGGATGACTTTCGGCATTCTGGAGAATCATCATCAGCCTCTATAGATGAAATAGAAGGCTTTTTTAGCCACTTAGAACAGACTTTAATAAAAATTGACTTTCTTAATTCAAGTAATCCCAAATTTTTAATGCGCCGCTTACGCCGCTTGTTTTTTCGCGCCCACCTCAATACTCCTGAGATCAATATCTTGCGGGGAATTCTAACTGCTGCCCAAAAGAAAGCACAGATCCCTGAGGCTATGATGAAGAAATAATGGATTTCTATACAGTTGCAAAAGAGAATAACAGGAATCTGAGCAACAGCTATGAGCTAGATTAGTCAGGGGAAGAGGTACCTTTATTATGTTTAAACGCTTGCGAGAAGAAATAAGGTGCGTATTCGAACGGGATCCCGCAGCACGTAATACCTTCGAAGTCATTACTACTTATCCAGGATTCCATGCTATTTTATGGCATCGACTGAGTCATCGGCTGTGGAATTTAGGGGCTAAATGGCTGGCACGAGTTATTTCTACTTTGAGTCGCTGGCTAACCGGGATCGAAATTCATCCAGGGGCTCGGATTGGACAGCGTTTTTTTATCGACCACGGGATGGGCGTAGTCATCGGCGAAACCGCGGAGATTGGGAATGACTGTACGCTTTATCACGGGGTAACCTTGGGAGGGACCAGCTGGCGAAAAGGAAAACGGCATCCTACCTTGGGAAATAATGTAGTGGTAGGGGCTGGCGCTAAAGTTCTTGGACCTGTTCACATAGGCAATGGGGCACGGATAGGGTCTAATTCGGTAGTAGTTAAGAATGTTCCAGTGAATACCACTGTGATTGGAGTTCCGGGACACATGGTTCAATCAAAAGATCAATATGGGAAGGCCAAACATCCGGCAATAACTAAACATATTGAATTTGATGCCTACGGTACCCCTCAAGATGCCCCCGATCCTATTGAACGAACTATCCATGGTTTGACTAAGCATATTCAGCGTTTAGATGAGCGTATTGAGCAAATAACGGCCGAGATTCAGCACTTAGGAGGAGAGCTTCCTAAAGCAAGCCTACCTAATTTAAAAACCAGCGAGTTATCTATAAATAATAATAATGAGGAGGAACAAGAACGACAAGTTGGCGAGGATAAATCAGCAGTGGCCAAATAGTTGACTCATATAGTCAGTTATGTAATTCTTTTGCTAACTGAACTAGGGAACGCTTAATTACATGCGGCTAACAACCAAGGGTCGTTACGCGGTAACCGCAATGCTGGACTTGGCTTTACATTACGAGCAAGGTCCGATTAGCCTAGCTGATATTTCACGCCGCCAAGGGATTTCCCTCTCTTACTTAGAACAACTCTTTGCTCGGCTGCGTAAGAAAGGTCTAGTGGGCAGTGCTCGAGGTCCAGGTGGTGGTTATCGTCTAAGTCGTGAAGCGGGGAAAATCAGTATCATTGATGTTATCACCGCAGTTGATGAAAACATGGACGCTACACGCTGTGGGGGATTAAAAAACTGTCAAGAAAACCAACGCTGTCTTACCCATGAGCTATGGGAAGATCTCAGTCGGCAGATTTATAAATTTCTTGCCCACATTACCTTGGGTGAGCTAATTCAGCGTGATGACATCCAAGAAGTTGCGACACGGCTAGATGATGCTGTTTCGGTAAGCTGTGCTGATTGCACCGCATCCACTGTTATGGTAGGTACGAATCGCGTTTCTTAAAATGGCAATTTACCTTGACCACAATGCAGGAGCTCCGTTGGATAAACGGGTATTGAATACCATGCTCCCTTATCTTCGGGAACAGCAAGGAAATCCTTCTAGCGTACACCGTTATGGTCGTATTGCTCGAGAGGCCATAGAGCAGGCTCGCACCCAGGTAGCTGACTTGGTTCAGGCAACGCCCTCTCAGGTGATTTTTACAAGCGGTGGTACCGAAGCCAATAATTTAGCAATATTTGGAGCAATGGGTCCCCGTCCTCAAGGCCACCTCGCAATCAGCGCCGTAGAACACCCTTCTCTTAGAGAGCCTGGACTAGCCTTACAGACCCAGGGAGTTGAAATAACTGAAATTGAAGTGGATTCCGAAGGAAGAGTGAGTCCCTTAGCTTTAGAGACAGCATTACGTCCTGATACTCGTTTAGTTTCTATTATGTGGGCGAATAATGAAACTGGAGTTATACAAGATATTGCTGCTTTAAGTGAGAGGGTGCGCGTCCAAGAAAGCTTATTTCATACTGATGCGGTCCAGGCGGTAGGGAAAGTACCCCTGGATTTTCGCCACAGTGGTGTTCATCTTATGAGTCTTTCAGCCCATAAAATGGGAGGCCCTAAGGGAGTAGGAGCGCTAATTGTGGACAGTAGCGTAGATATTTATCCGCTTCTACAAGGAGGCGGCCAAGAAAAAGGTCGCCGTAGTGGTACCGAAAATGTGGCTGCTATTGCGGGATTTGGTAAAGCCGCCGAACTTGCAAGCCTAGAGATGGAGCAACGTGCTCGTGAATGGTCCCAATTGCGGGGATATCTAGAGCAATCCTTACAGCGATTACCAGGGATTGTTATCTTTGGAGAAAAAGCTGAGCGCTTACCTAATACTCTCTTTTTTACTGTACCTGGAATAGAAGGAGAGACTTTGCTGATGGCCTTGGATAAGGCGGGAATAGGCGTTTCTAGCGGCTCCGCTTGTGATAGCAACCATCACCAACCCAGCCACGTATTGCTAGCCATGGGGGTAGCACCAGAACTAGCGCAAGGGGCTGTTCGTGTCAGTATCGGGGTGGAGAATAATTTATCTCAAATAGATGAACTGATTACGGTACTAGAAAGTCAAATAAGTAAATTTCAGAGGATGTTATTGTGTGATGTTGGTTATGGCAGATAGGAGAGAGTAAAAGATGGCAATTACAGTTACGGCTTCTGCATTAAAGCAAATTAAAAAAGTTCTCTCCCAGCAGGAAAATGTAGAAGGTTTGCGGGTAGGTGTTAAAAAAAGTGGTTGCTCAGGATATGCTTATGTGCTTGATTTCGCAAAGCAGGTAAAATCGGAGGATACTGTTTTTAATCATGATGGAGTTAAGATCCTAGTTGATAAGCAAAGTTTAAATTTTATTGACGGTACCGAATTGGATTACCGGCGTGAAGGTTTGAACGAGAGCTTTAAATTTCAAAATCCAAATGTTACCGGAACTTGCGGTTGCGGAGAAAGTTTCAGCATGTAACTTTCCCCCTGTAAAATAGTACCCATTGGGTAATGGTCAAATATCGAAACTAAACAACTGTCTCCTATGTAAGTCGAAGAATTAAGAAAAGGATACGATCCCCGGAAAGGCTTACATAGATACGCAAACTTTTGCAGCGGAACCATAAATTGTACCTCTTTAAGATATCTCACGCTATTACTGACCTTCCTTCCAAGTGAAGTAACCCATATTCTATGGCAACGATAAACCCGCTCAGTTTGCCGAACTTTTTATCTTCAACCGTTTTAATCTAAATCCGTGAGACGTTACTGGATTTTAGCCCTGCTAGCCATGGGCTTAGGTTTGGCGATCCCATTCGGCTATGGCGGACTGGCAATCTTTGAGCGCCTCAGCCAAGTGCCTCCTTGGCTGCCTCTGCTTACCTTGGGAATGATTGTGCTTGGTTGGAATTTTAATGCCGCTAAACTGCGAATTTTAATCTCTGCGGTAGATACCAAGCTCTCACATCGAAGCGCGCTCGGAACGGTTATGGCATGGGAATTCGCTTTTTCCGCTACCCCTGCCGGGAGCGGCGGAATTGTTAGCTATATCTATCTTTTAAATAGATATGGTGTAAAAACGGCTCATGCAGCAGCTATCTTTACCATGGAGATGGGAATAGACTTATTATTTTTTATTACTGCTTCCATCATCGTAGTGATAAAGCTGGCAACCAACGCGGCTTATGATATACACCTTGGGTTTATTTTGGTGGTGGTATTACTTACCGGCGGGATGGGAGTTATGTGGGTTCTCGCTCGGCAATATCGAAAATTGTTGCGAGCATTCGGCTATCTATTAAAATTATTCAGAGTCTCTACCCCTCGTCGAAAGCGAGCAGCACGCTGGATGCTACGCCTTCGCCACGGTTTAACGCTGCTTTTAGGGCTTCCTCGACGATATTTATATGCCGCTTATCTCTTCTGTATCGCTCATTGGCTGTTACGCTTTAGTGTTCTTTATGTTCTCCTTTTAGCTCTAGGCGAAAATGTTCCCTGGCCTTATCTATTTATTACCCAGGTATTAATACTAACTTTAGGGCATTTTACCTTTTTGCCGGGTGGGAGCGGGGGGGTTGAATTGGGATTTGGGGTAATGCTAGGACCTTTCCTTGATAGCGCCACATTGGCAACTGCCCTTGTTCTCTGGCGTTTTGCTACGTTTTATTGGTATCTCATTGCTGGCGCACCGGTATTTGCTGCACTAGCAGGGCCAGTGATCTTCCAAACCTTAGCCCAAGCTACTACTAGAAAGACTTTATAAGACTTCAAATGAAAACCGAGCAGGTTTGCGCCTATTTATAAAAATAAACAATTATCCACTATGTTTTTTATAAGCTATAGTTTAACTGAGTAGAATTTCAAGAAAGGTGTTACAAACGATGCAGCACCGCCATGATATGCCCTTTGGCGCTGAATTGACGGAAAGAGGTACTGTACGTTTCCGGTTATGGGCGCCTGCCGCTAAACAAGTGGATTTATGCTTGGAAGGTACGCCAGAAGCAGCCCCCTTAGCTATGACTCTTAAAGAGGAGGGTTGGTTTGAGCTAGAAACCAAGCGGGCTGGACCGGGCAGTTTATACCGCTATCAGATCAACGGTGGGGAGCGGGTTCCTGATCCCGCTTCTCGATTCCAGCCCCGAGATATCCACGGTCCCAGCGAGGTAGTTGATCCAGCTACTTTTAAATGGGAGGAAGGCGGCTGGAGTGGACGGCCCTGGGAAGAGACCGTTATTTATGAGGTCCATGTAGGAACTTTTACCCCAGAGGGCACTTTTCAAGGTTTAGAGAACCGCCTGGAGCATCTGGTAAAATTAGGGGTAACCGCATTGGAACTGATGCCAGTTGCCGATTTCCCAGGTCGTTGGAATTGGGGATATGATGGTGTTTCCTTGTTTGCACCCGATAGCCGTTATGGCCAACCCCACGATCTCAAATCCCTTGTGCAAGCTGCCCATGCATGCGGTTTAATGGTGTTTTTAGACGTGGTGTACAATCATTTTGGTCCAGAAGGCAATTACCTCCATCAATATGCCCCAGACTTTTTTACGGAGCGTCACCACACCCCATGGGGAGCAGCTATCAATTTTGATGGTAAGGATGCCCATTGGGTTCGGCAATTTTTTATTCATAATGCTCTTTTTTGGCTAGAGGAATATCGATTCGACGGCCTTCGGTTAGATGCGGTTCATACAATTCAAGACGATTCTAAACCCCATATTCTGGAAGAGTTAGCAGAGACGGTCTTCTCCCAGTTGGATTCCAAACGACGTATACATCTGGTGCTAGAAAATGATAGTAATATAGCTCATTATCTTACCCGTACATCTAACGGGCAACCCCGTTGGTATACTGCACAATGGAATGACGATATCCACCATGCCTTGCATGTGCTCACTACTCAGGAAACTACAGGCTACTACCTAGACTATGCTGATCAGCCCATTGCTCATCTAGGCCGCTGTTTAAGCGAGGGCTTTGATTATCAAGGACAAAATTCTCCTTACAGGGAAGGAAAACCTCGCGGTGAGCCTAGTAAAGCTTTACCACCAAGCGCCTTTGTAGCCTTCTTTCAAAACCACGATCAAGTGGGTAACCGGGCTTTCGGTGAGCGAATAACAATTTTAACAACACCTGAACAAGTAAAGGCATTAACGGCACTGCTATTACTTTCTCCTTTCCCACCCCTTTTATTTATGGGGCAGGAGTGGGGATCAACTCAGCCTTTTCCTTTTTTTTGTGATTTTAGTGAGGATTTAACTGCCAGTGTTCGGGAGGGTCGGCGAAGGGAATTCGCCCATTTTCCTGAGTTTAATAGTCCTGCGGCCCAAAAGCAGATTCCGGATCCTACAGTTCAGGTGACCTTTGACAGCGCTGTTTTAAACTGGGCGCACGCAACCAATACAAAAGGAAAAGAATGGCTTGATCTGCATCAAAATCTGCTAAACCTCAGGCGTCAATGGATTGTACCTAGGCTAGCTACTATGAGGAAAAACAACGGTTATTATATACCCTTAGGCAAGCAAGCATTACAAGTTCGCTGGCAATTAGGTGATGGAGCGCAATTAACGCTATTAGCTAACTTAGGAAAAATTTCTGTTCCTTTACCATCTCTCCTTTCCGGAAGAACACTTTTTACGACCTCCTCAAATTTAGATGAAATACTTATTCACAAAAAATTGCCTCCTGAGATGGTAATTTGGTTTTTTAAGGAGAATCCCCATAGCTGAGATGACTATTTTATCATCACATGAAGTGAAAAATCTATTATATCCAAGGGAGTAAGATCATCAAAATTCCTCGTGCTACATACCGGCTCCAATTTAACAGCCAGTTTACCTTTGCTGATGCTGAGGCGATTGTTCCCTATCTCCATGAATTAGGCGTGAGTCACTGTTATGCGTCCCCTTACCTTAAGGCTCGTTCAGGAAGCCCTCACGGTTATGATATCGTGGATCATAATGCGCTTAATCCGGAGATCGGCGATGAAGAAACGTTCTCTTCTTGGATCTTAGCTTTGCGACGCCATGAAATGGGGCAAATACTTGATATTGTGCCTAATCATATGGGGGTGGGTGGCGATGATAATGGCTGGTGGCTCGATGTGCTGGAACACGGACCTGCTTCCGAATATGCTGGTTACTTTGATATTGATTGGCGTCCCATAAAAGAAGAATTACGAGGGAAGGTGCTATTGCCCCTGCTTGGAGATCATTATGGCACGGTACTCGAAAAAGGAGAGCTGGAACTCACCTTTGATCTTGAGCGGGGGCAATTTAGTCTTTGCTTTTATCATCATCGGTTTCCTATTGATCCAAACACTTATCCAGATATTTTGGGATATCGAATGGAGCGATTAGCAGATCACTTCCCAGAAGAAGAAGTATCTTTTCTAGAATATCAAAGCCTTATCACAGCTTTTCAGCACCTTCCCTCCCGCCATGACACTAGTGATGAGAAGAGAGCTGAACGCCTTCGAGACTGCGCTATTTACAAACGACGCTTGGCGGAATCGTGTCGAAAATATCCTGCCATTGGGGCCTTCGTACTAGATACTGTGGCAGTCCTCAACGGTGTGGTTGAGCAACCGGAGAGTTTTAATCAGCTGCACTATTTATTAGAGCGGCAGGCTTACCGACTTGCTTATTGGCGAGTCGCTGCCGACGAAATTAACTATCGCCGCTTCTTTGATATCAATGATTTAGCCGGTCTACGGATGGAAAATCAAGCGGTATTTGAAACCACTCATCGGTTTATTTTAGAGTTAGTGAAGAAAGGGGAGGTAGACGGGTTGCGGATCGATCACCCTGATGGACTTTACGATCCTCTTAGCTATTATCAGCACCTCAATAAAAAAATCATAGACATACAGGGTGAGGGCGAGAGGAATCATTTTTCCCATCCAATTTCTAAACCCAACTATTATATAGTAATTGAGAAAATCTTGGCTAGTTATGAACATCTCCCTGAAAACTGGCCTGTTTGTGGTACCACCGGTTATGAATTTGCCTCCCTCAATAACGGATTATTTATATATCCCTCTTCCCAAAAAGAGTTTGAACAACTCTATAGTCGTTTTATCGGTCGTTCATGGGATTTCGATCAATTACTTTATGAGCGTAAAAAAATCATCATTCGGGTCCAGCTTTCTAGTGAGCTTACAGTACTTGCCAATAGGCTTAATAGCATTGCTCAAAGGGATCGACATACCCGGGATTTTACTTTAAATGGACTGCGTGAGGCATTAACGGAAGTGGTTGCTTGTTTCCCTGTTTATCGTACCTACGTAGCTACGAATCAGGTTTCGGAAGAAGATAAGCGCTTTGTCCAGTGGGCCGTGGTCCAAGCAAAGAAGAGGAGTCCCGCTGCCGACATCAGTATTTTTGACTTTATCCAAGCTATTCTCTTGTTGGAAGCTTCATTAAGGAGCGAATTCCCCGAGGGGGTTATTCCCTTCGTTATGCGATTCCAACAATATACGGGGCCAGTTATGGCTAAAGCTCTTGAGGATACTGCATTATATATATACAATTATTTGGTTTCCCTCAATGATGTCGGCAGTGATCCGAGAAACTTTGGAGTTTCTCTTCCCTCTTTTCATCGAGCTAACCAAGAAAGGGTCCAACACTGGCCCCATGGTATGATAACTTCTTCAACTCATGACAGCAAGCGCAGCGAGGATGTACGTGCTCGCCTCAATGTGCTTTCTGAAATACCAGAAGAATGGCGTAAGCGCTTAAGTCGATGGACACGCATCAACCGTTCTAAAGTACGCAGGCTAAATGGATTTCGTGCCCCAAGCCGGAATGACGAGTATTTATTTTACCAAACAGTGCTTGGTGCTTGGCCTCTGCTTGAAATGAGCGAGGAGAGGTTAATCAACTTTCAAGGCCGCATTGAGGCCTATATGCTAAAAGCAATTAAAGAAGCTAAAGTTCATACTTCTTGGATAAATCCTAATATAGAGTACGAAACGGCAGTGGTCCATTTTGTGCGTAATGCTTTGGGTAATCTGGAAAAAAATCCTTTTTTAGTGGATTTTATACCCTTTCAGAAGCGAGTGGCAAGATTTGGCTTACTAAATGGATTATCTCAACTTTTATTAAAATTGACTGTTCCTGGTGTGCCAGATATTTACCAGGGTAATGAACTTTGGGAATTCCAACTTGTTGATCCCGATAACCGTCATCCCGTGGATTTTGCGTTAAGGCAACGAATGCTCCAGCATTTAATGCTGCTGATTCATTCAGGGCAGCCTTTGGCATTCCATACCTACGAACTGCTGAGAAATAAAGAAAATAGCCTGGTAAAACTTTATCTGACTTGGAAAGTCCTATCTTTTCGTGCGAGGTTGCCCTTCCTTTTTGAGAAAGGGGATTATACCGCTCTATCTGTTCATGGAGCTAAAGCAAAGCATATTTGTGCATTCGCAAGAAGACATCAAAATAAGCTAGTACTTTCTGTTGTTCCCAGGTGGTTTGCGCTTTTAGGCGACAACGGGGATGGACTGCCCCTTGGTGAGTCGCTGTGGAAAGGAACCTGGGTGGAAATACCGGAAGTCAATGGATACGAAAAATTCACTAATGTGTTGACTGACGAAATAATAACAATAGTGCGGAATAAGGGGAAAAACTATATTCCTGCTCATAAACTATTTAAAAATTTTTCCGTGTCACTGCTTTTTGGCCTTAAATAATTTTAGAATTTTATTCTATAACCGATTTTAAAGTCAGGCTCATTTATTTTATTTATTAATTTTTACCTTTAGCTGAGAAGCGCATCGGTTTATTATGTTTGTGAGACCGCTAATGGTTTGGTTATTTCTGCTCGCTCTTTTTCTTATTTTCATCGTTCCGGCTAAATTTCGCCTCCAGACATTAGGAGGCATTATCTTATTGACTTTAATCGGCTTTTTTATATCTCAACCTGAGGAAGAAGGTGCCAAAGAAGTTAGAAATATTATTCCTATCGAGCAGATCGAATTCATTACGGTTGAATTTCAACCCAGACCTGGCGTTGGCCAAGAGTTGGTTGGAGAAATTTTAAATCATTCTTCTTATGCACTCACTGGGCTTGGAATCCAATTAATCATTAAGGACTGTATTAAAAATAGCGAGGAATCTCAAGAGATCTGCAGCGTCTTAGAAGAAACTCGGGCACATTTATCGCTATTTGCCCCGCCCAAAGAAAAGCGTAAGTTTAAAAAGCGTCTGTATCTTAGGGAACTACATGCACGGGGGCATATACAATGGGAATATACAATTCTTTATACCGAAACCAGGAAGAGAGGGTTTTGGGAGAGGCTTTCTTTTTTCCAGGGCTGAAAATTTTGTTTTTAGGAATAGGTTTCTTGGCCGGGTGTGCCAGCAGCGGGCTCACGAAGGATCGCCTTATTATCCTGGAAGATGCAATTCAGTCTTATGCTTCCAGCATACGTTGGCAGCATTATGAGATTTTAGATACTTTAGTACGACCTCGAAATGGGCCATCTAAACTTGTTTCCCGGGATTTTTTGAATAACGCTCGGATAACTAGGTATGAGGTTCTTAGGCGGCAGCTATCGGAAGACGGGTTAACAGCTAAAGTCACTATTAAGTTTAATTACTATTATCCGGACGATAACGTTGTACGTACACTTAATGATCAGCAGAATTGGTGGTATGAAGAACAATCACAGCATTGGTTTTTAGAGAAGTTGCCAAATTTTACGCAGATACCACCTTCTCTTTGAAGCCGTATCTCCTATTGAGTTTAGCATAGAGCTTTCAAAAAATTAGAGTATATATAGGCTACTTTTTAAAAAATATGCTATATATGTGCTAATAATACCTATTTATGATTAGTATTACGCGAAAGTGGCGGAATCGGTAGACGCGCTGGTTTTAGGTACCAGTGGGGAAATCCCGTGAGAGTTCGAGTCTCTCCTTTCGCACCAATTAACAGCTTTGCTAGGTTTTTCTATATTAAAACACTAAATAGATTGAGGTAATATATTTATGCAGGTCACGGTAGAAGCGACCGGCGAACTAGAACGGCGCTTGACCATCACATTACCGGAGGGTAATTTTGAAAACAGGGTGCAAGAGCGTCTGCGTTCCATGGTTCCGAGAATAAAAATGGATGGTTTTCGTCCTGGCAAAGTCCCTTACAAGGTGGTAGAACGTCGGTACGGCTCAGCTGTACGCCAAGAGGTATCGGATGAATTTGTACGGGATAGTTTTCGTGATGCGATCAAAGAAAAATCCTTGCGACCTGCTAGTATGCCGCGGGTTGAGCCACCTCAGTTGGAAGCTGGCAAACCTTTTGCCTATACGGTAACTTTCGAAGTATTACCAGATATTGAGTCTGTTAAGCTTGACGGAATTAAGATCAAACAGCCACGGGCTGAAATCACCGATAAGGATATCCAAGAGGTTTTAGAAAAGCTACGGGAACAGCATATAGAATGGGAACCCGTGGAACGTCCAGCTCAAGAGGCGGATGGAGTGACTATTAATTATCATGGCAGTATTGAAGAAAAATCTTTCCCAGGTGGGAGCAAAGAGGATTTTTTTGTTATTTTGGGTAAAGGAACGACTCTTAAGGAATTCGAAGAACACTTAATAGGCGCCCATACGGGCCAAGAGCTTACTTTTGATATCACTTTTCCAGAAGATTACGGCAATCAGGAATTGGCAGGTAAGCAGGCAAGCTTTACAGTGAAAGTTATTTCCGTGACGGCGCCACGGTTACCTGAGATTAATGAAGATTTTGCGGAGAAGCTCGGTATTAAGGAAGGAGGAGTGGAGACCCTACGCCAGGAAATTAAGGTTTCGATGACGCGAAACTTGGAACAAGCCACTCGTGATCGCGTACGAGAGCAAATTATGGATAGCTTACTGGCTGCTAATCCTATCACTTTACCAATATCGTTGGTGAAGGAGGAAATGAAAATTTTGCATGAGCAAGCCAAGAATAACTTGATTAAACAAGGTATTAACCCACAAGCAATCTCTTTGGGTGAATCTCCATTTGTAGAACAGGCGCGTAAACGGGTGGCTTTAAGGTTAATTTTTAGTACGATCTTAGAAAAGCAAGAAATTAAGGCGGGTCAAGATAAAGTAAAGCAAAGAGTCACGGAGCTTGCAGCGAGTTACGAGGACCCGGAGGAGTTTTCTCGATGGATATTTGGCGATCAAGAACGCCTTTCAGAAATTGAAAGAGACGTTATGGAAACTCAGATCGTAGATTGGGTACTGGGTCAGGTTGAGGTTTCAGATGAAGCGATGAGTTTCGAAGAGGTAGTAAATCCTCAGATTTCCCTAGCAAAGGAGAAGATTCAGGATTAACAAAGTGGTTAATGAAAACTTAAAGGTAGAAAATGCATGATCGATAGCCTCAATACGTTAGTTCCGATGGTCGTAGAGCAAACAGCTCGCGGGGAACGCGCTTACGATATCTATTCTCGACTACTTAAGGAGCGGGTAGTATTTTTGGTGGGGCCAGTTGAAGATCATATGGCGAATTTGGTTGTTGCCCAACTGCTCTTTTTGGAATCTGAAAACCCTGATAAAGATATTCATCTTTATATTAATTCTCCGGGGGGATCGGTAACCGCTGGACTATCCATCTATGATACGATGCAATTTATTAAACCTGATGTAAGCACTCTTTGCGTTGGTCAAGCAGCCAGTATGGGGGCAGTGTTATTAGCAGGGGGAGCGCCGGGGAAACGCCATTGCTTGCCCCATTCACGGCTTCTCATTCACCAGCCTTTGGGAGGCTTCCAAGGGCAAGCCACGGACATTGATATTCATGCGAGGGAGATTTTGTTGGTTCGGGAGCGTCTAAATCATATTCTCGCTAAGCATACCGGCCAGCCTATTGAAAAAATCCAACATGATACTGATCGTGACTATTTTATGAGCGCAACCGAATCATTGGCCTATGGGTTAGTTGACTCAGTGCTTAAACAACGTACCGAGATATCGCTTTAGGAAATTTAGTTGCAAGGGAACCGCGGAATTTAACTGGCTCTCTAAAGATATAATTAGGTTGAAGCCACTTGTTTACCTGAGAATTTTGCAGGAAAGATAAGTCATGAATAACGACAAGCCCCGTAGAGGTGACGACGATAGACTGCTTTACTGCTCTTTTTGCGGCAAAAGCCAGCATGAAGTGCGAAAGCTTATTGCAGGTCCCTCTGTTTTCATATGCGATGAATGTGTTGAGCTTTGCAATGACATCATTCGTGAGGAAATGCAGGATAGGCTCTCTTCCGGCAAGAGCAGTCATCTACCTACACCCCATGAAATCAGGGATATCCTTAATCAGTATGTTATTGGCCAAAGCCATGCCAAAAAAGTACTATCGGTAGCTGTTTACAATCACTACAAGCGTCTTCAGTTAGGTAAAAAGAATGATGACGTTGAGTTGTCAAAAAGTAACATTTTACTTATAGGTCCTACGGGTAGCGGTAAGACCCTGCTTGCAGAGACACTAGCACGCTTGTTAGATGTTCCATTTACTATTGCCGATGCTACCACTTTGACGGAAGCAGGCTACGTTGGCGAGGATGTAGAGAATATCATCCAAAAATTGTTGCAGAAATGCGATTATGATGTTGAGAAAGCCCAAACAGGTATTGTGTATGTTGATGAAATAGATAAGATTTCTCGTAAATCAGATAATCCGTCTATTACTCGCGATGTCTCTGGTGAAGGGGTACAACAAGCCTTACTTAAATTGATCGAAGGAACCATAGCCTCAGTGCCTCCTCAGGGAGGGCGGAAACATCCACAGCAAGAATTCCTGCAGGTCAATACAGCTAATATTCTTTTTATCTGTGGAGGTGCTTTTGCCGGACTTGAAAAAATTATCCGAGATCGCTCCAAGAAGGGAGGTATCGGTTTTTCCGCTGAGGTTAAAAGTGTGGAAGATAAGCGGAGTATGGGAGAAGTTTTGCAGGCCGTTGAGCCAGAAGATCTTATTAAGTATGGCCTGATCCCTGAATTTGTAGGGCGTATGCCAGTAGTTGCAACTTTGGATGAGCTAGATGAGGCTGCGCTTATCCGTATTCTAAGAGAACCCAAGAACGCGCTTACTAAGCAATTTGCCCGCTTGTTTGAAATGGAAAACTGCAAGGTTGAGTTTCGCGAAGATGCGTTACGGGCAGTTGCGACTAAGGCAATGGAACTTAAAACCGGTGCTCGAGGATTACGTTCCATCCTTGAGAATGTCCTACTCGATACGATGTACGATCTGCCATCAATGGACCATGTGAGTAAAGTGGTAATTGATGAAAGTGTCGTTAAAAGAGAGGCGGAGCCATTATTAATCTATGAACATCAGGAAACCAAAGCGGCTTCGGATTAATAAAATAACCTTGTATAAAAATTTTGGAATATTTCATGATGCCTTCGCTAGCCAGTTGATTTTGATGCGTTACATCCCCATATAAGCGAAGGAGTCCCTTCCTGTGTGGGTAAGCCCTACCATTGGCTGAAGTTCATTTCTTGATACCATAAGATGAAGCAGCTAGATTTAGCCTACTTTCCAATATATGGAGGTTTTCCAGCATGAAGAAAGATGGCACGAAGACCGATACAGTTATAGTTAAAGGAGGGGTTTCTACCCCGGTGCTACCGCTACGCGATGTCGTTGTTTACCCCTATATGGTTATTCCTCTCTTCGTGGGACGTGAAAAATCTATTAGAGCGCTTGAGGCGGCAATTGAAGCCAATCAACAAATATTGCTGGTGGCTCAGAAGAATCCTGTCCAAGATGATCCTCAGCTTGAGGATATTTATGGTATCGGAACATTAGCTAATATATTGCAGCTGCTTAAACTTCCTGATGGAACGGTAAAAGTGCTCGTGGAAGGCAGTGAGCGGGCTCAGATAAGTCAGTATATCAGTGCGGAAAATTATTTTTGTGCACAGCTGTTTCATTATAAAAATATTGGAGAGGATAATCGAGAAACAGAAATACTTACCCGCTCTTTGCTTAACCAGTTTGAGCAATACGTTAAGCTTAACAAAAAAGTACCACCCGAAATCCTATCCTCACTTTCAAGTATCGATGATTCAGGCCGACTGGCGGATACCATTGCTGCCCATATGGCGCTTAAAATCGAGGAAAAGCAGATTGTTCTGGAAATTAATGATGTTCGAGAACGCTTAGAACATTTATTAGGTCTTTTGGAATCAGAAATTGATATTCTTCAGGTAGAAAAGCGCATTCGTGGGCGTGTTAAGCGGCAAATGGAGAAAAGCCAGCGCGAATATTATTTAAATGAGCAAGCAAAGGCTATCCAAAAGGAATTAAGTGAGCTTGAAGATGTCCCTAATGAAATCGAAGAACTCACTAATAAAATTGAAAAAGCAGGTATGCCGAAGGAAGCCAAGGCTAAAGCCATGGTGGAGCTAAATAAGTTGCAGTTGATGTCACCCATGTCCGCTGAAGCGACTGTTGTACGCAACTACATTGATTGGTTGGTAAGTGTGCCTTGGAAAAAAAGGAATCGAGTTCGTTTGGATTTAGTTAAGGCAGAAGAGGTGCTTGAAGCGGATCATTATGGCTTAGAAAAGGTGAAGGAGAGAATCCTTGAACACCTAGCTGTACAACAACGGGTAAAGCAGTCTAAAGGGCCTATATTATGCTTGGTGGGTCCTCCCGGGGTAGGAAAAACTTCTATCGCCCGCTCTATTGCTCGTGCGACTAATCGAAAATTTGTTCGTATGTCTTTAGGAGGAGTCCGTGACGAAGCTGAAATACGAGGACATCGCCGCACTTATATTGGCTCGATGCCTGGCAAAATTATCCAAAACTTAGCTAAAAATGGTACTCGTAACCCCTTATTTTTGCTGGATGAAGTTGACAAAATGGCAATGGATTTTCGTGGCGATCCTGCGTCAGCATTATTAGAAGTCCTAGACCCTGAGCAAAATAATACCTTTAATGATCATTATTTAGAAGTAGATTATGATCTCTCAGAAATCATGTTTGTGACTACCGCGAATACTTTAAATATTCCGGGACCTTTGCTTGATAGGATGGAAGTTATTCGGATATCAGGTTATACGGAAGATGAGAAAATCAATATTGCTACCCGTTATCTTGCTCCGAAGTCAACTAAGGACAATGGCCTTAGGAAGGGAGAGCTTACTCTCTCTGAAGGAGCGGTAAAGGATATTATTCGTTACTATACAAGGGAAGCTGGCGTCCGTAACTTAGAACGAGAAATTTCTAAGATTTGCCGTAAAGTAGTTAAGCGGATTCAATTAAAGCCAGCTGTTAAAAAAGTTACCGTAAACGCTAGAAATTTAGATACTTTTTTAGGAGTAAAACAATACCGCTTTGGGCGGGCTGATGAACAAGATCGAGTAGGCCAAGTAACGGGATTGGCCTGGACGGAAGTAGGAGGAGATTTGCTTACGATCGAGTCTGCAGTAATGCCTGGCAAGGGGAAGGCAACTTATACGGGGCAATTAGGTGATATTATGCAAGAATCGATTCAAGCGGCAACTACCGTGGTGCGCCATAGAGCTGAATGGCTAGGCATTGATCCAAGTTTCTATCAAAGTTATGACATTCATGTCCATGTACCAGAAGGCGCTATTCCCAAGGATGGTCCAAGTGCAGGAATCGGTATGTGCACAGCGTTAGTTTCAGCCTTAACTAATGTTCCTGTACGAGCCAATGTAGCAATGACAGGAGAGATTACCCTACGCGGAGAGGTGCTGCCTATTGGCGGAGTAAAGGAAAAGTTGCTCGCGGCCTTACGGGGGGGCATTGAAATTGTGCTTATTCCAGAAGAAAACTGTAAAGATTTGGCTGAAACCCCGAAAAATATCACCCAGAATCTTGATATTCGCCCTGTTAAATGGGTTGAGGACGTCTTTGCTGTTGCCTTGCAGCGTATGCCTGAGGGAAAAAAGAGTAATGATGGCCCAATTAAAGAAGGTGAAACTATTGGACCCCAAGGAAAAGCAGCATTAGTAAGAACTCACTAGATATTAAGCGGTGCTAGATAAAAATCTAAAGCAACGACTGATCGGGGCAGCGGTGCTAATTAGCGTAGGAATAATTGTAATTCCTTTATTGCTTGGTGAGCCTACCGAGATGCTCCCTGAATATAAAGCGCTTGAGGTCGTCAATAAGCCTTTGCCGGAACCGGAAAAATCGACTTTTGTCTCTACCGTTAAAAAACTGCCAGCGCAAGGTGAGCAAAAGTTGCCAAACTTTGTTCCTTTGAGTAAAGAAAAATCTTCTGTATCGTCGTCGAAAGCGGCAAAATGGTTTGTTCAAATAGGTAGCTTCAGTCATCAGAAAAACGCGCTGCAGATGCATCGCGATGTGACTTCCTCTGGTTATAAAGCGTTTATAGAGACAGCAAAAAAAGGGGAAAAAACAATTTATAAGGTTCGAGTAGGTCCAGAAAAAAATAGAATACGCGCCAAGGAGATTAGGAAGGAGTTAGAACGTCGGTTGCAAACCAAAGCTTTCGTTATTTCACCCTCTGATAGTTAAAGTAGATATATTAATTCCCTATAATAAGGATAGGCTATTGATTTGGATAGATTATGCCATTATCGGAATTATTTTTCTATCGGGGTTTTTCAGCTTAGCAAGAGGATTCGTCAAGGAAGCTTTATCTTTAATTGCTTGGGTAGCGGCTTTTTGGATCGGACTAAATTTCTCACCCCAAATAGCTGAATGGCTTGCCGATTTAATCTCAATTTCACCTTCGCTACGATTAGTAATAGCCTTTCTTATGCTCTTGCTAGCTACTTTGTTGTTTTCTGCAATTGTAAACCATTTCATTGTCAAGTTGGTGCAAACAACGGGACTAACGGGTACGGATAGAATTCTCGGACTTGCCTTTGGTATTACACGCGGTGTGGCTATTACCACAGTGTTGGTAATTTTAGCGGGAATGACCCCTATACCCCAGGAATCATGGTGGCAAAATTCACGATTGCTTAATTATTTTCAAGGACTCGCTCTTTGGGTACGTAGCTTTATGCCTCCTGATATTGCTGGACATATTCAGTTTTAAATGATCCATACAAGAGGATAGGCAAGATGTGCGGCATTATCGGCATTGTGGCCAACGAAGAAGTCAACCAATCTTTGTATGATGGTTTGACGGTATTGCAGCATCGAGGACAAGACGCCGCCGGAATCGTAACCTACGATAAGGGCCGGTTATACTTGCGTAAGGATAATGGTTTAGTAAAAGATGTTTTTCATACCCGCCACATGTTGATGCTTAAAGGCAGAATGGGAATGGGTCATGTTCGTTATCCCACTGCGGGTTGCTCCTCCTCGGCTGAAGCCCAGCCTTTTTATGTAAATTCCCCCTATGGTATTACTTTTGCCCACAACGGTAATTTAACAAATTCGGAAGAGTTGAAAAGGGCTCTTTTTCGGGCGGACAGGAGGCATATTAATACCAATTCTGATTCGGAAGTGCTGCTTAATGTACTTGCCCATGAATTGCAGCGGCTAAATAAAATGAGAATGACCCCCAGCGATTTATTTACTGCGGTTAGTCAGGTGCATCAACGTTGTCACGGAGCATACGCGGTTGTAGCAATGATCGCAGGCTATGGTATATTGGCGTTTCGGGATCCTTATGGAATTCGTCCTCTAGTTTTTGGTAGACGTGAAAAAATTCCTAAGACCGAATACATTGTTGCTTCTGAGAGTGTTGCAATTGACGCATTAGGATATGAATTGGTTCGCGATGTAGCACCAGGGGAAGCCATCTTTATTGATATGAAAGGTGATCTTCACATCCAGCAGTGTATTGATGGTTCGATGTATTCACCCTGCATCTTTGAGTATGTTTATCTCGCCCGGCCTGATTCGATGATTGATGATGTTTCAGTGCATAAATCTCGAATGCGGATGGGGGAAAAGCTTGCTCAGAAAATACTGCGGGAGCGTCCAGATCACGATATTGATGTCGTAATTCCGATCCCTGATACTAGTCGTAGCGCAGCCTTACAATTAGCCTACGTGCTGGGAATTGTATATCGAGAAGGTTTTATTAAGAATCGTTACATTGGCCGAACGTTTATTATGCCGGGGCAGAAGCAGCGGAAAAAGTCAGTTCGGCAGAAGCTTAATCCTATCGATTTAGAATTTAAGGGTAAAAATGTACTGCTTATAGACGACTCTATCGTGCGTGGAACAACCTCTCGGCAAATTATCCAGATGGCACGAGATGCGGGCGCCCACAAAGTGTATTTTGCTTCGGCTTCACCTCCTGTACGCTATCCTAATGTCTATGGGATTGATATGCCGGCGGCAAGTGAACTGGTTGCCCATAACCGTACCGAGCAAGAAATCGCCGATATTCTAGGAGCAGATTGGCTAATCTACCAAGATTTGTCCGATCTTATCGATGCAGTCCGGAAACGTAATCCTGCCCTAACGTGTTTTGATGTTTCTTGTTTTACGGGCGATTATGTTACGGGTGATGTTAATACCGAATATCTAAAAAAATTAGAAAACCAACGCTCGGATAATGCTAAGCTAACTCGGGAAGAGCGTGATATGAACATTATTGAACTCTATAATACTGCGTAGTTAAATCATTAATTTATCCAAATTTTGACAGTAATAGCATCGCCCGTTACAATCCCTGCGTTTCGCTTATGCCAACGAATTTATCGGATCACGTATTACCTTGGAAACTAGCTCAATCCGGTCAGCGGATTCAAGGACGGGTACCGCTTATATGTATACCGGGACTGGAATTAGATCTTTTAGATAAAGAAGGGTTCGCTGAGGCTGAACTATCATTTAATTGCAATAAGGAAGGCCGCTGTTTTGTTCGAGGACATGTCAAAGCACGATTACGATTGGCCTGTCAGCGGTGTTTGCAACCTGTAGATATTGTTGTTGATACCCAAATTGGACTTGAACTGGTGGTAAATGAAACGGAAATTTATCATTGGCCTGATAGCTGTGAGCAGTGGATCGTAAAACCAGAGGAAACTGCATCTCTATGGCGCTTGGTAAGAGAAGAGCTGCTTTTGGCACTTCCGATCGCGGTTAGTCATCCATTGGGTGAATGTTCTGAAGCAGAAATTCCAGATCTGATTGAATAAAAAGAGGGACAAGGCGTCCAATACTCGTATAAATTGAATCCCCTTCGTAAATTTAAGGAGTTTTAACATGGCTGTTCAGCAAAATAGAAAAACCCCATCTAAGAGGGGTATGCGCCGCGCCCACGATAGGCTAAAAAAGCCGACACTTTCTGTGGATTTTTCCTCGGGAGAAACTCATCGTCGGCACCATATTACAACGGACGGTTACTACCGTGGGAAAAAGGTAATCTTCAGTAAAGAAGAAAGCGAAGACGAAAACGAATAAGGGCATTTTAGGATTGAATGTTACCATCGCGCTAGATGCAATGGGGGGCGATTACGGTCCCCAAGTAGTTGTTCCTGCCGCACTTAAAGTGCTCTCTGAAATGATTAATGTAAAGTTAATCCTAATCGGAGATCAAGATCTGTTAAATAATTTAGTGGCAGCACATCGGGGGGAATTGGGAACACGCTTGACTATCCAGCATGCCTCACAGAAAGTTGAAATGGACGAAACGCCTTCACAAGCTTTACGGGCTAAAAAGGATTCTTCCATGCGAATAGCTATTAATCTAGTTAAAAGCAGAAAGGCTGATGCTTGTGTAAGCGCTGGTAATACTGGTGCCTTGATGGCCATTGCTCGCTTTGTACTCAAGACTTTACCGGGGATTGATCGTCCAGCAATTGTTTCAGCTTTGCCTACAATTCGGGGACACTGCTATATGCTAGACTTAGGCGCTAATGTAGATTCAAGCGCTCAGAATTTGTACCAATTTGCCTTGATGGGATCGGTGCTGGCCAGTGCTATTGATAGCATTAAAGAACCTTCGGTAGGGCTGCTAAATATCGGCTCGGAAATTATAAAAGGGAATGAGCGAATCAAGCAGGCAGGCCGCATGCTTTCCCAGAGTCATTTAAACTATGCGGGGTTTATAGAAGGGGACGATGTCTACGAAGGCCGAGTTGATGTGGTTGTCTGTGATGGCTTCGTGGGCAACGTAGCATTAAAATCCAGTGAAGGAGTCGCTCGAATGGTACGCCATTACCTCCAGGAGTCGTTTCAACGTAACTACCTTACCCGCTTTGCGGGCTTCCTTGTTTTCCCGGTGCTTAAAGCCTTCCGCCAGCGGATGGATCCTCGACGTTATAATGGAGCTAATTTGCTAGGGCTTAATGGGGTAGTTATTAAAAGCCATGGTGGAGCAGATATAACAGCTTTTGCCCATGCAATTCATATTGCTGTAATTGAAGCCCGTAAAGATGTACCTAAACATATCAGTGCCCATTTGGAGCCGTGGTTATCGGAAGGACAAGTGGTTTGAGCTATACCCGTATTATAGGAACCGGAGGGTTTCTTCCCAAAAGAGTACTCACCAACGCTGATTTAGAGCGCTTGGTGGATACTTCTGATCAATGGATCAGGGAACGAACGGGAATTAAAGAGCGACATGTGGCTGAACCTGATCAAACCGCTTGCGATCTTGCCGAATTAGCTGCTTGGAAGGCTATTGAAGCAGCAGCCATCGCACCCCAAGAGATTGATCTTATCATCGTGGCGACTACTACGCCTGATCGAATTTTTCCCAGCACGGCCTGCCTACTTCAACAGCGGTTAGATATTCATGATTCTGCTGCTTTTGATATTCAAGCTGTTTGTACCGGCTTTGTTTATGCCTTGAGCATAGCCGAGAAGTTTATTCGCACTGGTAGCGCCCAAACCGCCTTAGTTGTGGGTACCGAAACCTTATCTCGCATTATCGATTGGAGTGATCGCTCCACCTGTGTGCTATTTGGTGATGGGGCTGGGGCGGTAGTACTTCAGGCTAGTTCGGAACCAGGAGTGCTTTCAACTCACCTTCATGCGGATGGCAGTTACCAAGAGCTATTGACGGTGCCTGCGGGTATTTCTGAGGCTTATGAACGAGTGAAGCAGGGAGAAGCTTTCATTCAAATGAAAGGAAATGAAGTTTTCAAGATAGCGGTTCGCACTCTGGAGTACATGGTTGAGGAGACGTTGGCAGCTAATGGGATGACTCAGCAGGAAATTGATTGGCTTATTCCCCACCAAGCTAATATCCGGATCATTGCTGCTACTGCTAAGAAGTTAAATCTTTCTATGGAACGAGTGATTGTTACCGTTGATACTCATGGCAATACTTCTGCCGCTTCAGTCCCATTAGCGCTGGATATAGGGGTCCGTGATGGCCGAATCAAGCGAGGAGATACCCTTTTACTTGAAGCCTTTGGTGGCGGCTTTACCTGGGGTTCAGCTCTGTTAATATACTGATTTAATGAATAAATTAGCATTTGTGTTTCCAGGGCAAGGCTCTCAAACTATAGGGATGTTAGCCGATTTTTACGAACCCTATCCCCAAGTACGAGAGACTTTCGACCAGGCTTCTGCCGCTGTGAGATATGATCTTTGGAAGTTGGTGCAGGAAGGGCCAGAGGAGAAATTAAACCGTACCGATTATACCCAACCAGCTATGTTAGCAGCGGGGGTGGCTGTTTGGCGGATTTGGTGCGCTGCGGAAGGGCGGAGTCCAGATTTTATGGCTGGACACAGCCTAGGAGAATATACAGCATTGGTCTGTGCTGGAGCTCTAGAATTTGTATCGGCGATAGGCTTAGTTGCAGATCGAGGGCGCTATATGCTTGAGGCGGTATCAGAGCCAGAAGGTGCAATGGCCGCTATCCTTGGTCTCCCCGATGATGTCGTTAAAAGCATTTGTGAGCAATCTTCTGAGGGCCAAATAGTGGAAGCAGTCAATTTCAATGCACCGGGACAGGTGGTGATTGCTGGTCATACTGATGCTATTCACAGAGCGGTGAGTAAAGCTAAAGAAATGGGGGCAAAGCGGGCTGTGTTTCTTCCTGTGAGCGTTCCTTCTCACTGCCAGCTTATGGGACCAGCAGCAAAGCAGCTTCGCCAGCGTTTATCAGAATATATGATTGAAACGCCATCTATTCCAGTAGTAAATAATGTAGATGTGACCGTTAATGAAGATCCCCATACTATTTGCGATGCTTTAGCTCGGCAAGTGAATCACCCTGTACGCTGGGTGGAAACGATAACCTGGCTAAAATCTCAGGGGGTGGATGTATTGATTGAATGCGGACCTGGAAAAGTGTTGACGGGACTCATCAGACGAATTGATAAGAGTATGACGGTACTGCCTATTTCTGATCCGGCTGGCCTTGAGAAGGCGCTCAATATTACGGCAGGAGATGGTTCATGAAATTGGAAGGTAAGATTGCTTTAATTACTGGAGCGAGTAGGGGAATCGGTCGGGCTATTATCGAGGGAATTGCTCTTCAAGGAGCGACGGTAGTTGGAACGGCTACCTCAAAGGCGGGTGCTGAAGGAATTAGTGCTTTCCTTGCTGAACGGGAATGGCCAGGTATGGGGATAGTATTGGATGTCTCTGATCCTGCTTCAATTGATTCAGCGCTTACGGTTACTTCAGAGCAACTCGGTGCTCCCACAGTTTTGATCAATAATGCAGGTATTACCCATGATAATCTGCTAATGCGTATGAAAGATGAGGAATGGGAAACTATTCTTAATACCAATCTAACAGCTATTTATCGTCTCTCAAAAGGATGCCTTCGGGGTATGATAAAAACTCGTTGGGGACGCATTATTAATATTGCTTCGGTAACCGGTGTGATGGGAAATGCAGGACAAACTAACTATGCTGCTGCAAAGGCAGGCATGATAGGCTTTACCAAAGCGCTTGCACGGGAGGTAGGAACTCGTGGGGTTACCGTTAATACTGTAGCTCCAGGCTTTATAGACACCGATATGACTCGCGATCTAGCTGATACTCAACGGAAAGTATTGCTGGCGCAAATCCCCTTAAACAGATTGGGCAAAGCCCAGGAAGTTGCTGCTGCAGTCGCTTTTCTTGCAAGTTTAGAGGCGAGTTATATTACGGGAGAAACTTTACATGTTAACGGCGGACTCTATATGGCCTAGTTATTATTAAGAGCTTTAAAAGCATATTATTTTTATTGTCTTGTTGCTTTAGGGGGTTACCGATAAACTAGCATCCGCAGATGAATCTGTGAAGCTGTTTTTTAGAGGAATAAACTATTATGAGTGATATAGAAACACGAGTTAAAGAAATCGTGGTTGAACAATTAGGCGTAAATCCTGAAGAGGTAGCTAATGAGTCGTCCTTTGTGGATGATCTGGGAGCTGATTCATTAGATACCGTAGAACTCGTTATGGCACTGGAAGAAGCCTTCGAGTGTGAGATTCCTGATGAAGAAGCGGAAAATATTTCTACCGTTCAAGAAGCTATTAATTATATTAAAGAACGCCAAGGATAAGCATACTGCTTATTGATCCAAAGCAAGAGGCCAGGCCGTATCATGGAAATACCATAATGCGGCCGCGTTTCTTTATTTAAAAGGGAGTGAATTGTTGTCTGATAAACGGGTTGCCGTTACGGGCCTTGGTACAGTTTGTCCAATGGGGTTGGATGTTAAGGAATCTTGGGCCAATTTATTAGCAGGTAAGAGTGGCATTGGATCTATTACCAATTTTGATGTTACAAATTTTCCTGTTCGCTTTGGAGGGGCAGTAAAGGGATTTGATATTGAACATTATCTCCCCTTAAAAGATGCCCGTAAAATGGATCCCTTTATCCATTATGGCATCGCTGCGGCAAGGCAAGCTGTTGAGGATTCGGGATTAGAAGTTAACGAAGCGAACGCGACTCAAGTGGGTGTTGCTATTGGCTCGGGTATTGGTGGGCTGCATGGGATCGAAATTGGGCACAGTGCATACCTCCAAGGGGGACCACGTAAGATTTCTCCTTTCTTTGTGCCGAGCAATATTATCAATATGATTGCCGGGAATCTATCTATCCTTTATGGCATGAAGGGTCCTAATATCGCTATTGTAACAGCTTGCACCACCGGGACTCATAATATCGGTGAGGCAACACGTATCATCCAGCGTGGCGAGGCAAAGGTAATGATAGCCGGGGGTGCAGAAATGGCGACTTCTCCCACGGGTCTAGGTGGTTTTGCATCCGCCCGTGCTTTATCTACTCGTAATGAGGAACCGGAAACAGCAAGCCGGCCTTGGGATAAAGATCGGGATGGTTTTGTTCTAGGCGATGGTGCCGGCATTGTAGTTCTAGAAGAGTTGGAACATGCTAAGCGGCGTGGAGCTCGAATCTATGCCGAGGTGGTAGGTTTTGGAATGAGCGCTGACGCCTACCATATGACCCAGCCGCCAAGAGATGGAGAAGGGGCAGCTCGTTGTATGATAAATGCGCTAAAAGACGCTCATCTCAATAGCGAAGACATTGATTATATTAATGCCCATGGTACTTCTACGCTTGCCGGTGATCGTGCGGAAGCTCTTGCGATTAAGGCAGTTTTGAAAAGTCATGCTCAAAAAACCGCCGTGAGTTCTACCAAGTCTATGACGGGGCATCTGCTAGGTGCCGCGGGAGGAATAGAGGCTATATTTTCTGTACTCGCTATCCGTGATCAAATTGCTCCTCCCACGATTAATATTTTCAATCTTGATCCGGAATGCGAAGGTTTAGATTATGTGCCGAATACCGCTCGGGAAATGAAAATTAAAACTGTTGTTTCTAATTCCTTCGGATTTGGCGGTACCAATGGATCTTTAATTTTTCGCCAATTGGAATGAGTCCATAGCTTGGTAGTATCGAGCTTTGGTTTTACCCTTAATGATCCTTGTAAATGGCAAGGTTGCCTCTGACATTGAGGTTACCGATAGAGGTTTACAATATGGTGATGGCTTATTCGAGACAATCGCCATTCATGATGAACGAGCTATACTTTATTCATCTCACTTAAAACGGTTAGAAGAGGGTTGTCGTCGTTTATTGATACCGCCAATAGCGCGGGAAATTCTAGACGAAGAGGTAGTTAAGGTTTGTCAGGGGATTTCTCGAGGGGTATTGAAAATTATGGTGACTCGGGGCAGCGGGGGCCGCGGTTATCAACCGCCATCGCAACCTCAACCTACTCGCATTCTTTCAGTGTATCCTTGGCCAAATTATCCATCCATTTTTATGGAGTATGGGATTACCCTTCGAGTTTGCCGCACTTCACTAGGCTATAACCCCTCCTTAGCAGGTATAAAGCACCTTAGTCGTTTAGAACAAGTGCTAGCTAGAAGTGAATGGAAAAATCCAATGATTCCTGAAGGATTGATGCTAGACAGCCAAGGGCACGTCATTGAAGGGACTATGAGCAACCTGTTCATTGTTCAAGACGCCCACTTACAAACCCCCGATTTAAGCGGCTGCGGTGTAGCTGGAGTCATGCGAGAGTTTATATTAAAGCAGGCTTTTAATTTGGGGTTAAAAACGGTAGTGCGCCCATTAATGCTGGCAGATCTCAAAAGAGCGGAAGAGCTTTTTATTTGTAACAGTTTAATAGGGATATGGCCGGTACGCCGTCTTGGAGAAAGTCAATATCCCTTAGGCCCGGTAACGCGGCACCTACAGCATTTAATGCAATCCTAGCTCGTTCACTCTAATTGAGCAACAGTTAGGTAATATCATGGGTAAAAAATTTTTCTTTTTATTAGCGCTGTTAGGATTCGCGGTAGGATCAGGAATATTATGGTTAAAATTTGAGTATGATCGCTTCATTCATATACCACTTCAGATAGGCCAGCAAGGTCTGCATTTGGTAATTCCCAGCGGTGCTACAATATATTCCGTTGCTAATGAACTACATCAACGAGAAGTTTTAGCACAGCATCCTCTGTATTTAGTATTATTAGCTCGTTGGCAGGGGGTCGCCAAGGACATTAAAGCCGGTGAGTACCATATTCAGGCAGCAATAACACCGTTGGCTTTTCTGCGCCAAATTGTAATAGGTAAGGTAAAGCAATATAGCTTAACCTTGGTGGAAGGATGGACTTTTCCGCAAGTGAGAAAAGCTGTCCAAAATAGTCCTTATCTTCAACAAACCTTGAATCGACAATTATTAGATTCTGAGATCATGATACGTCTTGGTTATCCTCGTGAACATCCAGAAGGCCGATTTTTCCCTGATACTTATTTTTTCCCTGCTAATACCACTGACTTGGATTTTTTGCAACGCGCCTATCAACTTATGGAAAATCACCTAGCTCAAGAATGGGAAAATCGTGAACCTGAGCTTCCTTACCGAAATCCCTACGATGCTTTGATACTAGCCTCCATCATTGAACGGGAGAGCGCACTGACCAAAGAGCGGCCTTTGATTGCTGGCGTATTCGTGCGGCGTCTTCAAAGAGGAATGCGCTTACAAACTGATCCAACGGTTATCTATGGTCTAGGAAATCATTTTGATGGAAATTTACGGCGCCAGGATTTAAAAAAAGATACACTTTATAATACCTATACCCGTTCTGGACTTCCTCCAACACCTATTTGTATGCCTAGTCTTGGAGCATTACAAGCAGCACTTCACCCAGCAGGAGAAAAATCACTCTATTTTGTTTCTCGTGGTGATGGCAGCCATCATTTCTCGGCTACCTTTAAAGAACATAAGGAAGCAGTACGAAACTATCAATTAGGTAGGCAGAATAATAATTAATCATGCCTTTTATAGCGCTTGAAGGTATTGAGGGAGCTGGAAAAAGTACTCAGCTTACATTTATTCAGCAGTTGCTTCAGAGTGCAGGGAAAAATGTCGTTGTTACTCGTGAGCCTGGTGGTACTTTATTGGGGGAACAGATTCGAGAATTATTATTGTCGCCGAGGCTAGAAAGCATGTCTGCCGATACGGAACTTCTATTGATGTTTGCGGCTCGTGTAGAACATGTGCAACAGGTGATTCTTCCTGCTCTAGCAGCGGGAAAGTGGATTCTCTGCGATCGCTTTACAAGCGCTAGCTATGCTTATCAAGGAGGAGGGCGGAAACTCCCTTTATCACGTATTGCGACACTTGAAAGTTGGGCACTTAATGGCTTACGCCCGGATTTAATTCTTTTATTTGATGTCCCTGCGAGGCTTGGATTACAAAGGGCTGCGACTCGCTGCCAGCAGCTAGATCGCTTTGAACAGGAAAAGATTGATTTTTTTGATCGTGTTCGTATGACCTACCTTTCCTTGGCTAAAAGATATCCAGCCCAATATTGCCTAATTGATTCTTCGCTACCTTTATTAAAAGTGCAGGAAGCTATTCAGAAAGTAATGATAGCATTCTTAGAAGTAAATCAGGATGTCTGAGTTTTATCCTTGGCATCAGCCGCATTGGAATAGACTTATGGCATCCCAAATTGTAAAACGTATGCCCCACGCTATATTGTTAGCGGGTCCAGTGGGGATGGGAAAACGGGCTTTTGCGTCTAATTTGATTCAGGCTCTCTCCTGTGAATATCCACAAAAAGGAGGCTATGGTTGCGGTTCTTGTTCTGGATGCCGCTTGCAGTGCGCTGGCAGTCACCCTGACAACATGACTCTTTCCCCTAAGGAAGGAAAGCAAACGATCTCAGTGAATCAGATTCGGCAGCTCCAGTCCCACCTAGCACTTAAGGCGCGGCAATCATTATTTAAGACAGTTGCCATTTTTCCTGCTGAAGAAATGACTTTGAATGCTGCTAATAGTTTACTTAAGATCTTAGAAGAACCTCCTAGTAAAACAGTCTTAGTTCTTATTACCTCTGCATTTTTACAGTTGCCCATCACTATTCGTAGCCGTTGTCAACAGTTCTTTTTTGCGCCACTTAAATCCCAAGAGGCACAAGTATGGCTACAGCAGCGCCTCTCATCTTCTATGGATCTAGATCCGATGACTTTGCTAATGTTATCCGGAGGGGGGCCTTTGCGTGCTTTAGAGTATGCGGAACAGGACTTTTTATCTTACCGTAAGGATTTCCTCAATAACCTTTTTTCTTTAGCTCAAGGTGAATTGGATCTTTTTGAGATGGTAAAAAATTGCCTTAAGAATGACTTGGGAGAACCGCTATATTGGATGTCTACGCTAGCAGGAGATATGCTTCGTCTCAGAAGCGGGGTTTCCAAAAGGTTTTTGGTAAATCGCGATGTTGCTGATTCGCTTCAGTTGCTTGTACGAAGGGCAACTTTTGAAATGCTCTTTACCTTGCAAAAGAAGGCTACTTGCAACCGGGAAATGTGGAAAGGACAAATTAATATTAATTCTCAGCTCCTACTAGAAGGGATACTCATTCAATGGTTAATGTGTTTTAGCGAGTCTCACCATGAGCATACCTAATCGATCCGATTCTTCTTTACCTCCTCGGCAAGGTATATTATCTTTGAGTATTAAAGATACCAATGCTCTCTACCATGCTTATATCCCTTTTACTAAAAATGGAGGATTATTTATACCTACTAATAGAAATTATCATATTGGAGATGAGGTTTTTATGCTGCTTACTTTAATGGGGGAGGTAGAGAAGATTCCCGTTGCAGGTAAGGTAGTTTGGATTACTCCGAGAGGGGCTCAAAGTAATCGAGCTGCGGGAATTGGTATTCAATTTAATGATATCAATGGTGGTGCAGCTCGGGATAAAATAGAGACATATTTAGCCGGTATGCTTAAATCTGAAAAATCAACTCATACGATGTAAGTAAATGGTATTATTATACTATTTTTCATAAATATGATGTATAGATTTTTATGTTGATCGATTCTCACTGCCATTTGAACTTGCTTGATTTGACTCCGTTTGATGGTTCAGTGCATCCTGTAATGCAGGAAGCGCGAAAAGCAGGAATTGGCCATATGCTATGTGTGTCAGTGGACTTAGAAACCTTTCCTGACATTTGTGCATTAGCGCAGGAATACGCTGAGGTGTCGGCTTCCATTGGCATACATCCTAATGCCAATAAAGACGCTAAGATTAGTGCGGGAGAATTACTAAAATTAGCGGCTACTCCAAAGGTGGTGGCTATTGGAGAAACCGGCTTAGACTATTTTCGCAGTGAAGGGGACTTGGCATGGCAGCGTGAGCGTTTGCGGGTTCACATTGCAGCAGCAAAAGAATGCAGAAAACCACTTATTATACATACTAGGCAAGCTAAAAAAGATACGGTGCGTATCCTGAAAGAAGAAGGCGCAGATGAAGTAGGAGGTGTCCTTCATTGTTTTACAGAAGATTGGGAAACAGCAAAGGAGGGTTTAGATTTGGGGTTTTATATTTCCTTCTCGGGAATTATTACTTTTCGTAATGCAGGAGATTTACGTAAAGTGGCTACCCAAGTCCCATCTAATCGTTTGCTGATAGAAACCGATTCTCCTTACTTAGCGCCAGTACCTCATCGGGGTACACCCAACAGACCCGCTTATGTTCGTTATGTTGCCCAATGCATGGCAGATCTGCGGAAAACATCGTTAGCAAATCTTGAGGATTTAACAGCAGAAAATTTTTTCTCCTTATTTTCCGAAGTAGTAGCGCCTGCTTGAGGGTTAGTAATCAAATATATTTGATAAATAAGAGGTTATAATGGATAAACAGTTAATTTATATTGCTATAGGTGTGGCTGCATTTATTCTTCTAATGGTTGGCGTGGGTTTCATGGAAACAGGAGGTGGAAGTAAATCTCAAATCGTTAATCCAGAGTTGTTAAAACTTGAAATTGATAAAGCAAAAGATAATTAGGCGACAAGTTTAAGCCAAGAGTACTAACCCAATAGTATTTTTGGCCTTGTATTATTTTTGTTAATAATACCTTAAACGTTTAGGCATACGTTTAAGGCTTGTACAAGCTCTGTCTTGGGTGTATAAAAATGGGGAGAAAAGCGAATACCACCTCCACGTAGAGCACATATTATTCCTTGCTCTATTAGGTGGCGATAGAGAATAGATGAGTTTACTCTTTGATGTTTAAAGGTGACAATACCAGAATATTGATTTGGAGAACTGGGAGAGAGTAATTGGAGTTTTGGTTCAGCTTGAATTCTTTCAACAAGATAAGCCGTGTTTGCGAGAACTGCCTGTTCCACTTGGTCTATGCCAACCTTATTAATTAATAAATCTAAGCTTTCTTTGAGCGCGAAAATTCCTATCATATTAAGACTACCGCATTCAAATCGGCGTGCTGATCGGGCGATACTCCAAACTTTGTTATCGTAATCCCCCATTTCTTCCACCATATGCCATCCGAATTGATGAAGCTGTAATTTTTCTTTTGCTTCGGGTCGACAATAGAATATGCCCATGCCTTCTGGACCTAGCATCCATTTATGGCCATCGGCAATTACAAAATCAGCATGAATAGTTTGGCATTCAAAATTTAGCGATCCTAAGCTTTGAATGGCATCGACACAAAATAATATATTTCGCTGTCGGCAAAACTGGCCTATTTTCTCCAGATCCATCTTTAGACCTGATGCGTATTGGACAGAACTGATAGTCAGTAGGCGGGTTTTCTCGTCTATTTGAGCTAATAATGAGTCTTCGGGGGTAGGTTCCGCTGATAAATTTGTTTCACGTAATTGGACACCCCGTTTTGTTAATACCTGCCAAGGAATAAGATTAGAGGGAAATTCTTGATTGCTCGTTACGATGTTATCACCAGCTTGCCAGTCTAAGCCGCTAGCGACGATAGATAAACCTTCTGAGGTATTTTTAATTAAGGCAATATCATCTGTTGAGGGGGCATTAATTAGGCGGCAAGCTAATTCCCGTAGCTGTTTTTCCGTCTCCAACCAGTGGGGGTAACGCCAAGCCCCTATGGTGACATTCTCTTCAGCGAAACGCTTAACCGCCTCAGCCGTTTGACGAGGCCAAGGTGCAACAGCCGCATGATTAAGATATATAATTCCTTTTTTTTGGGGAAATTGGTTTGAGTAATCTTTTTTCACAGATATTGCTCTGATGATGATTAATTAATGTTCGTATAATACATATTATGTTAAATACGATAATGCTATTATGAATAATATAAATAGCCAACTCCGTGCTACTCTTGCTACCGCAATGCATCATTTAGAGATTCAATTAAGGATACTCGATCGGCTCTTAAGAGAAGAAGAAAGTTATCCTTTATGGGTCTGGCATGAAAAAGATCCTTTTAAAGCCCGCGTACAAGTTCGTCAAATAGTTACTGCAATCGATTATCGTGATGGTCAGGATCCAATTTCTACCTGTATCTGCCCTGCCTTAGTTGGTGTTTCTTATACTACTTTAGAAACCATCCATCACGTTAATCAAGCTAAAGCTGATTTACAAGAAGCTTTAAAAAGTATAGATGGAATTAAAATTGAAGAACAAAATCAAGAAATGGGTACCTCCCTATTACGGCCTTTAATTAAAATTGCTCTCGCATCTTTAGGACATGCTCGCTTACACAGACGGCAGGCAACACGAAAATTTGTGATTTTAGAACAAGTGCCGGAGTCAGTAAGTTTTATTTGGAGTCGTTTACCAAAAATTGAAAGTATTGATATAGAAGAAGCCCGACGCCGTTTAGAAGTACGCCTTGAAAAGGCCCAAAGTAACCCTTTATTAATTAAAGCTGATTTATCTCGCTTAGATCGACTTGCCTTTAATGAGCGTTTAGCTATTGTTAACCCTCCTCATATCCATCCTCGTGCTAATATTGCCTGGAGAATTATAGAAGAGAAAAGAACACGGCGAGCACAAAAACGGGCGGTATTGCCTATCTTTTATCCAGCAACCCGTTATGATCGTCTTCCTCGTCTTCGGCCTCTTCCAGAAGAGCCACCGTTACCAGGTTTGCGGCTAAGGCGTAATGATGCCACCATTGAAACTACCCCTTTTCTCTTAACAATACGAGCCCATCGTTATATGTCTTTCGCATAGTAAAATCTACTATTTATGGCGGAGGGCCAGGGATTCGAACCCTGGAGGGGTTTTTTACCCCTTCTGGTTTTCAAGACCAGCGCCTTCAACCTCTCGGCCAGCCCTCCATTGATCATCATAAAGATAACAAAGAAATTCAACTATTGCTATTTTCGATAAAACTAAGTAAGCTAAGAACTAAATCGCTAAGCGGTTGCTAGCCTTAGCGAAACTCCTACATTTTTAGAGTAAGGATGAGATGTGATGCGTTACAACGATCAAGTAGTTTTACAGAAAACCTCTTCGGTACCCGCAACTAATAAACTGGTGCGTAATACCTATACTCTTCTTGCTGCAACTCTGCTTTTTAGCGCTGTCACTGCAGGGGTTGCTATGGCGGTTAATGCCCCCCCTGTGCATTGGATAATTACATTGATAGGCTATTTTGGTTTATTATTTCTAACTAATGCGCTACGCAATAGCGCGTGGGGATTAGCGGCTATCTTTGCTCTCACCGGATTTATGGGCTATACATTAGGACCTATTCTTAATTTCTACCTGGGTCTACCCAATGGTCATGAAACCGTTATGCTCGCATTAGGGGGTACTGGCGTTATTTTCCTTGGCCTTTCAGGCTATGCCCTAACGACCCGTAAAGATTTTAGCTTTATTGGCGGTTTTCTAATGGTAGGTATTTTAGTAGCCTTTCTTGCTGGGTTAGCCGCCATGTTATTCCAAATTCCTGCCCTATCTTTGGCCGTTTCTGCCATGTTTATCCTGTTAATGTCAGGCTTTATTTTGTTTCAAACTAGCTTGCTTGTTAATGGGGGTGAAACTAACTATATCATGGCTGCGGTTAGTCTGTATGTGGCGATTTATAATTTATTCCTAAGCCTGCTGCAGCTTTTAGGAATTTTTGGTGGTGATGAGTAGTCACTCAATTAAATTATTAAATTATCTCAAGAAAAGGCCCCGAAAATACCGGGGCCTTTTCTGCCCGCTGCTGCTGAGTGTGCGTTAAAGCTTCGTTTAACTGCCCCACTTGCTCGCTTAGAGAGGTCTTCTCCGTATGCAATGATCCCACTCCGCCTTCTTGTTTGCGTCGGAGCACGCCTTTATTAGCGACGGTAATAACCGCGCGTAGAGAGTGCAGCGCTTCGCCTTTATTGAGCGGAAGATTAATGCGCCGGCGTTCGGCTTCATCGGCATACCAGCGTAGAATGTGAAATGTACGGAGTAGGCGTCCATATTCTTGCAATGCCTGCGTGAGCTTGTTTTGTTGTGGAAATTCCTGCAGTTTTTGCACAAAAAGTGATGCGGTGACCCAGCCTAACTTCGTTTAAACTGCCCCTCGATAGCGGCTTTCTCCTGGGCCAAGACCTGCTTTTAGCTTTGCAGCCCATCGATTTTATCCTCCGCTTTTTGGAGGGCAGCAATCAATGTTTCCATCTTCTCCTGTGTCCTCGCCTTTTGCTTTTCCACTTCAAGGAGGTTTTTTTTATGAGTCTCCACCTTGGCAATTGCTTCTTGATAAGCCTGGCCTAAAGTCTGATATCGCCCTTCCCTTTCTGCCCACTGCTGCTGGGTTTGTTCAAGCTTCTGGTTGAGTTGCTCCACTTGCTCGCTTAGAGAGGTCTTCTCCGTATGCAACTGATCCCACTCCGCCTGGAGCCGGATCTGCTCCTTCTCCAGCCGACCGTAGGTTGCCTGAAACGCCTGATTTTCCGCCCGACTTTCCTTTAAGGCTTGCTCGAGCTGCTGAAGCTGTCGCCTAGCATCGGCTCGCTCCTGTAGTCGCTGCGCTCGGATCGATTCCCGATAATGCTCCAGATTGGCCTGGGCTTGGGCCCACTGATGCTTAAGGTCCTGCACGACTTGGGTGCGGTCTTCAAGGCGCTCCCGCAAGCCCGCTGCCTCCGCCTGCACCGTGAGCTGGACCCGCTGGGTGTCCTCCAAAGCGACTTTCAGGGTGGCTTTTTCAGCGTCTAATTGAGCACACGCCGCCTCTTTGGCTTCCAAGGCCCTTTCTAATTCCCGCTGACGCGCCTCCGCCGCGGCTTGTGCCTCCCGGGCCGCTTCCACCTGGGTCTGGGTCTCTTCCTTTACGGTGTCCATTTGGCTCTGGGCCTGCTGCTGCAGACTCTCATAGAGCCCTTTCACCGCCGCCACCAATTCCACCGGCAAACCCGTTTCGGATTCACTTACCCGCGCCGCATGCTGGGCCTTCCATTGCTTGAGCAAGGGGCCAATCGTACTTTTACTGCCGGTGCCCAGCCGCGCCCGCACCCCATCTACGGTGGGAATATGGCCTTGTTGGGTTAGCTGCGTGGCGGCTTCGGCTACTTCTCTATAAGTCACGCCGGGACGTCCCATGTGGAGTCTCCTTAGCCGAATAATGTTTAAAATAAAATATTACATAATATGTTATTTCACATAATAGTACAAACAATATATTCTAAAGTTGTCCCGCGATCTTAACCCACGATAATATCACTTATCGCGAGTTATCTATGGGGGCCATTGAATCTAAGCGTATTTTTTCTGGATAATAGGGGAAAGGGCTGAAGTGGAATTATTAAGCGGGCATTGATATTGAGTGGTTATGCTCTATCTATTTGTATAGATTTCTCAAGGAGATAGCCATGAACTGTCCCCAATGCGGTGGTACTGATATTATTAAAAATGGGAGTAACGGGGTAGGGACATCCTCTAAGAAATTAGAAAACCATGTCGGCGCTATTGGGTATTTTGTCCACCATTATAATGCGACCCTTTGCCCAACAACCCGATCCCGATTATCACTCACAATGCAGGACTACCGAAAATAGATTATCCCAACAAACGGCGAAACCACTTTAAAGTGGTTTTAGAATAAGGAGGGTATTTGAAATCAGGATCAAACCAGGTATCGCTATGGAGTACGCTCTTATGGTTACTAAATGCGGAAAATCCTTCATAGCCATGGTATCGTCCATGCCCCGATTGGTTAATTCCGCCAAAAGGCAGGTTTGGGTTACTGAGATGCACCATGGCATTATTAATAGCACCTCCACCAAACTGAACATGCTCTAAGTACCAGTTCTGCTTTTTCTTTTCACGAGTAAAAAGATAAAAAGCAAGCGGGTAAGGATTTCTTTCAATAATTTCTAATGCTTCAGAGCAGTTCTGATAGGTAATAATAGGCAAGATAGGGCCAAAAATTTCTTCTTGCATCACGGATTGGGACAAATCTGTAACTTGTAATAAGGTCGGAGCAATGTAGAGCCTCTCTTCATTATATTGCCCACCATACAATATTTTTCCCTGTTCCAGGTAACCTACTAGTGTTTTCCAGCGCTCTTTACCTACAATTCGAGCAAGATGACGGCTAGCTTGGGAGGGATCATCATAAAATTTTAATAAGTTGTTTTTAAGAATTTCTATGAATGAATCAGCTATCTCTTCATCTAAGAGAAGATAGTCAGGTGCAACGCAGGTTTGCCCGCTATTAAAAAACTTACCCCATAACAAGCGCCTAGCGGCTACTTCAAAGGTAGCAGAACGCTCTACAATTGCGGGGCTTTTCCCTCCTAGTTCCAAGGTAGTAGAAATTAGATGACGTCCGGCTTGTTCAGCAATCATAGCACCCACCCGGGTCGAACCCGTGAAGAAAATATGATCAAAGTGATATTTATCAATTAACTCCGGAACAATCTGGGCGCCTTCTCCTTCTACCACAACCAGATATTCTGGCGAAAAATAATTGTTAATTAAGTGCTTTATCAAAGCTGAAGTTTGGGGAGTAAGTTCTGAAGGTTTAATTACCACACAATTACCAGCCGCCATGGCAGCAACTACTGGGGCTAACGTCAATTGAAAAGGATAATTCCAAGGACCAACAACCAAAACTACTCCCTTGGGTTCGAAATATATACGGCTTTTGCTGGGTTGAAGAACCAGGGGCGTGGATACTTTCTTTGGTCGCATCCAGTTACGAAGATGTTTGAGGGTATGGTTGATTTCTTGGTATAGAAAAGCAATTTCACTAGCATAAGTCTCTGCTGTTGGCTTACCAAAGTCAGCGGCTAGTACTCGAATGATTTCTTCTTCATGTTCGAAAATTAATCGGTGCAAGCTTTGCAGTTGTTGCCTGCGAAACGCATAATTACGGGTATTACCAGCAGAGAAAAAAGCGCGCATTAGAGGCCTAAAATCAGTCATTTGTATAAAATAAAAACCACTTTAAGACTCAGAATAGGATAGCAGCTTTAATTTCGTAATTATAGATAGGCTGAAAACAACCAAAAAAAACCATCCCGCAACCGAGTTGGTACGGAGCGCTGATCTAAATCTTCTAATTGTAGCACTCGTGCATCTTTCCAAGCATCATCGAAATAATTATTAACAATCTTTGCCAGTCTAGTATCAAACAATTCTACGCCCACTTCGAAATTTAGTCTCAAACTGCGCGGATCTAGATTAGATGAACCAGCAAGCACATAGTCATCATCCACTATAAAAAGTTTACTATGGGCAAAGGGTAAGGGCTTCAAACTGATATGTACACCCCACTGCAACAACTCCCATAATGAATGCTGGGTTGCCCAATCCACATAACGTAGATTAGACTGTTGCGGAAGCAAGACTTCCACAGTGACGCCACGTACAGCAGCACCTTGAAGAGCACCTACCAATTCACGATGGGGGAGAAAATAAGGTGTCATAATACGGATTCGCCGACATGCTCCACCCACCAAGCCGAGGAGAGTCATAGCTAACCGGTCTAATCCCTCATCTGGACCATCTTCAATTACCCGGGCAAATGAGCTACCCCGTTTATCTCCATTACCAGCCGTTACTACAAGCATTTCACGCGTGGCGGCATACCAATCATGGGAGAAAACTTTGGCTAAACTAGTTGCTGCTGGACCATATAATTCAAAATGTACATCCTCATGTGGATTATCAATTCGAGGAGAGGTAACAAAATGACGATTATCAATATTAAGCCCTCCGAAAAAGGCATATTCAGTATCGATAATTGCAATCTTGCGATGGTTACGCAAGTTAATGTGAAGTGATGGCGGCAGTAGCCGTGGCGGCAAAAATTCAGCGTATCGGATACCTGTACACTTCAGAGATCGCCGTAAACTATGTAACGAATACCAGGCACCAACACCGTCCACCAAGACGCGTGTATCCACATTTCTTTCTGCAGCGTCTGTAAGAGCGGCGACAATCTCCATACCAATACCATCACCAGAAAAAATATAACTGGAAATCCAAATTCGTACCTGCGCAGACTTAATAGCTTCGATCAGCCGTGGATAAAAAGCGTCGCCATTCCTAAGAAAACTTACGGCATTTCCTGCTATTAGTGGAGTCGCTGTCGTACGCCAACCCACATGCACTAGCGGATAAGCATCTACCTCCGGGGGGGGGGCTTGCGGTAAAAATACATCGCCTCGCTCGTAACCAAAATAAGGCAACCTGGATTTCCAGCCGGTAACCTCTCGAGCATTATGGCGAATGCGGTTAACACCAAAAAAAAAATACAGCACAGGACCCGCAATGGGGAATAAAATCGAAACACTAACCCAGCCTAGTGCAGCGCGATGGTCGCGTTTAAATAATAAAGCATGTACGACTGCGAACGGCGCCGCAATAAAATGGAAAAAAAGAACAATAAACCCACCAAGCATATGGTTCGAATATTACTGTAATTTTAACTTTATTAGCAGCGCAGGCAAGGGTTTTTAATTCTATAGCACATTAGCACATTCTAAAGATTAACAAAGCGAAAAAGGAAAGCCCCCAGCGGGAGTTATCCCGCTGGGGGCTTCTATTTAAGGCGCCTGGCAGTGACCTACTTTCACATGGGTAATCCCACACTATCATCGGCGCTGAGCAGTTTCACTTCCGAGTTCGGAATGGGATCGGGTGGGACCTACTCGCTATGGCCACCAGGCAAAAAAGAGAAGTCTCTCTAGGCAACACGCCCAACTCGCTTGGGTGTTATATGGTCAAGCCTCACGGGCCATTAGTACGGGTTAGCTTCACACATTACTGCGCTTCCACACCCCGCCTATCAACGTTGTCGTCTCCAACAACCCTTCAGGAACCTCGTAGGTTCAGGGAGATCTCATCTTAAGGAAGGCTTCCCGCTTAGATGCCTTCAGCGGTTATCCCTTCCGGACATAGCTACCCGGCAATGCCACTGGCGTGACAACCGGAACACCAGAGGTCCGTCCACTCCGGTCCTCTCGTACTAGGAGCAGCTCCTCTCAAATCTCCAACGCCTACGGCAGATAGGGACCGAACTGTCTCACGACGTTCTAAACCCAGCTCGCGTACCACTTTAAATGGCGAACAGCCATACCCTTGGGACCTGCTACAGCCCCAGGATGTGATGAGCCGACATCGAGGTGCCAAACACCGCCGTCGATATGAACTCTTGGGCGGTATCAGCCTGTTATCCCCGGAGTACCTTTTATCCGTTGAGCGATGGCCCTTCCACTAAGAACCACCGGATCACTAAGACCGGCTTTCGCCCCTGCTCGACCTGTCCGTCTCGCAGTCAGGCACCCTTTTGCCTTTGCACTCACTACGCGATTTCCGACCGCGCTGAGGGTACCTTCGCGCTCCTCCGTTACCCTTTGGGAGGAGACCGCCCCAGTCAAACTACCCACCATGCACTGTTCCCGACCCGGTTAACGGGCCTAGGTTAGAACTCCAAACATGCCAGGGTGGTATTTCAAGGATGGCTCCACGCAATCTAGCGATCACGCTTCATTGCCTCCCACCTATCCTACACAAGCAGGTTCAAAATCCAGTGCAAAGCTATAGTAAAGGTTCACGGGGTCTTTCCGTCTTGCCGCAGGTACACTGCATCTTCACAGCCAATTCAATTTCACTGAGTCTCGGGTGGAGACAGTGTGGCCATCGTTACGCCATTCGTGCAGGTCGGAACTTACCCGACAAGGAATTTCGCTACCTTAGGACCGTTATAGTTACGGCCGCCGTTTACCGGGGCTTCGTTCAAAGGCTTCGCCTTACGGCTGACCCCATCACTTAACCTTCCGGCACCGGGCAGGCGTCACACCCTATACTTCCTCTTACGAGTTTGCAGAGTGCTGTGTTTTTAATAAACAGTCGCAGCCACCTGGTCACTGCAACCCCTTTCAGCTCCAGCCGCAAGGGCCTTCACTTACCGAGGGCACACCTTCTCCCGAAGTTACGGTGTCAATTTGCCGAGTTCCTTCACCCGAGTTCTCTCAAGCGCCTGAGGATTCTCACCCCACCCACCTGTGTCGGTTTCGAGTACGGTCCGCTATAACCTGATGCTTAGAGGCTTTTCCTGGAAGCAGGGCCTCAACCACTTCGCCTCCTTTAAGGAGGCTCGTCATCACGCCTCGGAATAGGCGCTCCCGGTTTTTCCTAAGAGCGCTCCCTACACGTTTGAACCGGGACTTCCAACACCCGGCTAGCCTAGCCTTCTCCGTCACCCCATCGCAGTTATAACAGGTACCGGAATATTAACCGGTTTCCCATCGACTACGCCTTTCGGCCTCGCCTTAGGGGCCGACTCACCCTGCGCCGATTAGCGTTGCGCAGGAACCCTTGGGCTTTCGGCGAGGGGGCCTCTCACCCCCTTTATCGTTACTCATGTCAGCATTCGCACTTCCGATACCTCCAGCATGCCTCTCAGCACACCTTCAACAGCCTACGGAACGCTCCCCTACCGCGCAAATTCCCCTTAAAGAGAATTCGCACCCGCAGCTTCGGTATATCGCTTGAGCCCCGGTACATCTTCCGCGCAGGCCGACTCGACCAGTGAGCTATTACGCTTTCTTTAAAGGATGGCTGCTTCTAAGCCAACCTCCTGGCTGTCTTCGCCTTCCCACATCGTTTCCCACTTAGCGATAATTTTGGGACCTTAGCCGACGGTCTGGGCTGTTTCCCTTTCCACAACGGACCTTATCACCCGCTGTGTGTCTCCCATGATTGCACTTCCCGGTATTCGGAGTTTGCCTCGGTTTGGTAAGGCTAGACGCCCCCCTAGCCGAAACAGTGCTCTACCCCCAGGAGTGATACATGAGGCGCTACCTAAATAGCTTTCGGGGAGAACCAGCTATCTCCGAGCTTGTTTAGCCTTTCACTCCTAACCACAGCTCATCCCCTGATTTTTCAACATCAGTGGGTTCGGGCCTCCAGTGGGAATTACCCCACCTTCACCCTGGCCATGGCTAGATCGCCCGGTTTCGGGTCTACTCCCAGCGACTACAGTCGCCCTGTTCAGACTCGGTTTCCCTTCGGCTCCCCTTTCTCGGTTAACCTTGCCACTGAAAGTAACTCGCTGACCCATTATACAAAAGGTACGCAGTCACACCCCTCAAGGTGCTCCCACTGCTTGTACGCATACGGTTTCAGATTCTCTTTCACTCCCCTCTACGGGGTTCTTTTCACCTTTCCCTCACGGTACTCGTTCACTATCGGTCGGTAGGGAGTATTTAGCCTTGGAGGGTGGGCCCCCCCTATTCAGACAGGATAACACGTGTCCCGCCCTACTCAATTTCACTCGTAAGACCCTTTCGTGTACCGGGCTATCACCGTCTA